>CANGZM010000062.1 GCA_947458155.1 Synechococcaceae cyanobacterium | reverse complement strand
GAGAGGGTTAGCGACAGTAGCGGGTTAGCAGCAGGACAGGCCCACGCCAAAAGTCGCTTGACAGATCTGTGGTCCGTTACCTGCAAGGTCAGGGCTGATTCAAAGCCTCAAGCGCTGCTGTTTTCTAGCCGCCACCTGCTGGGCTTGTTGGAGTGGAGGCGAATTTCCAGCCCCTGGGGGAGGGGGTCGAATGGCGTTACGTTTTAATGAGAACTTTAAATTCAACTCAAGCCTGGAATGGGGCAAGCTTAACATTATCAAAAATGTGGCATTTTTATGGACAGCATGACCTTGGAAATACCCCTACGAATTACTATTTCGCTGGGAAGTCAAACCACCCCAGCCCTCTCTGCCGAGCCCAACAAAATCGAGGTGGAGGCTGGCAATGGTCTAGAGCGCGTCCGCCAAGTCGGTGAATACAAAGGACGTAAAGGATATGATCCAGAATTTCTTTGCATAAAACTGCCCCTGCCAACCCTAACCGATGAACAGTTCAGAAATGCAGCGCGAGTAGTAACTGCGAATGGGAGTAATCCCGCTGACAAATCATCCGCCGTTCTAAACTATGAACATTTCTCAATAGTCATGAATCGCAGACGACAGCTTGCTCTTTATACGGCGGTGAACATCGATGGAGCGAGCAGTATAGACATAATCCGAGAACAGGATAGCTGGTCATATGACCCACGCATTGCCGAGTCAGAGCAAATCGGTGAGTCGCTTTACCGAAGGAACAAACTCGATCGTGGCCACCTGGTCCGTCGTCTTGATCCGGTGTGGGGCACGCCCGAAGCGGCGGCGAGAGCGAACGAAGACACATTTCACTTCACCAACTGCTCTCCGCAGCACGAGGGTTTTAATCGAAACGACGAGACTTGGCAAGGAATTGAAACCTTTCTGCTCGACTCTGCCCGCAATAACCGCAGACGGTTGACAGTTTTTACAGGTCCAGTGATGACAGAGCGAGATCCAATCTATCGTGGAGTAAGACTACCACTGCGCTTCTGGAAGATCGCAGTCGCAAAGAATAACACAGAAAAACTAACCGTTACAGCCTATCTGCTTGATCAAGAAAAGCTAATCAGTGCTGGACTAGAACACTTTGATGCGTCTATTTATCAGGTTAAAGTTGCGCAGATCCAGCGACGGACAGGAATTGATCTGGCTTATTTAAGTCCGCTGGAGGTGAGCCTGAAGGGCGGCCCAGGGTTAGAGCGTGCAGAGGAAGGAATGGAGCAGATCCAATTGTCCAGTCTTGATCAAATAGTTTCCGAGTGAAAAGAATTGATTATGGCGATTTTTAAGGAGACTAATTTTACAGCCGAGGCCCAACAGCGTCTGGCCGCGCAGCAGGTGAACCTTGAGCAGACCAAGGCAGCCCTGCTTCAAGGGGAGATTCTGACAATTAATTCAGATGTGCTGCCAAGGCGTATTACGAGACTGATAAGCAACCCACTTTTAAATGATTCACTGGAAGTCAAGCCAGGTAATGGCGGTGATAACAGGGTGCTTGAAGAGATCGATGCTTATGTGCTTATGCCTCCAGCTGCCAGCAAAGCTGAGGCTAACAAGCGCCTGCAGCAGTTAAGTCCGCAGGCGCGAGGGCAACTTGAAGCCATCATTGGCGGCAATGATTTGCTGCCGATTTGGTTTCTTAATCGAGGTGCAGAGCTGCGACGAACTGTTGCTCGGATCAAAGTCGTCACTTCTAAGGGAGCAGAAGGTTATGGGACTGGTTTTCTTGTCGGCCCGGGAATCCTTATAACGAACCGACACGTACTTGATCAATCAGATATTGGCGGGGATTCACTGCTGTCTATTGTTGCCAATGCTGTAGCGGAGTTCGATGTAGAAATTGTTCCCCAGGTGATTGCACCTGGTAAGACGCGATTAGTAAGCAGCACACCAGCTGTCTTTCGTCTAGCCCCTCAGACCCTACTACTTACGGATGAGTGGAACGCACTGGACTATGTCCTGATTGCCCTTGAATCAAAGAGCATCGACGGTCAGCATGATATCGGCGAATACGGATACAACCGCCTGTCGGCAGACATGGGCAAAACAGTCACTGGCGAGCCGGTATTCATTATCCAACATCCGAATGGAGAATCTAAAAAGATCTCACTTCTCAATAATAGAATGATGATTCGCGATGAAAAGTCAAGCTACCTTTACTACGAAGCCGATACTGAACCAGGTTCTTCTGGATCTCCTGTATTTAACCGTCAGTGGGAAGTAGTGGCCCTTCACCACTCAGTTGAGTTCGCACGGGACCCAGAGGATCGAATCTTGGCAAAGGATGGGAGCCTATGGAACGAGGCCATGGGCACAGCAGCGATTAAGACGATGAGTTTCAATGAGGGAGTTAGGGTTAGCCGCATCTTGAAGCAAGTCGAAACCAAACGGGAGGCTGCCTTACAGGATATACAGAATAATCAGAGTCTTGAAATCATTAGTGATGGAGGCATGCGTCTTCTAGACAATCTCTTAGCGACAGCTCACCAAGCACCCGTTGAGGAATTAATGAAGCCATTGAATCAAAAGATCACTTTCGCATCACTCGCCGACAATTCGGATTTCCCAGCCCCTGAATGATTCACTTGGTCTATGGTTATTTGCATGGTGAAGCCGAAAGCAACGCCAGTGGCTATACAGATCCATGGCGTTATTTCCTGCCCTGTCACCCCCTTCACGTCCGCTCGCGCCCGGGAGAGTTCATCGACGGGCTTGGTGTAGAAGGGGCCGGTGCCGGGTCGCCCCCCCCGGCACCGGTCAGTGGGCTGCTCAGCGCACGAACAGCATCTCCTGATAGGTGGGCAGGGGCCAGAGGTCGTCATCCACCAGAGCCTCAAGGCCATCCACCGCCTCCCGGAGGCTGCCGATCAGCGGCATCAGGGTGCCTGCGCAGTGATGCAGGTGGCCATGGGTGTCGTGGGGCGGATTGGCGAGGGCCTCCTCCAGGGCGCCACAGCGCTGCAGCAACTTGCTGTTGAGATCTGCGATCGTTGTGACCAGGCCCCGATCGCTTGGGATGCCGATCGCCTCCTGATCCCGCAGCGAACGACTCAGGCGCTCCAGGCTCTGCATCACCACCGGATAGATCTGGGTGCGGGCGATGCGCAGGGCCAGCCGCGCCTCCACCTCAATGGCGAGGATGTACTGCTCGGCATACACCTCGAAACGGCTTTCGAGCTCCACGGGCGTGAGCACCCCCTGGCGCTGGAACAGGTCCCGGATCTCGGGGCGTTCCAGCACCGGCAGGGCATCGGCACTGGTACGCAAGTTCTCCAGGCCCCGCTCCTCCACGGCCTTGTGGTGCCACTCGCTCGAATAGCCGTCACCGCCGAAGACCACGGCGCCGTGCTCGTCCATGGTGCGCTTGAGCACGGCGAAGGCGGCCTCCTGGAGGGGAACGCCGCTGTTGAGCTGTTCCTCCAGCCGATCGGCGATCCACTGGAGCGAATCGGCCAGGATCGTGTTCAGCGCCACCAGGGGGCCTGCCACCGACTGCCCGGAGCCCACCGCCCGGAACTCGAAGCGATTGCCGGTGAAGGCGAAGGGGGAGGTGCGGTTGCGATCGCCGGGATCCTTGTTCAGCTCCGGCAGGGTGTCGACCCCGAGGGACATCAGCGCGGCCTCGGCGGAACCCTCCAGGTGGCCGCTCTTGATCTGGTTAAACACATCCTCCAGCTGGCTGCCGAGGTACACCGAGATGATCGCTGGAGGGGCCTCGTTGGCGCCGAGGCGGTGGTCGTTGCTGGCGGTGGCGATGACGGCCCGCAACAGGGGGCCGAAGCAGTGCACACCGCGGATCACCGCCGCGCAGAAGATCAGGAACTGCAGGTTGGCGTGGGGCGTCTTGCCGGGATCGAGCAGGTTGCCCTGGGTGGCGTTGCCGATCGACCAGTTCACGTGCTTGCCGCTGCCGTTGACACCGGCGAAGGGCTTCTCATGCAGCAGGCAGGTGAGGCCATGCTTTTTGGCCGTGCTGCGCAGCACGGTCATCGTCAGCTGCTGGTGATCGGTGGCCACGTTGGCGGCCTCGAAGAAGGGTGCAATCTCGAACTGGCCAGGCGCCACCTCGTTGTGGCGGGTCTTGGCCGGGATGCCGAGCCGGTAGAGCTGGGCCTCCACGTCCTGCATGAACACCTGCACCCGTTCCGGGATGGCACCGAAGTAGTGGTCGTCAAACTGCTGACCCTTGGCCGGCGGAGCGCCGAAGAGGGTGCGGCCGGCCAGCAGCAGATCGGGCCGCAGGGTGGTGTAGGTCGAATCGATCAGGAAGTACTCCTGCTCGGCGCCGCAGCTGGAATTCACCGGGGCGATATCGGTTTCGCCGAGCAGCTTGAGCAGCCGCTGGGCCTGCTTGTTCATGGCGGCGTTGGAGCGCAGCAGCGGTGTTTTCTTGTCAAGGGCCTCGCCGGTCCAGCTGACGAACACGGTGGGGATGCACAACGTCACGCCGTTGGCGGTGCGCATCAGCCAGGCAGGGCTGGTGACATCCCAGGCGGTATAGCCGCGGGCCTCGAAGGTTGTGCGCAGGCCGCCGTTGGGGAAGGAGGAGCCGTCGGGCTCACCCTGCACCAGCAGTTTGCCGGAGAACTCGGCGATCGCCTTGCCGTCGGACTGGGGCGAGATGAAGCCGTCGTGCTTCTCGGCGGTGAGGTTGGTGAGGGGATAGAAAACGTGGGCGTAGTAGAGGGCGCCACGGGCGCTGGCCCAGTCCTTCATCGACTGGGCCACCACGTCGGCCACCGAGGGGTCGAGCTTGCTGCCTTCGCGGATCGAGCGCTGGATCGAGCGGAACACCCCCTTGGGCAGTGCCGAGCGCATGGCTTCGAGGCCGAAGACATCGCTAGCCCAGATCTCCTCCAGGGGAGCTGGCGGCTCGACCGCCGTGGCAGGCCGCTGCAGAATCGTCTGGAGGGCCTGGAGGCGAGCTGGAGAGGGCATGGGATGCTACGGAGGTTGGGAAGAACAGTCCGACCAACCCAACACAAGGGTTGGGGCCTTGCGATGCAATGGTTGCTACATAAACTAAATGCAAACCCGGAATGGAAGCCAGAACGGTGGGCCTGAACCCACGGTTAACGGGTGCGGGCACGGGGTCGTTGTGGGGCGGCCATGGGCAGGACCGCTTTGCCTAGAGTCTGTTTGCAATTCATCGAGATCAGCAGATCGATCCCAAGCCCGCAGCTTCCATGACCGCACCGATCCAGGCCCTCGCCGCCCACGGCGCCGGGCAACCACTGCAACCCTTTACCTACACCCCCGGTCCGCTCGGCAGCGAAGAGGTGGAGATTGCCGTTGAGAGCTGCGGCATCTGCCATAGCGATCTCTCCATGCTGGACAACGAGTGGGGCATGACCACCTATCCGTTTGTGCCTGGCCACGAAGTGATTGGGCGGGTGGTCGCCCTCGGGGAGCACACGAAGCGCCTGAGCATCGGCGACCGGGTTGGGCTGGGCTGGTTTTCAAGCAGTTGCGGTGCCTGTGATCAATGCCTCTCCGGCAACCAGAACCTCTGCCCCAAGGCACAAGGCACCATTGTTGGTCGACACGGTGGCTTCGCCACGCGGGTTCGGGCTGACTGGACCTGGCTGGCCCCCCTGCCGGCAGGCCTCGATGACACGAAAGCCGGCCCCCTGCTCTGTGGCGGCATCACCGTGTTCAACCCCATCGTCGAATTGGGCATCCAACCGACCGACAGCGTGGCGGTGATCGGCATCGGCGGGCTGGGTCACATGGCCCTGAAGTTTCTAAGGGCCTGGGGATGCGAAGTAACGGCCTTCACCAGCAGCGACTCGAAACGGGAGGAAGCGCTCCAACTCGGCGCCCATCGCAGCTTGAACTCGCGCAACGCCGCAGAACTGGCCCAAGCGGCGGGCAGCTTTGACTTCATCCTCAATACCACCAACGCCAACCTCGACTGGAACACCTACATCGCCGCCCTCAAACCCAAGGGCCGGCTGCACACCGTGGGAGCCGTTCCCGAGCCGATTGCCTTGGCCGCTTTCCCGCTGATTCTCGGGCAGAAAAGCCTTTCCGGCTCGCCCCTCGGCAGCCCGTCCACCACCGAGAAAATGCTGCACTTCAGCTGCCGCCATGGCATCGCGCCCACCACGGAGTTCTTCCCCCTGTCGAAGGTGAATGAAGCCCTGGATCACCTCCGCTCTGGCAAAGCCCGCTACCGCATCGTGCTGATCAACGACCTGGGGTGAGGCCCAACAGCCAAAGCGGCGACCAGCGACATCAGCAACCTGCAGGCCCTCTGCTTCCGCTGCAATGCCGGCCAGAGATGGAAGGCGCGAGGCGGGCTATGGGTTCTGCGGGCTGGAGGCCAGCGGCCGGGTGCTGCTGGTGAACGCATTGGCAGCTGTGCATCGCCGATGCATATCCGGTGACGCCTGGGCACAGCCTGGTGATCCCGCGGCGGCATGGATCCCGAAACCAGATCAGGTGGGCTGGAACGGTTTGATGGAGGGCAGCATGCCGCCCAGAGCCTGCTTGGCGAGCTTCAGATCATGTGGCTGGCCTGCAGCCTCAGCCAGGAGCCATCGCTGAGGCCGAAGAAACGGCACAGCGATCGCGTTGATGCGGCTCTCCGGTAATCAACGATTTCGACCTCCTCTGGCCCGGCTTCCGTCCAGACAAAGCAGAGCCGGAACTGGGATGCCCCCATTGCTCACTGGAGAATCTTCCTCGCGTCCTTCAGCAGCAGGAGCAGCTGCTGCTGGCGCAGAGGCGATGCGGTGAATCCGAACCGGGTGTAGAAGCGTGCCGCGTCTTCGTCGATGGGATGGGTCAGGATCGCCCGAATGCCAGCCTGGTCAGCGATCACCAGCGTTCGACGGATCGCGTCCTGCAGCATCCCGACACCGAGGCCACGTCCATGGTTCTCCCGTGTCACGGCGAGCCTGGCCAGGATGACTACGGGCAGCGGAAATCGCCCCATGCCCTGACGGATGCGCTCTGGGGCCTCCACCGTGTCGACCTGGCCCACGGTGAGGCTGAAAAAGCCGGCGACGCGGTTCTCCTCGTCGGCGACGACGAACGTTCGGGCCGAGCCACTGATCTGCGCCTGGCGAGCGTGGTGCTGCAGCCAGTGATTCAGTGTGGGCCTGCCGCAGTCAAAGCCTTCCAGCTGGTGTTGGACGGCCAGCGGCTCCGGCGGCCGCCAGGTCACTGGGCGTCCCAGGGTGGCTGCCTGGCGAACAGATCACGCAGACCCTCGTTGGCCTGTTCGGGGCGGTCCAGTAGCTCCATCAGGGCCTGGGCCTGGGAGCCCGAGACCATGAACAGGCGCTGATCAAGGAGCGCCTGCTCGGCAGCGAGGCAGGCACTGTCGAGGATGAAGTCGGTGAGCGACTTGTGGGTCACCTCAGCGGCACGGCGCAGCACGGCTTCCTGTTCCGGCGTGGCGCGCAGGCCGAGCCGGGCTGAGCGCGCAGGAGGCGAAGCTCCGATGGCAGCCATGGCGAACAATCTCCTACTTGATCAACTAGGCGATGTTAGTACAACCGACGCACGGAAACGGTGTGGAGACGTCCCGCAAGGCTTGGCTGAGGGCTTGAAGGAGGGCATGGAATCGCGGCAGGCCCCCCCCATGCCCCCAACCCCCTCCCCCACCTACGAGCGCCTGCGCGACACCATCGCCAAGCGCATGCGCATGAGCCCCTGATGCTCATGGAGCTCCTGGGCCGCCGCAGCCCAGCCCCCGCGCAGGACGTGGCCCGCCGAATCCGCCGCGCTTGGTTGGCAAGGTTCACCTTCAACGGCATCACCCGCTACGAGCGAGGCACCTACGACCTGATGGGCGGCGTAGCCGCAGGCTTCTGCGCAGTAGTAGAGCTGAGCGACGCCGAGCGCGAAGAGCTGCGATGGCTACGCAACAGAACGATCCAACAGCGAACCGCTGACGTATTTGTGCAGAACACTACTGATCAACGTCTGATAAGGAATGCCTTCCCGCAGGGCTTTGACACGTAAAGCTTGCAGATCCGCACTGGAAAGACGGATGTTGATGCGTTGATCCTTTACACCCATCGCAGTGGCGGACTGCCGAAGTGCATCCAGAAGCTCTGGGGTCGCCACGCTGCGCAGCTCACCTGCGTTGAAGTCGGAGAGCAACTGTTGCTCTTCAGGGGTAAACGAAGGCGATGGCGAGTTAATCATGAGGAAGAAATACTCATCTGTCTCGACAAAGGGAACAAGGTGGACATAGCCATTCAGGCGCACGATCAGGATGCGCTGCTCAGGGTATCGCTGCGGATTTGGGTGCTCTCGAACATCGAGCAGATTCCCTGTCTCAATGGCGACGATGACAGCCTCAAAGCACAGACCGCGTGCAGCAAGGAGTTGTTCGTTTTTCTCATGGCTCCAGGCGAAGGGCTTCATTGGATCAACCTAGCCATGGCGTGTGCCTAATGTCATCAGGCCGGAGGCCCGTGGTGCTCTAAGTCCATGGGTCCCCGAGTTGTTACTCCTCTCCCCATCAGTGCCACCCCCCGGCACCTCGCTCCCCTTCTGGGCCTTCAAGAACCCGCAGCATCAGGATGCCTGCATGCCTGCGCAAGCTCCTCCACCGACCAGGGCGCCTACGGATTGATGGGCGGCGTAGCCGAAGGCTTCTGCGCAGCAGTAGAGCTGAGCGAAGCCGAACGCAACGAGCTGCTGCAGCTGTGCCGCCAGCGCCTCGATACCTTCCGAATGCAGCGCGGCGAGGAGGTGGGCTGTTTGCTCACGCAGAAGCCTGCGGCTTCGGGCACAGGAGCCGCACCCGCACACCGATCAGCGGCTAGATCAAAAACCGGGTACTCACCCGCGCCAGGGGCCGCTGCGAATGCTGCGGGGCGGGCTGTTGCTCGGCAAATCCCGCACCAGCGAGCCCTGGAGTTGGACCACATCGTGCCCAGGAACCAAGGCAGTTCCGACGACCTCAGCAACCTGCAGGCCCTCTGCTTCCGCTGCAATGCCGGCAAGCGCGATGCTGTTTGCCTACGCAAGAGGGCACCACCGACTTCCGCGGTCTGCAGGCCAGCGACGCCCTGCGCGGGACAGATCAGAAAGGCAAGGTTGCCGCCACATCTGAGAGACGGATCAGCAGGGTGTCGGAGTCAATGGGCGAGGGATCGAAGCCCATGTGCAGATAGAAGCTGCGGGCTTGATCGGAGGCCGCATGAACCACGATGCCGCGCACGCCGATCTGCGGGCTGGCCTGCAACACCCGCTCGAACGCATCGGCGAGCACGGCGCGAGCGATGCCGCGTTCCTGGACACTGCGGCAGACCGCCAGCCGCGCCAGCACCACCACGGGGATGGGGTCGGGCATGTTGCGCCGAAAACGCCCAGGGGCTGAGGCCACGGCCACCGCGCCGGAGGCCAGAGCCACATAGGCCTTGACGATGTCGTCGCGATTGCACACCACGAAGCTTCGCGTCGCACCGCTCTGCTGGTTGGAGTGGGCACGCTGCAGGAGCCAGCGGTTGAGGCCGGCGTCGCCGCAGTCAAAGCCGACGGTGCTGTGATGCGGCGCCAGCGGCTGCGGCGCCAGCAGATCCATCAGCGTTGCCAGGGTCTCGGGGCCGTCATGGTGCGTTGCAGGCGATCACTGGGGCCGGGGGGAGCATCGAGCTGGCAGATAAACTGGTCAAATTGCTCGGGCGAAACTGCTTGCCAGCTTTGCTGCACCAACAGCTCACGGGCGGCGGAGCGGGCCGCCTGCAGAACGAAATCGGTTCGGGTGAGGCCGGAGGCTCGGACGGCGCGATCGATCAACGCCTGATCATCGGGCGTGACGCGCAGGTTCCAGCTGAGGCGAGGGGTGGCAGCCACGGCTGAGCAGAAGAGCTGTGGCCAGTCTAGCTCCCTTGGGTAGACGACGTCTATCCAGCTGATCATCATGTCGATCGCCCGGGGCTTCTCCCTACAAGTTCCACCCCCGTCACACCCCGCCCCAGCACTGGCCCCCACAGCGCCAGGATTTCAGGGCCCACCTCACGGAAATACACGGCATAGCCATGGTCATTCGATGCCGAGCTGGCTCCGCACCTCATCCCAGGGCACAGCCGCTTCGGGGTTGTCGCGATGGTTCGCCCAGCGCCGGTCGAGCTCGGCGCAGAGGGCAGGGTCCACCGGCAGCGCCCCATCTCGGGACGGGTCACCTTCTACGGCATCACCCGCTACTACCAAGGCGCCTACGGCTTGGTAGACGACGAGTAGCTGAGCGACGCCGAGCGCGACCAGCAGCTGCAGCTGTGCCGCCAACGCCTTGACGCTTTCCGAGAGCAGCGCGGCGAGGGGGTGTGCTGTTTGCTCACGCAGAAGCCTGCGGCTTCGGGCACAGGAGCCGCCACCGCACCCCGATCAGCGGCTCGATCAAAGTCCGGGTGCTCACCCAGGCCAAAGGCCGCTGCGAATGCTGCGGGGCGGGCTGTTGCTTGGCAAACCCCGATCCGGTGACGCCTGGGCACAGCCTGGTGATCCCGCGGCGGCATGGATCCGATGGGTTGGCGTTGCACCAGCCGGAATGGAATGCGGTGGTGGAGCCGATCGCCGAGCGGATGCACATGAGTCATGTAGTCAAATGGTGCATCGGCGCCGAGAGTTCAATGACATTCAGTGCCTCACAACCAATGCCTTCCGATTCAGCTCGATGAGGACATGGGTTTCAAACAGCCGGTTCAGCTCCGGCAGAACACGAAGCAGCAGAGCGGTGAGATCCTGGTTGCCGATGTTGCCGGTGGCCACGATTAAAAGCCTGGCAGGTGTACCGTGCAAAAGATGACTGCGGATGAAATCAGCATCCTTACTGAAGACTACCCGTCCATCGCGGTCGGCAATGGAGCAAATCAGGGTGTCGGCGGTGCGATTCCCCGCAGGAAGATCAAGGGTGTGGAGGACATCGCAACCCAATTGATCCAGCGGCCGAACGAGAGATTGAGGCAGCTGGGCATCCAGCAGGATCCTCATGCAGAGACGGGCTCAATCCGCTGAACTCGGGAAAGATGGGTGGCATATTCAAGCACCGCCGTAATGTCTTCAGCCTCAAGATCAGAGTAGTCGGCAAGTATGTCAGATGCACTCATCCCAGCTGACAACAGCTCGAGCACCATTTCCACGGGATAACGCAAGCCACGGATGGTTGGCTTTCCATGGCAGATCTCAGGGTTGATGGTGATGCGCCCAAGCTGGTCTGTCATGGCGGTTTCCTGGCTTCCCCAGCCTAAGGGGGTCAGCAGATCACGACCGTGAGCTGGTTTTGGCGCTGGCATGGCGGTTGTGGCCTCTCCCCCACCAGTGCCACCCCCTGTCACACCCCGCCCCAGCACTGGCCCCCACAGCGCCAGGATCCCCTAATACCCCCGACCCCCTCTCCCACCTACGAGTGCCTGCGCGACTACATCGCCAAACGCATGCGCATGAGCCACGTCTGCCAACCCCTGATGCTCATGGAGCTCCTGGGACACGGATTTGCCAGGCAACAGCCAGCCCGGCCCCCGCGCAGGACGTGGCCCGGCGGATCCTGGGGGAAGACGTGACCCAGATCGAGTAATACACAGAGCGCGTCAAGCGCATGCTGGGCAAGGTTCACCTTCAACGGCATCACCCGCTACAAGAAGGGCGCCTACGGATTGGTGGGCGGCGAGAAGCTGAGCGACGCCGAGCGCGACCAGTTGCTGGAGCTGTGCCGCCAACGCCTTGACGCTTTCCGAATGCAGCGCGGCGAGGAGGTGGGCTGATTGCTCATGCAGAAGCCTGCGGCCTCGGGCACAGGAGCCGCCACCGCACCCCGATCAGCGGCTCGATCAAAGTCCGGGCATGGGGCCGATGGGTTGGCGTTGCACCAGCCGGAATGGAATGCGGTGGTGGATGCGGGCCGTCGATCCCGAAGCCAGATCAGGTGGGCTGGAATGGTTCGATGGAGTGCAGCACGCCCCCAAGAGCCTGCTTGGCCAGCTTCAGATCATGGCAGGCCTGCATTCTCAGCCAGAAGCCTTCGCTGAGGCCGAAGAAACGGCACAGGCGCAGATCGGTGTCGGCACTGATCGTCCGCCGCCCCTTCACGATCGCGTTGATGCGGCTCTCCGGTACGCCGATCGCCAGCGCCAGCCGGTACTGACTGATCCCCATCGAT
>CANGZM010000061.1 GCA_947458155.1 Synechococcaceae cyanobacterium | reverse complement strand
CAGTTACCACTTCAGCCAGGGGTAGTTCATAGTGAAGCGTGACGCGGTCGGTTGTAATGTATTTCATATCAATAAATTCCCCCCGCCGCTCTTGGCAGAGCTCCATCAGGGCTCCATTGTAAATGTTTGGGGTGTATATTTCAAGTTTTACATAGGGTTCTTCAATGGATTCACGCTTTTGCGGGTCGGGCAGGGTGGCCGGATTGTCAACTGATATAGTGGTGCCATCGAGCATATTAACCTTATAAATTACTGAAGGTGCAGTGACAATAAGTTCGAGGTTGTACTCACGCTCCAGCCGCTCTTGTACGATTTCCATATGCAATAGCCCTAGAAAACCGCAGCGGAAGCCAAAACCCATGGCGCTGCTGGTTTCCGGTTCGTATTTCAGGGCAGCATCCGAAAGCTTTAACTTATCAAGGGCCTCCCGCAAATCGGGGTATCTGTCGGCGTCGATTGGGAACAGCCCACAAAAGACCATCGGTTTGGCTTCGGTGTAACCGGGCAGGGGTTCGCTGGCGGGGTTATTGAATAGGGTGATCGTATCTCCGACCCGGGCATCGGTCACGGCCTTGATCGATGCGGCAAGGTAGCCCACTTCGCCAGCATGGAGGGAGTCCACCTGGCGTTGGTCCGGCGCCATGACACCGACTTCATCAAGTTCATAGGTTTTGCCACTGGCCATCAACAAAACCTTGTCTTTACGGGAAATTGTGCCACTTATTACCCTGAAGTAAACTATTACACCCCTATAGGCATCGTAATAGGAATCAAAAATCAGCGCCCGCAGCGGTTCTGTTGGCCGATCGGTGGGTGGGGGCACCCGATCAACAACCGCCTGCAGGATTTCAGGAATTCCCAGGCCTGTTTTGGCGGAACAGGCGATGGCGTTGCTGGTGTCTAAACCAATAATGGATTCAATTTCTGCGCTGATGCGCTGGGGGTCGGCGCCGGGTAAGTCGATTTTGTTGAGAACTGGAATGATTTCCAGATCATTTTCCAAGGCAAGATAAACATTCGCCAAGGTTTGGGCCTCCACGCCCTGGCTGGCATCGACAACCAGGAGAGCGCCTTCACAGGCTTGCAAGCTGCGGCTGACCTCGTAGGCGAAATCAACGTGGCCTGGGGTATCAATCAAATTTAAGATGTAATTTTGGTTATCCTTGGCCGTGTATTCCATGCGGGCCGCTTGCAATTTGATTGTTATTCCCCGTTCCCGTTCCAATTCCATATTGTCAAGGAACTGATCCTGCATATCCCTGACAGCCACTGTGCCCGTTTCCTGCAGGAGACGGTCTGCCAAGGTCGATTTGCCATGATCAATGTGGGCGATGATACAGAAGTTGCGGATCCGCGTGGCGGGAACATCGGTCATGCGGGGTCCGGATTTTGCACTGCGTTACTGAGATCCTAGGCAGGCGCCCGCAGCTGTCCAGCCCTGTTGAGCTGGGAATTGTCCTTCATTAGCTTGGTATTGCTGGAGATCGGCAGCCATTGGCAGGCACCAGGAGGGGGGCGGTCGGGGCTGGAAAGGGTGTTGCAGCTGGCATCTGGACCCGTGCAGCTGGGCATGCTGGCCAGGCGATGGCGGTAATTTCGCTTGAGATAAGGCGTGCAACCATGCTTAAAGTTTTGCAATTAGCATGAAATTACTGGGCAACAAGCTCTGATCGGCGCTGCAAGTTTGGTTTTATGCTAGAATTCATCAGTATTCCAATTGGTGCTAGTGGCCTCGATTATTTTCGAGATCCTTTTAATTCTGATTCTGATTTTAGCAAATGGGGTGTTTTCAGGGTCGGAGATAGCGGTAGTTTCTGCTCGCAAGGTGAGGTTAGAGCAGCAAGCAGACCGGGGGGATCGAGGTGCCAGAGCTGCTTTACGTCTAGCTAATTCCCCCAATGAATTTCTTTCTACTGTCCAGATTGGCATTACGTTGATCGGTATTTTGAGTGGCGCTGTTGGTGGGGCCACGATTGCCCAAAGACTGCGTCCGGTTTTAAGCGATATTCCCCTGTTCAGGCCCTATGCAGAGGGTTTGAGTGTGGCTTTGGTTGTTTCCCTGATCACCTATTTGTCTTTGGTGATTGGCGAATTGGTGCCAAAACGGATTGCCCTTAACGAGCCTGAGCAGATTGCCCGCTTTGTGGCTCGGCCGATGCGGTGGCTCTCAAGGCTGACGTCACCATTTGTTTATATTCTTGGCATTTCAACGGATTGGTTGATCAAGTTCATGGGAATCAAAGATTCCCAGGAGCCTGGCATTACGGAAGAAGAAATCAAAGCGATGTTACGTCAGGGTGCCGAGACGGGAGTTTTTGAAGAGGCGGAGCATGAAATGGTGCAAAGGGTGCTGCGGTTGGGTGATCGATCGGTCAAGGCTGTGATGACCCCCAGGACAGATATAAGCTGGATTGATAGTGAGGAACCAGTCCAGGATAATTTAGATGAGATTTTGGCCAGTACCCACAGCCGATTTCCTGTCGGCAAAGGCAGCTTGGATGATTGTGTAGGGATTGTGAGGGTGCGAAGCCTGCTGGCTGCCTATGTCAATGGCGAACCGTTAGATATCGAATCAATGTTGCAGCCGCCCCTTTATGTGACTGCTGGCATGAGGGCCCTAAATGTGATTGAACAGTTTAAGCAGACAGGGGTTCATATTGCCCTGGTCACCGATGAATTCGGCGGCATTGAAGGTTTGGTAACGCTCAATGATTTGATGGAGGCGATTGTTGGTGATCTTCCCTCGGTGGAAGATCGAGAGGATCCGATGGTTGTGGAACGAGAAGATGGCTCCTGGCTGCTGGATGGTGGCTTGGACCTATCTGAATTTAAGGATCTGGTGGAGGTTTCTTCATTACCCGATGAGTCTTCCGGTACGTTTCAGACCCTTGGTGGCTTTGTTATGCATCGTATAGGTCGAATCCCCCATGCCGGCGAGCATTTTGAATGGAACAACTTGCGTATAGAGGTTGTTGATATGGATGGAAAGCGGGTTGATAAGATTTTGGTGATTCCAAAACCGGCTGAGACGCCGGATGAAGAAGATGAAGATTGACTAAAGTGTTCAAATTTTTCATATAGTTTTATTTTTTTAGAAGATATATTTTTTAAACTCTAATCTCTATAATTATTATTAATGATCTGCGTCTTTATTTCGTGCGCTGAGATTTTACTTGCTTTCTTTGAAAGGTTCGATCGAATCGATTGGCAGCATCCATCGCCCTGCTGCTTCATTTCAGACTCTCATACCCAATCCACCCCTCAATCATCCAACCGCAACCAATCCTCTGCTTGCCGTGCCGCCCGTTCCTGGCCGAGGCGATGGCCGCCGCTAAAGGCGGCCATCGCTGTCAGCATTAACAGTAGACTCGGCCCCCGGCTGGGCCCAGGGGGTTGCTGCGGCGATTGCAAACCGCCGGCGGGTGGGCTGATGGCTCCAAATAGCGTGATTACGG
Source organism: Synechococcaceae cyanobacterium (assembly GCA_947458155.1). Lineage (GTDB taxonomy): Bacteria > Cyanobacteriota > Cyanobacteriia > PCC-6307 > Cyanobiaceae > Cyanobium. The sequence continues at coordinate 8,698 of CANGZM010000061.1, read as the reverse complement.
CAAAGCTGCTGCTGGCCAGGGCCGTTAAGCCATAGAGGCCGGGCAGCAGGGTGCGGCGGCTGCTGGCGTGGATCCACAACGGCACGATGCCCAGCAGCGGCAGGCCGCAGGTCAGGGCCCATAGCCAGCGAGTGCTGGGGCTATCGGCCAGTCGCCGGCGGCAGGCGGTGTTGAGAGCTGCTTCCCTGACTGTTAGTTGACGGTTCATCGCCGGGGGGCTCCGCGCCGTTGGGCCAGCACTGCCAGCACTTGGCGCCATTCCACATGGTGGTGGGCCAGGGCCACCTGCAAATGGAAAATCAAATCCGCCGCTTCGCCGGCGATTGCGCCAGGGTCATCGTCCTTGCAGGCCATTACGAATTCGGCACTTTCTTCACCGATTTTTTTGAGGATGCGATTATCGCCACCCGCCAGCAGGCTGTTGGTGTAGCTATTGGCTTCGGGATTGTCCCTGCGCCCGGCGATCAGCCGCGCCAGCTCGCTGCAGACATCAGCCGGTGGCGGCGGCGCCCCTGGCCCCCCTCCGCTGGCGATCGGCCCTTCGGGCCTGAGGCCGTCGTCGTAGAAGCAGCTGCGGGCGCCGGTATGGCAAGCCCCCTCTCCCACCTGTTCAATACTGAGCAGCAGCACATCTGCATCACAGTCGTATCGCAATCCCCTGAGCTTTTGGTAATGGCCGCTGCTGGCTCCCTTGTGCCATAGCTTGTTGCGCGAGCGGCTCCAGTAATGCACTTCAGAGCTGGCCAGGGTTTGCAGCAGGGCCTCGCGGTTCATCCAGGCCACCATCAGCACGGCGCCATCGAGCCAGTCCTGGGCCACGGCGGGAATCAGACCGGCCTCATTGAACCTCAGAATTCCCAGCAATGGGTTCTCCTCGCTGCCCCTATCTGGGTCGACAGCTTGGTTGGGGGGCTGGGATGATGGCCAGGAGGAAGCCTCCACGTCGGGCACGTCCGTTTGCAGCGATCCTCTCCCATGCCCTCACCTTCGGCCCATACCTGCAGCAAGAGCTTTAAAGATTTCCCCTGCAGCCACCGCCAGTGGCGCCACGCTGGCCATTGCCGTTTTTTGCACGGCTACAACCGCAGCTTCACCTTCTGGTTCAAGGCTGAAATTCTTGATGACAACGGCTTTGTGGTTGATTTCTCCAGCCTGCGCCAACTAGAGCAGCGTCTGTTCGACCAGTTCGATCACACGGTGCTGGTGAACAGCGATGATCCCCTGATGGACCAATGGAAATCCCTGCACGACCAAGGAGCCCTTGATCTGCGCGTCATGAACAACGTAGGCATGGAGGCTAGCGCCGCCCTGATCTGGGACTGGGCTAATGCCCTGCTTTTGCGCCAGGAGGGGGGAAGGGCCTGCTGTTGGCGGGTGGAGGCCCGCGAAAATGAAAAGAACGCCGCTTGCTACACCGCCACCCCATCCTGGTATCCATCAAGCTCGCATTCACCCCTCCAGGAGCCCTGGCCCGCCCCCTGACCCCCGCCCATGCAGTCCTCCTCTTCGCCCGCCGCTGATGCCTCGCCGCCCCAGGCGTTGACTGTGCGCCAGCAGCTGCTGCTGACCGAGTTGGGGCGCAGTGACGATGAACTCTCCGGGCAGGAACTCCATGCCCGCCTGCGCCATGGTCCCGATGCCATGGGGCTCGCCACCGTCTACCGCAACCTGCGCTACCTGCAACAACGGGGCCTGGTGCGCTCACGCCACCTCCCCAGCGGTGAAGCCCTCTTCGCCCCCACCGAGCGCGATCGGCACCATCTCACCTGTGTTGATTGCGGTTTCACCCTGCCGTTGGCCGACTGTCCAGTCCATGGCCTCAAGCTGCCCAGCACCCAATTGGAAGGTTTTGAACCGCTGTTCCATACCCTCGAGTTTTTTGGCCTATGTGCCCCCTGCCGTCAGCGCCAGCAGACCTCCTGAACCAGGATCTGGCCCGAAATGCCGGCCGGCCCCTGCCTATCGTCGTTAAATCCGCTGCCGGCTGGCTTTGCTGCCGGCAGCTTCCCACTTCCAGCCGCCGATGACCCGCATCAGCCCAGGCACCAGGACCTCTGCCCCTGATGCCTTAGCCGTCCCCGTGGAAACCGTAAACCTTCCTCTGCCTGTCACCATTTTGACCGGGTTTTTAGGGGCGGGCAAAACCACACTCTTAAATCATATCCTCACCAATCAGCAGGGTGTCAAAACTGCTGTTTTGGTCAATGAGTTTGGCGAAATTGGCATTGATAACGACCTGATCGTTGCCACTGGCGATGACATGGTTGAATTGAGTAATGGTTGTATTTGTTGTACTATTAATGGCGAGTTGCTTGAGGCTGTCTATCGTCTGCTGGAGCGCCCAGAAAAGTTGGATTATTTGGTGGTCGAAACCACTGGCTTGGCCGATCCCCTGCCGGTGGCCATGACTTTTCTGGGCAGTGATCTACGCGATCTGACCCGCCTCGATTCGATCATTACCCTGGTGGATGCGGAGAATTTCAACGAAGAGCTACTCCAGGGGGAGGTGGCCCGCGCCCAGATCGTTTATGGAGACATGCTTTTGCTTAATAAGTGCGACCTTGTCAGTGAGGAGCGGCTGCAGCAGCTCGAAAGCCAGTTGCGTGAGATCAAGACGGATGCCCGCATTCTCCGCTGCGTCAAAGGGGAGGTGCCGTTGCCGTTGTTGCTCAGCGTTGGCCTGTTTGAAAGTGACCGGGTGGCGGCGCAGCAACAGCATGACGATTGCGACCATGACCACGGTCATTGCGTTCATGAGGAAGGCGACCCCCATGCTGACCACGACCACCACGGCCACGATCACCACGGCCACGATCACCACAGCCACAGCCACAGCCACAGCCACGATCACCACGGCCACGACCACGATCAGCACAGCCACGACCACGGCCACCACGACCACGGCCAGCACCCTGATCACCAGGCCATCGAAGGATTCACTTCCCTGTCATTTAGCAGCGAAGGCCCCTTTGCCCTGCGCAAGTTCCAGAACTTTCTCGATAACCAGCTCCCCGCCACCGTTTTCCGTGCCAAGGGAATTCTCTGGTTCAACGAGAGCGAGCTCCGTCATGTTTTTCACCTCGCCGGCAAGCGGTTCTCCCTAGATGACAGCGATTGGAGTGGCCCGCGCAAAAATCAGCTCGTACTGATCGGCAAAGGTCTTGATCACGACCGTCTGCGCCAGCAGCTCCAGGCCTGTGTCGCCCGCGATGCGGGCAAGGGATTCGGCTGATCACCAAACCCATGCCTGGCAAGCCAAGGACCGCGCCAGGGCAGCTGATTCAGGCCGGACGCACCAGGGGTTCGGCAGTTATCACTACCGCAGGGGCTGCAGGAAGGGTTAAGGTTGATCACCGATCCCTGTATCCATGAGCGACCTTTTCTTTGCAGGCTTGGTGCTTGTTGTGCTCGCTCTGGTGGTTTGGTTGGGTTTTGATTCCGACGATGACAACGGCGGTGGTGGTCTCATGCAACCCGCCCTGATTCCGATCCGGGTTCGGCAACGCTGAATTCAGCAAACATCTAAGTACTCAGCGAAAGCCTCAGAATCCAGAGCCCTTACCCAGGTCCGCCCAGACCCACCCTCTTCCCTCAACCCGCCCAGCCTCAACCAGTCCCCAGCGGCACTCCCTCCAGCAGTTGGGGGGCAACCCGCATACCGGGCTCACCGTTTGGAACCTCGAGCAGCCGCGAAGATCGGATCCGCGAGAGCAGCCGGGTGGTGGTTACGCGGGTGGTGCCAATCAACTCGGCGATACGTTCGTGGGTTAAGCGAAAGGGCAGATCGCACCAGTCGCCGCAGCGACGTCCGAGTCGTTCCACCAGCAGGGCCAGCACGGCGTGGAGCCGTTGCTCGGCGCTGCCCAAATGGCGAATGCGCAGCAGTTGCAGGGTCCATTCGTTGACCGGGTCATAGCCCTGGCCCTCAATGACTGTGGCGTCGCTGCGGAAGCACAGGGCGGTCAAGGCTTCGACGCAGACCCCCTCACTGCAAAGACGCTCGGTGCGCAGCTGGTCGCCAGCCTGCAGAAAAGCCAAGGTCATGCCCTGGGTTTCGGGGCAGGGGCAGTAGACCCGCGCTATGCCTTCGATCACCTCCAGACAGCCCCCGCCACAGCCGGGTCCTGAACCAATCAGGACGCTTTGGCCAGGATTGACGCGGATGCTGCTTGGGCTCACGGGAGGGTACGGGGGAAGCGGTGCCAGGGGCGATGGCTGGGGTGCCAGCCGGCCTCTTGCGAATGACTCGCAACCTAAACAAGCCACCCGGCCTTTTGCAAGAGATTCGCATTAGCAATCGGGTCGAGGGGGCCGCGGCTGCCACAGGATGGCCAAGTCGCTTCGACATGGCAGAACAGGACCGCTGCCTCGCCTTGGCTGAACGGTTGGAGCGCTGGCTGCAAGCAGGGGCCGATGGCCCCACCGCAGGCGGTTGAGTTTTGTTAAGCTGGCTTCATCTTGCGACTTGGGCAATGGGTGAACTGATTGGTGTTGGCAATCCGGCTCTGGGCTCGGGTGCTCTAGTCCCCATGGGGTTCGCTTTGATTGCGGTTGTTCTTTATGGCCTCTTCAGTGCTGGCCCCAAGAACGATGACGACGATTCCTCCCCAGGTGGTGGCTTGATGCAGCCTGTCTCTTGAGCTCCATTTCGGTTCATACAAGATTAAATTACATTCTACCGATCAACATGTTTACTGTTGATGGTTTTTTTGATCTACATTACTGTGTCAACTCTGGTTTTGTATAAAAGCCCTGGGAACAATAACTAGAAACAGCAGCCACCAGGCGACAATGGCAGTAAATACTAAAGCGGTGATCCAGATTGTTTGCAGCAGCAACCAACTGCCGGCAATTGCTATCAATCCACTCAACACAATGGTCCAGGGCTGACACCACCAGGGTTTTTGATCCCAAAGCGAAGCTGGTACTTTAGGTTCCAAAACCATCTGGTCGCCCAATGAGCAATTGGCATTTGCGGCGTTGTCAGCCCCCCCCGGGGTCAGGGAAGACTGGCGGGAGTCCTTAGGGTTTGCCAAGGGCCGCAGGAATGTTGGCAGTTCCCGGCTGGTAAATGGGGCCTGAGTTGTTGCCCACCATTCGTAATTGCATCATCAAGGTGGATTCGGCCGTCTTGTACTGAGGATCCTTCGAGGTGCCCAAGTCCTCAATTTTGAGACGCTTGGCATCGTCTTCGGTGAGCTTTACGGAGACATCCGGGGCAATGCCGTGCTTGTGGATGTCACGGTTGCTGGGGGTGAGGTACTTGGCGATGGTCACGGTCATGCCGGAACCGTCGGAGAGGGGACGCACCGATTGGACCAGTCCCTTGCCAAAGGTCTTTTGTCCCACCAGCAGGGCCCGTTTGTTGTCCTGAAGCGCCCCGGAAAGGATTTCGCTGGCACTGGCGGATCCCTCGTTGACCAACACCACCAAGGGTTTGTTGGTGATGGCGTGGCCGTTGGCCCGCTTGATGTCCTGAATGCCGTCGCGGGTTTTGGTGGAGACGATCACGCCTTCATTGAGCCATTGCCGCGCAATTTCGACACTGGCCACCAATAAACCGCCAGGGTTGCTGCGCAAATCCAGCACATAGCCCTGCACTCCCTGTTGTTCCAGGTCCTTGAGGGCTGCCTGGGTATCCTTGCTGGCGTTGGCATTGAACTGCTTCAGCCGCAGGTAACCAATCTTGGCCCCACTGGGGCTCACATTGACCCGATGTTCCACCGCGTGGATTTCGATCAGTTCACGCTGCAGGGGCATCTCCAACAACTGGCCCTTGCGCCGCAAGGTCAGCTTCACACTGGTGCCGGCTTTACCGCGAATCAACTTGACCGCATCTTCGGTGCCCATCCCCTTGGTGTTTTGGCCGTCGATCGAGACGATTACATCCTTCGGCTGAACGCCAGCGCGGGAGGCAGGTGAACCTTCAATCGGGGCAATAACTACCAGTTCCTTTGTTTCTTTGTCCACAGTTAGCTGGATGCCCACCCCGGAGAGCTCTCCCGAGGTGTCAATTTGCATTTCCTTGAATTCTCGGGGATCAAGAAAACGGGTATAGGGATCATCCAAGGTTGCCAGCATGCTTCGGATACCCTCATAGGCATCTTTATTGCCTTGATAGCTACGCTTCAGCAAATCACGGCGCATTACCCGCCATTTTTCTTGGTCGTATTTGCCGGTGGTATCAAGATAATCCCGGAAGACGATTTGCCAGGCCTGGTCCATCACCTCCTTGGGGCTATCGGCAATAGTCACCGCCGGCGCCGCAGGAGCCAAGGCCATTTCTCGGGCTAACACGGCGGTGGTGGCGCAGGCCCCCAGTCCAACAAGCACCAATAAACCGGTGCGTCCACTCCACATGGGAGCCTCTTGGTGTGATCGTTCCTACAACGTAGCGCCGGGGCCTGCCTGCAAAGGGGGTCTCAAGGGTCAACCCAACGGCCGTCCTCGCGTATCAGGGAAATCAGCGCTTCCACCCCTTCGGCTTCGCTGACGCGGCGAATCTCCTCGCGACCGCGGTAAAGCGAGATGGTGCCTGGGGTTTTGCCGACATAGCCGTAGTCGGCGTCGGCCATCTCGCCGGGTCCGTTAACGATGCAGCCCATCACGGCAATATCCAGGCCGGTGAGGTGGGCGGTGGCGCTGCGCACCCGATGCAGCACCTCTTCGAGGTTGAACAAGGTGCGGCCGCAGCTAGGGCAGGCCACGTATTCCACCATGGTTTTACGTAAGCCAAGGGCCTGCAAAATCGAGTAGCAGACAGGGATTTCCTTCTCTGGTGCCTCGGTGAGCGAAACCCGGATCGTGTCGCCCAGGCCCTCCGAGAGCAGGGTGGCAATGCCGGCGGTACTTTTGATGCGACCGTAGTCACCGTCGCCGGCTTCGGTGACACCCAGGTGCAGGGGGTACGGGAATCCCTCGGCATCCAGGCGGTCGGCCATCATCCGGTAGGCGGCCAGCATCACCGGGGCCCGGGAGGCCTTCATCGACACCACGATGTTGTGGAAATCGAGCCGGTCACAGATGCGGATGAATTCGAGGGCCGATTGCACCATCCCCAGGGGCGTATCGCCGTAGGTGAACAGCATGCGTTCGGCCAGGGAGCCATGGTTGACGCCGATGCGCAGTGCCTTGTCCTGCTCCTTGAGCAGGCTCACCAGGGGCTCGAAGGTGGTGGCAATTCGCTCGCCGATGGCGGCGAATTCCTCGGAGCTGAATTCGCTGCGGCCCGGATCGGGTTTGTCGAACACGAACAGACCCGGGTTGATGCGCACCTTGTCGACATGCTGGGCCACCTCCAGGGCGATCTTCATGCCGTTGTGGTGCACATCGGCCACCAGGGGCACCGGTTTGTAGCTGTCTTCCAGGCGCCTGCGGATCTCTCCCACCGCCTTGGCATGGGCCAGGGAGGGCACCGTAAGCCGCACGATCTCGCAGCCGGCCTCATGCAGCCGGCGGATGCCGGCGGTGGCCCCCTCGATGTCGAGGGTGTCCTCATTAATCATTGATTGCACCACCACCGGGTGATCGCTGCCGACCCAAACATCGCCGACCCGCACGCTGCGGGTTTTGCGGCGGCGGATGGTGGTGGTGTAGCGGGGGTTATTGGCCCAGGCCGGAACCGCCTCGGCGGCTCCGGAAGCAGCGGTGGCGGCCCCTGGGGCAGCGGCCGGGGCAGCGTCTGGACGGGACGGGGCGGCAGTCATCGCGGGGGGCGGCGCGTGGCCAAAGCCTGTCACAAAGGCTGGAGAACTGGCGAAATGGGCGGAGTCAACGGTTGGGCCGGGGACGGTCCCGCCCCAATCAACACCGCAACCATCACCCCGCCCAGCGCACCGTTTCGCCGTAGCCCACCAAAGTGCGATCTGCCGTGAGCAGGCCCAGCCGCTCCTGGGCTGCCTGGGCCACCAGCAACCGGTCAAAGGGGTCGCGGTGGATCCAGGGAAGGTGCTGCACCGCCAGCACATGCTCGACCTGGATCGTTAGTTCTCGGAAACCCTCCTGCAGCAACCCCATGCGCAGGGCGAGTGGGTTGACCTGGAAATCGCTACGACCGAGGGAGGCCTTGATCGCCACCTCCCAGAGGCTGACCACGCTGAAGACCAGAGGCCGCTCGTAACTTTCGAGTTGGGTTTTTGCTGCCGCAGGGAGTTGCTCAGGCATGCAGGCCCACCAAAGCAGCAGGTGGGTATCCACCAGCAGGCCCTCAGGCTCAGCTGCCATAGAACATCTCCTCAATCTCAGCGTTGAAATCGGCTTTGAGATCAGCCGTGAGGTTGGCCTGGCCCCTCAGGAAACCGCCCAGGCGTGGCGCGGGCTGGGTTTGGAACGGTACAAGCCGCACGAGTGGCTTGCCGGCGCGGGCGATCACCACCTCCTCACCGGCTAGGGCCTGGTCGACATAGCGGGAAAGGTGGGTCTTGGCGTCGTGGAGGTTGACCTGCATCGCCGGGTCGCAACTGGCTTAGTCCAGTATAGTGGCTAAGTCTTTAGCAGGGATCGGCAGAACTCGGCGGCGCCGGTCTGGGATCGGTGGCGCCACACCCAATGCTCGCCAAAATCGGAAAGTGCGCGCAATGAGCAGGTGGGTGTAATAGCCAGGTGCGAGGTATGGCTAGGTCGGCGAAATGGATGGAGAGAGTTACTGGAACTCGCCTCCTTGGAATGGCCCATTGGCACACTACCGGTAGCGTGGTGT
>CANGZM010000060.1 GCA_947458155.1 Synechococcaceae cyanobacterium | reverse complement strand
GCCGGCGAGACTTGGCCCCAGTTCTTCTGTGCATCGCCATGGCCAACGGCATTACCGTCACGTCCAACCCGGATCCGGCCCAGCTGCAAAGCCTGGGTGTGACGAGCTGGCCCACCTGGGGCTGTGGGGTCAGCACCTTCCCCTGGACCTACGACTAGCAAGAGACCTGCCTGCTGTTGGAGGGTGATGTCAGCGTCACGCCCGAGGGCCGTGAGCCGGTGCGTTTCGGGGCCGGCGATCTGGTGGTGTTTGCTGCTGGGCTGAGTTGCATCTGGGAAGTGCATGCCCCGGTGCGCAAGCACTACCGCTTTGGTTGAAGGGTGCCGGCAGCGCTCGCCCATATTTGCGAGCAATGAAATAATTTGTTCAATCAGACTCTCATAAAATTCAGCCTTATTAAACTAACACTCCCCTAAACGCCCTGCCCCTTAATGAATTATTTCCTGTAGTCAGCCAGCTTTCGCATCAGGATAAGCTGCGCCTTATTCATTTCCTCTTACTCGCAGTTACCAAAGAGGATGGCTATGAATTGCAAACAGCAGAGACGCAGAGTGTGGTAGCAAGGCAAGATGGCCATCCTTAACGGACAGCGATTTCCATTCATCGAGCGCACCAACAGCGTAGGGCTATCCAGTGTGATGCCTTATGTACCAATAACACTGAGTTACCGAAATCGGTCTACAGAGCAATTGGCTCTGCTGGTGATATCCAGCCCTCTCTCATCCAGAAAGCTTGGGAAGTGACACTGGCATTCCCCTCATCGCAGTGGTCGAATGTAGCTCTCGATGGTTAAAATCTGCAAGCCAGAGGTTGGCGTTTAACGGCTCCGAAGGCGCGCTCTCAGCTGTCGCGACCAGCCAAACGCCGCGGCGGCGCCAAAGAGGGGCAGTGGACCAGGCACCGGGGAGACCAGGGAGGTGGCAATGGCATAGATCACCGTGGTGCTGGTGGCTGGTGTGACATCAATTTGATCGAGTGGATTGGAGAGCGACTGGGTCAGGCCCAAGCCCTGCCCAAGCGATTCGGAATGGGCAAAGACGGGGCCGTAATCGGCATCCCAGCCAGAACCTAAGGAGTTGTAGACCTGAGCCGCAAAGTCTGAGGCCAGCAGGTCATTCCCCCACCAGGGCATTTGTCCGATCGGCGGAAGCTGAAACACACTTGTGCTGGCGTCGTAGGAGGTGTTCAACACCATGACGTCGTAGGAATTGCCGCCGACGTTGACGACCACAGCGGCGGCTGGGCTGGCAGAAAGAAAAGGCAGGGCAGCCGTGCTCAGAACCGCAACGGCCGCGACACGAAGAGAGGTGGACATGGTGAAGGAGTCAAGCAAAGGTGAATTGTGTTGCATCAGCCAGATTCAAAGACGCCAGTGTGGCTCCTTGAACAAAGCCGATGGTTTCTGGTGCTCCTGGTGCCACCGCATCGATGCGCACTCCCGCGATGCGGTTGTGACGACCGCTGACCAGCCTGTAATCCGCACTGCTGCCATGCAGCTGGATTTTGTCTCCCGCGCTGAAGTCGGTGAGGAGGGCCAGATCCGTGCTGCCGAGGCCTGGCGTGCCATCGTCGTAGAAGCGTCCCTGGGCATCTCCCAACAGGAAGAGGTCATTGCCGCCCCCGCCGGTGAGCCGATCGAGAGAGCCGCTGCCGCGAAGGGTGGAGCCGATCGGCACACCGCTGATGAGTTCAGCGGCGTTGGTGCCGGTGATGATGTCACTGCCGTCGGTGACAATCCCCACGCTGGGTTCTTTGAGTGTGACGCTGAGGGGGCTTCCCACCTGCTGGGTGCGAGCAGCATCGCTATAGAAGCGCAGCTCCAGCGTTTCATTGGGATCGATGAGACCATCGGCGGCGATGGCTTTGCTGAAGCTGGCGCGGCCATCCAGGCCGATCAGGCTCGAGCCGTTGAGGAGGCCGTTGCTGAAGTCAGACGCTGTGATGCCCTCCCCGCTGAATTGCCAGAAGAGCTCGGAGCCGGGAGCCACATTGGTGGTGGTGACGCCAATGTTCAGAACGCCGCCCTCGTCCACCATGTCCGCGCTCTTGCTGAAGGCGTAGGTGGGGGGAGTCGGGACGTCATCGTTCAGGAGGCGTCCCGTGGCGCTGGAGGCTCCTTCGACCAGGGAAGCGCCGACGGGTCCGGTTAGGGAGAGGGCGAAGGTTTCGTCGTTTTCGAGGCTGGTGTCGCCAATGACGTTCACCGTGATCTGCTGGCTGGTCTGCCCTGCGGCGAGCACGACGGTTCCAGTGGGAAGGGTGCCCCCGGCGAAGTCGAGAGCGTTGGCGGGGTTGGCGCCAACGGGGCTGACGGCCCAGGAGACGCTGACGGAACCTGAGGGGTCGCCGCTGCGTAGGACGGTGAAGGTGAACGGAGTGGAGCCGATGTTGCCTTCCGCCTTGTCGGCCGCCAGCGGGATGAGCGAAAGGCTGGCGGCATCCACCACGCTGTCGCCGCGAACCGCAAGATTTTGCAGGCGCTGATCGAGTGTGGCGGGAGTATCCGCCTTGCCGTAGGCGGTCTCCCGGCTGCCATGGGTGGCGGCCAGGTATTCCGCGAGCACATCCTGTTCGGTGCCATCCCCTGAGAAGGTGGCCGCACCAGTGCGTGGTACGTCAGGGTTGTAGAGATCAACCCGGTTGGCGTCAGGACCGGTGGGCGTTGGATAGCCATCCCCTCCACCCGCGATGAAAAACAGGGTCACCATGCGGAAGGTGCGGTTGGGATCGCCGTAGAGCGCACCATTGCGCACGATCAAGTCGAGATCTTTGCCGCTGGCATCTTCGATCGTCAGATTGACAATGCGGCTGCCTTCAGGGCGGCTGGGATCAAAGCTGAAGGCCATCCCCGACACCTGCGGGAAGCGGCTCTGATTGGGATAACTGGAGACCCCGTGCTCCAGCATGCTCTTCAGCTGGCTGGCGGTGACGGTGACCAGCGAGAGGCTGTTGTTGAAGCGCAGGGAGTATTCGACGTCGAGTGTGGAGATCCCGCCTTCTGGTTTGCCGGCCGAGGGGTTGGCGGCTGTGGGTCTTTTCTCCCCTGTCTCTGGATCGATGGAGCCGATCTGGGAACGAATGCTTCCACCATTCTTCAGCGACAGTACGACTGTCGGGTCGAGGCTTTTTGCGTAGGCGAGATTGGCATCAGCCGTCAGATTGCCCAGGTTGGTTTCCTGGCTGCGCATGATCGCCCTTTCCCCCTCCAGATACACGCTTCCATACCCCCACACCTGACCATCCTTGCTGTTGACCACCGCCTGCACCGCATCGGTGAGGTCTTGCACGTTTTCGCCTTTGCTGCCTTCCGCGAAGGCGGTGGTAGACAAATCGGCCTCGCTGACATTCCACACCCGCGCCACGGTCGCGGCTGTGGCCGCGTAAGCGCCATTCAGAATGGGATCAAGACTGCCGGGGATGATGCGACCCTGATCATCGAAATCCACCACCAGGCGACCCAGGTAGGTGTATTCGTTGTCCGTGTTCACGATCAAGGTGGTGCCGCCATCGGCACCTGCGGTCAACAGGGGGTAGGTGTTGGCAAAGTCGGGGGCATGGCTGGGGAAGGCAACCGCTTGGTCGTTATCATCGCCCAGGCGGGTGTGGGAGCCCGCCGAAAGGATGATGTCTACGCCACGCAGCAAGGGAGCCAGAGCGATTTCGTTGCTGATGAGCTGCAGGTGAGCCATCAGGATCACCTTATTCACCCCCTGGCTGATCAAATCGTCGATCACAGGCTGCAGTTGGCTAGCCAGCAGAGGCATGTCATCGTGTTCGGCCCCATCCCCAACGAAACCTTTCACTTCCACCCCGCCTGTGGAGCTGATCTGCTCCAGAAGCTGCGTGGTGGCGCCCACAAGGCCGATCTTTTCGCCGCTCTTGGTCACGACTGCCGAGGGAACAATTCTTCCCTTCAACGTCGAGGTCTCCTCCAGCCCTGGCGCAGCCGTTGTGTTGGTGAATCGCGATCTCAGATCGACGTCACCACTGAAATCAAGATTGGATGACAGGTAGGGGAATTGGGCTCCAACCCAGCCGGCGACCGAACCAGGTGTGAAGGCATCCCGGAAGATCCTGGGACCCAGGTCAAACTCGTGGTTGCCGATTGTGGACGCTTCCACGCCAATCACGCTATGGATGCTGATGTCCACGGCGGCAATGGGATGATTCGTGCTGGCATCCAGATTGATGCTGGATCCCGTGACGGCATTCAGCTCATCGCGCACGCTGAGGTCGGTTCCGCCATTGAGGAAGGGGCTGGCGATGTAATTGTCGCCGCCCGCAAGGATCAAAGTGTTGGCATGCGTGTTATCAAAGCCATCGACCAAAGCAGCCAGATAGGGCGCCGTCTGGGGGGCCAGAAATCCGGCTTCTGAATCGGAATAGTGCAGTAGTTGCAGGCGATAGGTAAGTGGGATGGTCACCTGGGGCGATAGAACGTTTTCCTCATTGGTGATGGACATGTTGCTGGAGGCTGTGCTGGAAATGATTGGGAGCATGATGTCTTCCACGAGTGGAGGTTTAGGGAATGGTGAACAAGACGATCCAATTAGTGCGTCGATATCCCTACTTGCGACAAGAGTGATGAAGCCTCCCGACCTGCTCTTCACGCCGACGGAAGTCTGGTCTTGTTCGGCCCCCTAGCGTTTGGGCTCCGCTCATTCGGCCTCCGCTGCATTGCAGGCACAGATGATCCAGCCTGTGTGGCTCAATATCCTCATGGGTCCTTGGGTCTGTTGGCAGGCTTAGCCATGGCGCGATTAATTTTCCCGAAAAAATCTCACGTTTCTAAGACTTGTCAGCCTTGCGGTATATCTTGTGGGCTTGCCACCAGGCTTGCTTGAATTGTTAAGCATGTGCAACAATTCTGAGCAACTGTTTTTTGGTCGTTTGCGGAGAATCATTCGTGCATTCTTTGCTCCCGTGCTTCTGAGTGTCATCCATCGCCGTGCCCCTGCGGCAGTGCTGGGTCATAGGCCATCACGATCGTCCCATTGACGCAGAGAGCACGGGTAATGTCTGTTCTCCAGCGTCGGCGTCGAGACCATTCCCTTCTGTCATTGCTGTCGAACATTTCGTCGATCATTAACGACAGTTCCCCATTGACCGGCTTTCCCAGGCTCTCTCTTTGTAAGCCTTCAGGGGGCGGGACAGGTAAAGCGGAGTGGTCATCGCAAGGCTCTCTGCTCTGCCACCCCAAGCTCCCTGCCTGCCACTCAAGGGCAGCGTTCTGCAAACGGCCAAAACAAAGCCGAGCCTGGTACCAGTAAGTAGTACTATGCTGTGATGAAGCGGAAGCACCAGCTCACCCTTGAGCTGATCTTCTCCCGATCCGTAAGCGGCAGCTTCCCGTGGATGGACATCGAAGCCTTATTTCAGGAGCTTCGTGGGGAGGTAAGCAAGAGGGCGGGCAGCCGAGTCGCGGTCGTTCTGTTCGGCGAAGTCAGGGTCTTCCACAGACCCCACCCATCGCCCGTGACGCCATGAATCTGATGAATGTGGATGGCTACTACGCCAAAATTGAGTACAACGAAGAAACCGATCAGTTTCGCGGGGAAATTCTTGGGATTTCCGGAGAAGCGGACTTCTATGGATCAAGCCCGGATGAGCTTCGTCGAGAGTTCCATAAGTCACTGGAGGTATTTCTTGAGGTCTGCAAAGAGCAAGGAATTGAACCGCGCAGAAACTTTTCAGGCAAGTTCAATCTTCGGATTCCGCCAGAACTTCACGAAAAATTAGCGTTGACTGCAGAAGCCCAGGGAAAGAGCCTCAATGCCCTGGCCCAAGAAGCGCTCCAGCGAAGCCTCACGATGTAGAGGAACGGCTAACATGCCTACTTGCATCAAGCTCTGCGGTTGAGAGCAGCTGCAGCCAACCGATCGATCACTGTCGGGCAAGGAGACATTGGATAGGCTGATTGAAAAGATTAAAGAATTAGAGTTTAATCCGCCGCCTCAGGGTTCTGAAACTCCACCACCATGGGCAAGCAACGATTCAGGGTGTCCTGATTTGTTGCCCGGCAAGTCTCTGCCGCTAATCGGTTCGTAGCACCCACCCCTCATGCTGCATGCGCCCCACCACGATGCCCGCAGCAATGCCCAGGACCGTGGCGGCAGCCTTCGGCTCCTCTTCTGAGCGCAGCCCTTGGAGCTTCTGGGCAGCTGCAGCAAGGGTGCGTCCAGTGCAATTGGCACCGTAGCCGGCGAGACTTGGCCCCAGTTCTTCTGCGCGCCGCCATGGCCAACGGCATCACCGTCACGTCCAACCCGGATCCGGCCCAGCTGCAAAGCCTGGGTGTGACGAGCTGGCCCACCTGGGGCTGTGGGATCAGCACCTTCCCCTGGACCTACGACGAGCAAGAGACCTGCCTGCTGTTGGAGGGTGATGTCAGCGTCACGCCCGAGGGCGGTGAGCCGGTGCGGTTCGGGGCCGGCGATCTGGTGGTGTTTGCTGCCGGGCTGAGTTGCACCTGGGAGGTGCATGCCCCGGTGCGCAAGCACTATCGCTTTGGTTGAAGGGTGCCGGCAGCGCGTGCCTATGGCTGCGAGCAATGAGATAAAGTGTTCAATCAGACTCTCATAAGTTCAGCCTTATTAAACTAACACTCCCCTAAACGCCCTGCCCCTTAATGAAGTATTTCCTGTAGTCAGCCTGCCTTCGTGGCTATTTCAAGTCACCTGCCGGCCAAGCACAGACGTTGGCTCGGCTTAACAACCAGAAGCCGGATGATGTTGTCGAAAGGTATTTGTCAACCGCAACTGCCATTTTACCAGCAGACGCAGTGCGTCAAATAGGAAACGAAGAGTGAATTGGCGGAAAAGAGTTAAAGCGGTAGCTCATGGCAGTGAGGATTGAATATAGATGCGATCCATCCTAATGATTGCCATTGACACTCAGTCGCCAATAACTCTCTTATAACCGATTCAATGGGGTTTGCCTGCAACCTCGATTGAGAAAGCCATCTAAGCCCCAAGCAGCACACTCGATCGCGTAGGGTGTGCCGGGTTGGGAAGCCAAGGTATAAGTACAAGAAACATAACCATTGCCATCCGTATCCCAGGCTTGACATTGAGAGCCGTTGATGTCTCCCTTGATGACATTAGCCACATAGTCATTGAGCTGACTTTCGGCAAAATTTCTGCCTACAAAGAATTGACCGATATTGCGACCAATCGTCAGCAAAAATACAGCCAAAAGAATCGCCCCGCCACCCACAAGACCGAGGACAAGATACAGTTTAAATTTGCTCATAAGAGTTGATGGCTTTGAATGATGAAGAGGGATTGAAAGGCCTGCGGTTAGCTCAATGCAAACTTGTACCATTTAGATAAATTCTATCACTTGGGCAAAGCTGCGATGCCCTTAGTGGAGGGCGAACAGACAATTTTCTTAACAAAAGAACCCCTTTGGTCAATATCAAGCACAAATTCAGCCTGAAGCGCCCGGAATGCTTTCCAAGATTATTACCACAAGGAAGAGGGCTTCGCCATCGGGAGGAACCTCCACATCGGAATCGCGGGTGACATTGATTGGGCAGTTTTTGTCAACGCCGAAATTTGGTGGGGTGCTGGTCATAGGCGCTCATGCCGATCTTGGCAAAGGAAGCATAAAGAATAAAGAACCAAGTTGGAGGTTAATTACTGGTCATAACCATTGATTTGCATCATGACTTGAACCATATCCGCGCCTCACCGACTTCACCAAGCTGCACGCCTCCTCGCAACGGGCCCAACAATCACGCTGGCGGGGCCATTGGCAACAACGAAGCGGCAACGCCCAGCTGCGCTCTGGAAAAATACGTTATGCGGTGCGCACCTCTTCAAGGATTCAGCCGCTCCTCAATCCAGCCGCCATCGCGGCGCCAGCGACGCCGCTGATGCGGATGATCACCTAGCTCCAGCAGCTCCACCTGCTCCAGAGCAATGCGCAGCAACTGGAAATGATCGGGCATCTCAATGTCGTCCGCAATCTCTGCCGGAAAGGAGGCGGCGGCATCGAACGGTGCCCCTGGTTCAGGCCAGCCCCAGAGGGCGCGGCCCGCGGGGCTGAGGCCCTGCCAATGGCGCTGGCGCACGCCCCATTCCTCGTCCCTGGGTAAGGCCTGCAGCTCTCCCCGCAGGCGGAACTGACAGCGGGCTTTGGGCAGCAGCCAGCACAGCTCCACGGCGGGCTGTTGGCGCAGCTCGGCATGTTTGGCGCTGCGGCCGTCGGTGAGCAGATCCAGCACGGCGCCATCAGCCCAGCCGCGGAACACCAAAGTGCGCACCCGTGGGCTGCCATCGCCGGCAACGGTGGCTAGCTGCAGCCAGCGGGCATTTGGTGAGCGGCCTTCCCGCTCGCGGGCCCCTCGCAGCAACAGTCGCCAGGGCGGCAGTGCCGTCACACCGTCCTTGCTGGGCGGCAGTTCATGGCACCGGCCGCGCCACCGAGGGCCACCAGGCCCAGGGCGCCAGCGGCGGCCAGAAACACCAGCGTTTGCAGGGCCAGTAAGAAAAATCCCAACGCCGACGCCGCCTTGATCTGGACCTGAGCCTTGATCAACAGGGTGATCAGCAGCAGCACCGTGGCCTGCAACCCAGCAATCTTGGCGACCGTGAAGGGGGAGAAGGGGCTGAGCAGCAACATGGGAGATGGGCAGTGGGCCAATTCTGGCGGGGTTGCCGCCCTAGCGGGGTTGCCGTCCCGTCGCGACAAGCGCTGGTGGGCACGGGTGCCCATACCCAGAACCGCAGCCGAGGCCGCCCAGCAGGCAGCAGCACCGAAGCCGATTTAGCAGAATTGGACCAAGCTAGCGATACACGAACGACCAGCTCTTGCAGGACTCACCCACACCCGCAGGGGAATGGCCAGGGCTGAGGGAGATCTGAGGCGATGAACTGCTCAGCCAGATTCTCTCGATCTCCCATGCCAGCTTGCGACGCTATGCGGCTGGTGAGCGCCGCTGCCCCGATGGGGTGGCAACCAGGCTGCACTGGCTGGCCCTGGTGGTGGAAGCCCTGGAAGGCTCCTACAACGCCATCGGCATCCGGCGCTGGTTTGCCCGGCCTCGCCAAGCCCTCGCTGGCGCCACGCCCCTTGCCCTGCTGGAGGGGAACTGGTTGCCGGAGCATGCCGGCCCGCAACGCCTAAAAACCTTGGCGGCAGCGACGCAGGCGGGCATGGTGGCCAGTTGATGGCCATGACCCTTTACCGCCTGGGCTTCCGGGTCTGTGATCGCCGCTATCCGTTCCTATGGAGTGGACCGGGACAGCGCTCGGGACGCTGGAACGAGCAGGGAAACGAGCCGGTGCACTACCTGGCCAGCTCCCCCCTGGTGGCCTGGAGCGATGCAGAACTGCCAGAGGTGGATCTGCCGATCGAAGCTTGGTGTGCGGCCAAGCAGCTGGCGGGCTGGGCCTGCGTGCAGGCAGGGCGGCCGTCTGCGGAGCTGCTGCCGTTCGTTCGGCACCAGGGAGGACTTTTATGACTTGTTTGGTCAGACTCAACGCAAGTTAGGGAAGTGGACACCTGGCCGCCTATTGCCCAGGACGCCGGCCCACAAAGTCTCCGGCACTCCCCCACACCGCTATGGCAAACGGCATCACGGTTGCGCCCAACCCGGATCCGGTGCAGATGCAGAGCCTGGGCGTGACGAGCAGGCCCATCTCGTAGTCGCTGCCAATAAGGACCGGAGCGGTTGGCTGATAACGCTGAGCTGCAGGAATAATAGGCGTGCGTAGATAAAGATTTTATGGTAATGATTTCACGAAGAGGGCTCTTCCCAAACCTTGCAATAGCACTACGTTTCATGCGCGGGTGATTTTTAAAAACCGCTAGTAAGCCTCAAATTAACAACCACAAAGGTGATTGATCATGGCAGATGAGATCCAACGGCCGATTCCAGTAAAGGAGCTCGACCAGCATTTTGAGCCACGAGGCGCACTCAAGGAAACGCCCATCACCATCGAGCGTCGCTTCCATATCGCTGCTGACCGGGAGCCGGAAATTAAAACTCGGCTGGAGCGCTTAGACCGTGGAGACGATCGACCCCAGTGGGAGGTAATCGTCGAGATCGACGGTATCCGCGCAGGCGGTCGCTCGCTTCCGCCCGCGCTCAAAGGCGAAGCCACCGAGATCGTCGAACGCCAAATCAGCGAGGAAGAACTCGCGAAGCACCTGACTGGCTTCGTGCCGGAACACCTTGGCTTCAACGCCACCCCTCTAGACATTCTGAAGAGCGTGAAACGCATTCGTCCAGCAGAGTCTAAACGGCGTGTCGCCACTACGGTCTTCGGTGCCGACAACCGCCGTGCCTTCCAGGACACGACCTATCCGTGGTCGACCATCGGGTTAGTGCAGACCAACCGCGGATCCGGTTCTGGAGTGATGATTGGCCCGCGCCATCTGTTGACAGTAAGCCATGTCATTGACTGGACCGCGCCGCCTGGATTCGCTGCCGACTGGGTGCGATTCACTCCTTCATATTTTGACGGTAGCGCACCCTTTGGCGAGGCCTATGGCTCGCACATCTACTGGTATGTCCAGGAAAACGGCGATGGCTTTATCTCGGGCAACGAAGGCAACTTTGATTATGCCGTGGTGGTGCTCGACCGGCGCTTGGGTGATACGACCGGCTGGATGGGCGCACGGGGGTATAACGACGACTGGGACAATCTGGCCGCCTGGTCCCATATGGGCTATCCCGCAGACCTCAACAGCGGCCAGCGACCGACCTGGCAGGGCGGCTTCCGCGTCGACGGGACAGATGCCGCTGCGCAGTCCATACTGCACAAGGCCGACGTGTTCCAGGGGCAATCGGGCGGGCCGTTGTTCGGCTTCTGGGTGGGAGACGTGGGTCCACGAGCCATCGCCGTGCAGTCGTGGCAGACCACAGCCGACAATGGTGCAAGCGGAAGCATGGACATGCGTGACTTGATCGCGCGCGCCCGAAGCGAGTTCGGTTGACAACCCGGCAAGGTGTAATTTGTCCGGCGCAATAAGTTATCGCCTATTGCGCCATGATTTACATACCCAAAATCTTTTCAAAACTCCTGCCAACTTGCTATCGTACCTAGCTGATATTGAGCATCTTATATAATCAGCAAGTCGTTAAGGTTACCGCATTGCCTAGCACAATAAAGCATCAGGTTGGGATAAAGTGGAAGCATCAGCGCACAGTTGTGCGCACGGAGCTAATGACTTCAGGACTCTTAGTGCACGATTCCAAAGTGGAAGCTGCAGAAATAGCTACTTGCACAAGGGAGCCTTCTAGCACATTGATGAATCGGACCGATGCGGGATGCCTACTGACCGATCTACATGCCTCATCCCAGAAACGGATCAAGAAAACTGAGCGGCCGGGCCATGGTTTCCGAAAAACCAAAGATGCCCCAGTCGCGGTGGGCATATAAAAGAGTGTCATTAGCATCCAGCAGGAAGGTGCCGCCCCGTTGGGTCAGAAAGACATCGCGGGGCACGTAGGTGCGCTAGTGGCCCAATACCTCGGCTATGTTGAGCAGGCGGATGGTGGCCAGCTCGAAGGGCCGCTGGAAGCCGCAGCCGAGATCGACGGGGTGATCGGGTCCATTGTTCAAGCTGGGCTATGCCATGGCATCAACCAGCTCTGGCGCAGGATGGGGCCCAACGATCCCGATCTCAGTTGATTATAAGTCTCGTCGCGTCAACATTATATAGGTCGGCAATCGAAGCGTCCCTGGTCAGACCACCTCTATTGGCCAGTGCCATCTAGGCGCCAGAGCTGGAGCCGGACCAATCCTCCACACTTAGACCCTGCAACCGTTCGAACTCCCGCAGGTTCTGGGTGACAAGCACCCGCTGGCGATGCAGGGCATGGCAGCCGATCAGCAGATCGTTGGCCCCGATCGGTTGGCCCAATTTGCGCAGGGCTGCTCGCTGCTCGCCGTACAGGGCGGCAGCCTCTGCGGGCCAAGCCTCCACAGCAACCATCTCCAGAAAACGATCCAAGGCTTGCTGATTTGTCTCCCGGCGAGTCGCTGCCGCCAAGCTGATGCCGAACTGAAGTTCGGCCACCACCACGGCAGAGACACCAATCTGTTCAGGTGGTATCTCCTGCAGCCGTTCCCGGACGCTCGCCACTCGACCGGTGATGACGTGAATACAGGCATTGGTATCGAGCATGTAGTTGATCACCAGCCCAACGTCTCCTCCCCAATCGGTTGATCATCGATATCGGCGGGAAAGTCCGCGTCAAACGTGCCACAGGTGGCAAAGTAATCAGCCCAATCCCTAGGTTTGGGCCGCACCGTGAGTTGATCTCCATGCTTTTCGATCAAGACCTGATCGCCAGCGAACTCCATGTCGCGCGGCAGCCGGATCGCCTGGTTGCGGCCATTGCGAAAGATGCTGGCTACGCGCACATCACGGGAGGGGTTCAAGGCTGGCCTGCGGGGTCCACCCCAACCTATGCCTGGAGGCACCAGCCCATCATTTGCCGTCAACTACTGCGGCAGCTCCAGTTTTGCAGAACGGCTGCTGCCGATCGCTGCCGGCGTCGCCCACCAATGGGGCCAGCTGCTGGCGGAGGCGGG
>CANGZM010000059.1 GCA_947458155.1 Synechococcaceae cyanobacterium | reverse complement strand
GGCCCCGTATTGGTAGCCATAGGCCTGATCGAGGATTTTGTTAGCCGTGGCATTGGCCGCTGCGAAACCGCCCGTGGCGTAGGCCTTGCTGATCGCAAGCAGGCCATTGCACCAGCCTTTCTGGGCATTCAGCACCTGTTCTTCGGTGATGTTGCTGTTCATGCGCATCGGCTGGCTGTCGGCCAAAGCGGCACTGGGTCCCGTAACCAGCAGGGGCAACACCAGAGCGCTGTAGGTGGCGGCCAGACGAATGTTCATGACGACTAGGTGAGTCAAAGGCCCTGGAATTGTAAGGGCTCGAATGGCCGATTGAGTTGGCGCGTCTTGCCTTTTGCCGCCTTAAAGAATAGTTGCCAGACAGGGCTCGTGATTCAACGCGTGGTCGATGAGGCCATTGGTACTGCCATTCATAGGACGCAATATCACGTCTCGGACGCAAAGGGAGGGATCGCAGAGTGAGCGAATGCGATTGATCTGGCAGTAGAAGTCTAGGGCCAGTAGTGCTAACGCTTGCCATCACCTGGTTGCCTAGAATGCGGCCGGCCACTCTTTGACGGTATCAGGGAATTGCAGGTGGCAGCTGAAGATGATGGCATGGTTGCAAAGTGCTCTTTGCCCTCATCGGAAACTTGTCAGGATGGCGTATCGAATCTCCAGGCATCGGTGATCTCCTGTTGGCGGGACTCGACTAGGCGCCCTGCTTCTTTAATCTTTGCCTGCTCCTAACGTAAACTGCCATATCTTTTCGCTGAATTTCAAACAAGTCAATAGCCTCAAACAAACCACTCAACTTTGCATATCCGTAATTGCGTGGGTCAAAAGATGCCTGATTTGCTATGTGTGCACCAATCGCTCCTAAATTCGACCAACCATCATCATCTAGAGTGCTAGAAACAGCGCTCCTTAATAAGCTAATTAATTTGGTGTCTTGCTTTAACTCTATACCAGCTTTCTTAGCACTTGCAGAAATTATGGAAGTCTCCTCAGAAATAACTGCTTGATCAATAGTTTCTAGATATAAAAATGTTGAACATGCATAAACAAAGGGTAAGGGCGTTTTCTTCTCGCCAAATCCATAGACTTTCAAACCATTGGTCAAAACCCGCATCACTAAAGGAGTAAAGTCACTATCACTAGACACAATTGCAAAAGCATCCAACTGTTGTGAGTACAGCAAATCCATTGCATCAATAATCATTGCGGCATCAGTCGCATTTTTGCCCTTTGTATAGTCGAACTGCTGAACGGGGCGAATAGCGTATTCGTGCAAACACTGCTCCCAAGCTTTTAAAGTAGGACTTTTCCAGTTTCCGTAAGCTTTACGAATATTGGCAACTCCATACTTTGCAAGTTCAGACACGATCGCCTCAATTTTTGATGCAGGTGCGTTGTCTGCATCAATCAGTAGCGCAATTTTTGATTCTGATTGCTGCATATTGCTCCAGGGGTGCTGGTCATTTTAATTTGTGAACTCAGACAGACACACTCCAAGTGTACCCCAGCTGACAACCTAAGCCATTACATGCCCACCATCAGCCGCCCCGTAGTGTGCTTAAGCGTGAAACATTAATCTGATGGTGGCTGCTCAGGTTCATGGTGATGTTCGGCATCATGTCCGATCGATCCAATAGTAAGGCTCTCGATGGAGATGCATGACAGCGAGAATAAGTGATTCTCATTTTCTTTCATCGTAATGGTACACAATACCAAACGGAAATCGACGGACAAGGCAACGGCAAATACTGCTGTTGATAATTGGGCTCATCGCTGGATGAGCGGCGGCTGCCCATGGGGAAAGCATAAGCGCCTCAGCCGGGCAGATTTGGATCAGGTTGAGGCGCTGCGGCGCGCAACCTCGGCCGCTGGGCCGTGTCGATCAGCAGGTTGTGGAGCAGCTCGTTGCTGCTGATCAGCAGGTGGGCCATCCAGGTGCCCGTCAGCCGGGGCTCAGCGACGCGATCGCCCCTGCAGTGATCAATGGCCTGCTCGATTTCGGCCAGCTCCCGGCCGATGTTGCGCACCATCTCCTCGGTGCTCTCGCGGGGAGTGGCGTGGGGCGGCTTCTGCATGGCTTCCACTCTGTTGGCTAAGACAGTTTGTCCTGCTCCAGATCAGTTGGGGCACCGAAAGGGGCTGACTTGGTTATGGTTCCTAGGTCAAGGCGTGGTCATGGCATCACAAGCCGATCTTGGATGGGCAGGTTGCCTTGCGTCATCCAGGAGAAGGCGCGGCTGGTCCTTGAGCACGTCGGTCGGTAATCAATCAGCACCGACATGAACCTGATCTAGCAGCGGAACCTGCAAGGGTGAAGCCTGGTGATCTTGGTGCTCATGACCACTAGCAGGCCAAGGATTCGTCTGGCCACAAAGCCAACGGTATGGATAAGATGTGGGCAGCAAGCTCGGCAAAGCCAGATCCTTTTGCTCCCGTCAGCTGTATCTGGTTGTTATGCAGAACTGGCATTGCAACAGGTTGTCACGCACTATACACATTCGATACGGTATCAATAAAGTTGGGAAGTACCGCTGAAAGACTTACCCGAGATTTTACCTCGTATTCATATACCCTGTTGTTCCCCTCGTCACAGTGCAATCTAATTGTTATCTTTAGGTTTAAATTGGAAGCTAAGATTGTGGAAGTCAGCGCAAGGAGGGACGGATGGACACCGCCAAGCTGTTTCTTTCAGGCCCCAGTCAGGCGGTGCGCCTGCCGAGGCAATAACTCTTCCGTGGCAACGAGGTGGCGGTCAAGCATTTCGGCAATGGTGTGCTGCTGTTGCCGATCGACGATCCCTGGCAGATGCTGGAGGCTGGCTTGCAGGCCTTTGGACCGGGATTTGTGCTCAGCCGTGACCAGCCCGAGCAGCAGAGGCGCGATGCGATCGATCCATGGCCCGCAAATTTGTCCAGGTGCCTGGCCTGCATGTGTAGAACTGGCTGCCCGCTATTTCTTAAGCAGAATCGTTCAAGCGTCGAGAGCCTCCGGCGCTCAACCCAGAAACTCCTGCCGCAGCTCCCCACAAACGCTGAGCACACCCTCTAACCCCTGCCAATCCTCCAGCTCGACCAACCTCTCCAGCCCAGCAATCGCCTGCCGATAACGCCCCAGCGCCGCCAGCACTTCGGTGCGATTGCAGCGCGCCATCAGCGCACCCAGTTCCGGATTCCCCCCCCCCACCCGGGTGGTATCAGCAAATCCACTGGCAGCCAGATCCCGCACCAGCTGTCCCAATCCGCTGGCCTGTCCGCCGCCGTCAGCGGTCTGCAGCAACGCTGCCCCCACCAGCACCGGCAGGTGCGAAATCAGCGCCACGGCCCGGTCGTGGGATGCGGCATCGCAGCAGAGCCAGCGGGCTCCCACCGTTGTCGCCAACTGGCGCACCGCCTCTAAGGCTTCCGGGTCAGTGTCGGCGTCGGGAGTAGCCACCCAGGGGCGACCTTTAAACAGTCCCTTTTCGCCCGCCTCCACTCCTGAGCGGCTGGTGCCGGCCATCGGATGGCTGGCGACAAAATGCCGCAATCGCCGTCCCCAGGCCGCCAGGACGGGTTGCTTCACCGAGCCCACATCGGTGACCACCGCATCAGCGGGCAGGGCTGCCACCAGGGCCGGATCCGGGTCCAGCAGGCGATCGAGGGGCAGGGCCAATATCACTAAGCCGCAGTCCGACAGCACCGCCGGATCCGTATCCACCCGGCTGGCCAGGCCCCTCTGCCGCGCCCGTGCGGCGGTGGCGGGGCGATGCACCAGGGCGTGCACCTCTGCCCCGGCCTCCTGAAGATCCAGGCCCAGGCAGCCGCCGATCAGGCCCAGGCCCACGATTCCCACCGGCTGGGAGCGCCCCAATGCTGTCATCAACGCTGCCGTGCCGATATCAGCACCTTCCTACGATCCATCGATGTTGGAAGCCAGCGCCCACCACCACCTCAAGGCCCTGCTGCGGCGGGAGGGTGCTGAGCGCTGGCCCCACCACCTCAGCCTCAGTCGCCTGGTGGCCCGCAGCTTGAGGCGGAGCGATCAGACCCTGCTGCGCCTTTCCCCAGGCACCGATCCCAGTTGGTGGATCAGCCTGCTGGTGCCCTTGGCCCTCAGCGAAACCCCCCTGGCCCTGGTGGTCAGCGACGAGCGCCGCCGGCGCCTGTTCCAGGTGGAGTGGCCCCGGCTGCGGGCTGCGGGTCTGGATCTGCCCTGTTGGGAGGGCCCCACGGCCCCGCCGCCCCATTGCCTCTGGTTGCTCAATCCCCAGGAGTTGCTCAGCGTCTGGAGCAGCACGGCCCTGGCCGATCGCCAGTTCGTGATCCCGGAGCTGGAAATGCTGGAGCCGCGCTTGCGGCAGGCGATGGCGGTGGTGCTGGAGCCCCGCGACTGGGACCGGCTGATCCGGGCCCAGCCCGCCGCCGAAGCCAGCCTGCTGGCGTTGCACGAGCGCCTCAGTCGTCGCCTCCTGGCCCAGCCCCGCCATCCCCTCGCCCCAGCCCGCCAGGTGGTGGCCCTGGCGCCCGAAGACGAGGCTCCCCTGCGCCACCTGCTGCCCCTGTTGGCGTCCCCTCCCGATCCCTGGCCCGCCTGGCTGGCTGCAGGCGATCCCCATTGGTGTGGTTGGGCCGTGGTCGAACCGGCCCTGCTGCAGTGGCAGTTGCATCGCCAGCCCCTCCAGCCCCTGCGCGAGCTGCTGGGCCTGCTCCAGGGCCGTGGTGCCGTATTGGTCGGCGAACTCACCAGTGAGCGCAGCGGCGGGGTTTCGGCGGCCAGCCTCGGCCTCAATCCCCAGGTGGTTGTCGATCTGGCCGACCCGCCCCTGGCCGACCCCCTGCCCCTCTATCTGCCCCTGCGCCAGCCCCTGCCCAACAGTCCCCACTACGCCGAGCACCTGCTAGATCACAGCCGCCGCCTGGTGCTGGGCCAGGCCGGACTGACGGTGGTGCTCCTTGATGACCAGGCCCTGCGGCTGGGGCTGACCAGTGCCCTGGCGGCTGAATTTGGCAGGCGCGTCTGCCACGAGGGCACCGCCCCCGAGAGCAATGGGGTGGTGTGCTGCCGCTGGAGTTGGTGGCTGCAAAACCAATCCCGCCTGCCGCTGCCGGCCCAGGTGGTGGTGGCCCTGCTGCCGATCGCCAGCCTGGAGGATCCGCTCACGGCGGCCCGGGTCGCCCAGCTGCGGCGCCAGGGCCAGGATTGGTTCCGGGAGTTGCTGCTGCCCGAAGCCCTCAACCTGATGCAGCGCGGGCTGGCGGGCCTCAGGCGCGGCGGCGGCAGGCTGGCGGTGCTGGATGGCCGGCCCCGCTGCCGTGGCTGGGGCCGCCAGGTGTTGACCGCCCTCGAGCCCTGGGAGCCCCTCACCCGTTTGTTACCGGGCTGAGCACGCTGGGGTGAGCGTCCCTAGGCTCACCTCAGTTGTTGCCTGCCTGGATGGGGGAAGCCAAGCGTCGCGCCAGCCAGGGGTTGCCACCCCGCCAACCCAAGCCCACCAATAAGTCCACCAGCAAGGGCGACGCTAAGGGCGACGATTCACCCCGTTTGCTGCCCTGGCTGCCCCTGAGTCGCAACCAGGCCGATCGGTTTGTTTCGCTCAGCACCCGTGGCGCCTGGATTGGCATTTCGGCCCTGGTGCTGTTTTGGCTGACGGTGCGGTTCATCGGTCCGGCCGCCGGCTGGTGGCACCTCTCCGATGGCTGAAGCCTTTAGCAGGACATGGGTGGGCAAACGCCCATCCCTGGCCCCTGAAAACGGAAGAAAACCTTAGGATTCCCAAACCTCCACCCTGGGGCCCATGTTTCCCCGCCTCGCTGAGCAGTACCGAGCCCTGATTCAGGATCTCGTCTTGAGCCTCCAGGCCCTGGCCGAATCCATGCGTCAGCAAGGGCTGGTGGCCACTTGTTATGTGTGTCGCGATGACTTTGATGGCCAAGGGGCCTCCTTTGTGGCCGACCTTGGCGATGGCCACCTAGTGCGTTTCCTGGTCTCCAACTTCGGCATCAGCTGGGTGGAGTCCCGCGACGGCCATGAGCTTGTCAAGCTTGAGGGGGCCGATGCCATTCAGGAGCTGCATCGGGTGGCCCGCATCTTGCAGGCAGGCACCCTGGTAGCTGGTCTGCCCCTGGCGGACGCGGCCTAAAGGATTGGCCCAACATCCTGAAAGGTGTTGGGCCATCAGCTATTTGGGCTTTTGCCTCGGGCCTCAGGACTCAGTCCTCTGGCATGTCGCTGAGGACCAGGCTTGCGTCTCC
Organism: Synechococcaceae cyanobacterium; assembly: GCA_947458155.1. Lineage (GTDB taxonomy): Bacteria > Cyanobacteriota > Cyanobacteriia > PCC-6307 > Cyanobiaceae > Cyanobium. The sequence continues at coordinate 6,393 of CANGZM010000059.1, read as the reverse complement.
CTCCTCCTCCAAGGAGTCCTGATCGGGTGTGCTGGCGGCCAACTTGGCGGCCGCCGCCAGGGGCTTCATTGAATTGGCACTGACCTCCTGACCCTCCGTGAGGCGGCGCCGGGTCTGGACTTCGATGGTGTCCTTGGGGCCGGGATTTTGTTCGAGCCAAGCGATTGTGTTGTCGCGGCCCTGGCCGATGTTGTCACCCTCGTAGCTGTACCAGGCGCCCTTGCGGGTCACCACCCCGGTTTCTTCGGCCAGGTCGAGCAGGCAGCCCACGGTGCTGATGCCCCGACCAAAGAGGATGTCGAATTCGGCGATGCGAAAGGGTGGCGCCACCTTGTTTTTGGCGACCTTGACTTTCGCCCGGATGCCGTATTCCTCGGTGCCCCGTTTCAGGGTTTGGATGCGGCGGATATCAAGCCGCACCGAGGCATAAAACTTGAGGGCGTTGCCCCCGGTGGTGGTCTCGGGGTTGCCGTAGGTCACGCCGATTTTCTGGCGCAGCTGGTTCAGGAAAATGACCGTGCAACCCGATTTGCCGATGTTGCCGGTGATCTTGCGCATCGCCTGGCTCATCAGCCGCGCCTGGCTGCCCACGGCCAGGTCACCCATCTCACCCTCGATTTCGGCCCGGGGCGTCAGGGCGGCCACCGAGTCGATCACAACGATGTCGACCGCTGCGGAGCGCACCAATTGGTCGACGATTTCCAGGGCCATCTCACCGGTGTCGGGTTGGGACACCAGCAGATTCTCGATGTCCACCCCCAGGGCTGCCGCATAGACCGGGTCAAGGGCATGCTCGGCATCGACGAAGGCCGCCACGCCACCGCGGCGTTGGACTTCGGCGATGGCATGCAGGGTGAGGGTGGTCTTACCGGAGCTTTCGGGTCCATAAACCTCCACCACCCGCCCTTTGGGATAGCCACCACCCAAGGCCAGGTCAAGGGTGAGGGCTCCGGTGGAGAAGGTCTCGACCCGCATGCGGGAGGCATCGCCCAGGCGCATGATCGAGCCTTTGCCGAAATTGCGCTCGATCTGGGTGAGGACCAGGCCTAGGGCCTTGTCCCGCTCGGCGGCGGCGCGGACGTCAGCCGCCGAGGCGCTAGCGGAGCTGGCAGAGGCGGCGGCCTTGGAATCGACAGGCATGGGGGGATAGGTGATGGGAACGAGCTGTGGGGCCAGACGTGCCCGAAGTGGGCGCCATCCTGCGGCCTTCTCTTTATCAGTGCCACCAGTCGGGGCCGGCGTCCCAGTTGCGCATAGTACGGCCGTACTCTAGCGCCCGTGGGCGGCGCTGCCAGGGGCTGGCGATCCCCAGGTTTCCAGGGGGCCCAGGAACTGGCTTGCCTCCAGCCAGTCAATACCCAGGGGGCCAAGCCCTTGGTCATCGCCGGGGGCCAGATAGCCCCAGGCCGCCAGCCAGCAGCGCACCGCGGCCAAGTCGGCTCTGGCGCGCACCTCAGCCAGGGTGGCCCGCCGATCCTCGATGAACCACAGGGGGCCTCCCCCAGCTTCAGGTTCGGCCAGCAGCCGTTTGAGGACCTCGGTTTTGGGGCCCTGTTCGTGGCCGTCGAGGCCGCAGGGCTGCAGACCTGCGGCCTCCAGCAGCTCGCGGCTGAAGGCCGCCCCCTTGGTGGTGAGCACCCGCCAGGGGGCGCCCTCCTGGCCGAGGCGCTGCAGCCTCTCCACCACCCCCGGGTAGAAGCGGTGGCGGGCCAGCCAGCCGGCCCGATCGGTGGCAATGGCATCGGCTCGCACCTCCTCAAGGGCCCGTTGCAGCGTGGCCGGTTGCCAGCCCCAGCGCTCCAGGGCCCCTGCCAGCAGCCCGGCGTAGCTTGCGGCAGTAGTCGGCACAGGGGCGGGAGTGGCGCGGCCCAGCTCGGCGGCCACCAGCACCATCTCCCAGCCCTTATGGATCAAGGGGCGAAGTTGGCGGAAGGCCGGCGGCACCGCCTCCGGCAGGGGCTGCTGCGGGGGGGCTCCCAGCAGCTCTAGGGCGGCGCGGCGGGACGACCACCAATATTCCTCCATGCCGTCGACCAGCACGCCGTCGAAATCAAAGACGAGCAGCGGTGCCGGAACCAAGGACACAGCAGGAGTTTCAAAACTGGGCCGCTAGGATTCGAACCTAGGAATGGCGGGACCAAAACCCGCTGCCTTACCGCTTGGCGACGGCCCAACGAGAGAATCTTCCGGTGGGCTGTTCACTGGGGAACAACTTGCGGCGATTCTTGGCACCGATTTGCACCGGTACCAAGCCAGTAACCCACAGCGGCCGGTCCTTCGTCAACTCGCCCTGCTGCTCAGGGCCATGCTGCTCAGGCAGGAAACACCCGCAGTCGCTGCTGGTTTCCCTTGCCGAAGACGGCGCTACGCAGACGATAACGGCCCACCAATTCGGCCTGCATCTGCCGCACCCGCTCGCTGCGGGGCAGCAGTTCGACCGGGCGACCCTCCGGCAGCACCACCCGTTCGACCGCCAGGCGGCATTCCTCCAGGGCCGCATGGCCGTCCTCGAGGGCCCGGGGTGGGGCTCCTCCTGCGGCTCCGTCGCTCCCGTCGCTTGGCTGGGCCCCTGCCTGGGCCGTTGCCTCGTCCCGGCCAGAGCGGGCCAGCAGGCGCTCCAGGGCCCGCTGGATCAGATGGGGGCTATCGCTTTTGATCACCAGGATCGGCCGTCCCGCCGCCTGGGCGCGGCGCCTCAGCTCCGGGTCCCGGCCCAGTTGTCCCCTCACGCTCAACACCACTTCTGCCTGCTCCACGTCGGCGACCAGCCGCACCGGTAGCTGACGGGCGCGGATTACTTCCTGTAACCGGGCTGGGGCCAGTCCAAGCCCGCAGAGAAGCAGCGGCTCGGGCTCGGCGGCGCCAGCAGCGGCCCTTGGCTCGGCAAAGGGCGCCACCATTGGCTCCTCCAATGGCTCGTCGGCTAGCGCCCGGCGGTGGGGGGCCTGGGCGGTGGGATCGGGCAGGGGTACGGCGGCCAGGGGACGGCGGCTGGCCGGTCGGCGGGGGGGCGCGATCTCGCCCCTGGAGCTGCTGGCGGCGTTGGGCCCGGGCGCTTCCGGGGCGGACTCTTGCAGGCGCCACTGGCCATCGGCCTGCAGCTCCCGGATCTGGGGCCGGGGGGGCTGGCCGCGCAGCAGTTGGTCCACCGTGGCGGCCACATCCCGATGCACCAGCCAGCGGTGGCGGCTATGCATTTCCACCGCCTGGGAGAACGTGGGTTCCGCTGCCCGTTCCAGCACGGTTTTCTGGGTGCGGCGGCGGCGCGCCTCCTCATCGCCCAATGTGACCGACTCGATGCCGCCAACGAGGTCGCTGAGGGTGGGGTTTTTGATCAGATTGGCCAGGGCATTGCCGTGGGCTGTGGCCACCAACATCACGCCCCGCTCGGCGATCGTGCGGGCCGCCATCGCTTCTGCGGCGGTGCCGATCTCATCGATCACGATCACCTCGGGCATGTGGTTTTCAACGGCCTCGATCATCACTTGATGCTGCAATTCCGGCTGGGCCACCTGCATGCGCCGCGCCCGGCCGATGGCCGGATGGGGGATGTCACCATCACCGGCGATCTCATTGCTGGTGTCGATCACCACCACGCGCCGGCCCAGCTCATCGGCCAGCACCCGGGCGATCTCCCGCAGGGCTGTGGTTTTACCAACCCCGGGCGGGCCCATCAGCAGCAGGGATTCGCCGCTGTCCAGCAGGTCGCGCACCATGGCCACCGTGCCGAACACGGCCCGTCCCACCCGGCAGGTGAGACCCACCACCTCGCCCCGCCGGTTGCGCAGGGCGCTGATGCGATGCAGGGTGCGCTCTATGCCAGCGCGGTTGTCACCACCGAAGGGGCCCAGGCGCTCCAGAACTCCGGCCAGGTCGGCCCGTTCGATCGGCACGGTTGCCAGCGCCACGGCCCTGGAGGGGTAGCGGGCCTCCGGCACCCGGCCCAAATCGAGCACCACCTCCAGCAGTTGGTCGCGGCATTCAGGCGGCTGCAGGGCCTGCCGCACCGGCGCCGGCAGCACCTCCAAGAGCTTTTCCAGCTCGGCGTTTTCGTTCTGGGTTGCCCCCTGCTGGGCCGGCGGGGCTGGGCAGTAAAGGCTGAACGGCGCCGGGGGGTTGCCGCTGGCGGCGAGGCTGGGCAAGGCGACAGGATCCGATGGGATGGTTGCGCTGCGATTGTTCTAAACCTGCCCCCCAAGGCTGCCCGCCTGGGCCTGATGGCGGATAGCCGTCAGAGGGCAGCCTTGGGGGGCTGTGTCGTGGGCCAAGCCTGGGGGCATGCCTCAGAGCAGCTCGGCCAGGGGGCGCCAGCGCAGGGCGCGGGAGCCCCCCATCTCCACCACAATCTTGAGGCGGGGTTCACGGCTGGTGAGGGCCAGCAACGAAGCCAGTTCGGCGCTGGAAAGCACCTGACCCTCCAGCAGCCAGAGCAGGATCGGACCGCTGCCTTCAAGAGCGGCACCGAGTTGCGGAATCACCCGCTCGACCATGCCTACGGCGGCGCCGCGACCGATGCTTTGGTGACCCAGGTGGGGGGGGCGGACCCCATGCAGCGAAAACAGGAACTCCTCTGGATCGCCCAGGCCCCGGGCCGAACAGAGATGGGCGCGGTAACCGGCCGCCCGCAGGCGCCGCAGCAGCCGGGTTTCGGCGCCCCCTTCCAGCGGCGCGTAGAGGGCCAGGGCGCCAGCCAGCTCCAAGGTCTGCCGAAAGCCGCGGCCGGTGAGGAGCAGGGGCATCGGTGCGTTAGAGGCTGCGGGTGAGTCTGGCAGCCCGAGGCGGCTCTGGGGTGGGCTCACCCTGGGCCATCGCTACCAAGCCCGTCAGTTCTGGATGGTCACCGGGGTGCCGATGTCCGTGTGGCCAAACAGCCAACGGGCGGTGGCGCTGGAGGTGCGAATGCAGCCGTGGCTGCGACGCACGCCAAAGGCCTGGCCCGCGGCTTCCTGCCAGGGGGCTGGATGCACACAGATCGAATCCGGCGGCAGCCCATCTCCCCCCAGACACATCACATTCTCGACCGCCGGGATCTGGTAATCACGGCCAGTCATTTGGGTCTTTTTGTACTTCGCCTTCACATAGAAATCACCCTTGGGTGTGGGGCTGGCCGGTAGACCGGTGGACACCAGTTGGCGATAAAGCATCTGGTGGTTCCTGTCAAAGGCGGTGATGCGCTGCTTGGCGAGTTCCACCACGAGAGAACCCACTGGTCCCGGCAGGGGTGGCGGTGCGCTCAGCGGCTCTGCGGCCCCCGCGGGCGTCGCCACAACAGTTGCCACTGCCGTCGCCACTGCCGTCGGCACTGCCGTCGGAACCGTCGCTGCCGCCAGCAGCAACAGCACCCAGCTGGCCCGCCAGGGGGGCCGCTGGCGGGGGGCAAAATAGGTGCGAAAGCGGGGCAGGCCAGGGATGCCGGGGATCATCATGGCGATGCAGACCATCCCCCATCCTGCTCTGCAGCCACAGGGCCACTGTGGTTTGGCAATTAAGGTTGCTCGATCAGGGCACAGGAGTGATGCGCAGCTCCCGGAACCGTTGCTTGGGCCGGGGCAGATTCTCACAGCGCTTGCCATCAATCGACAACTTGCCGTCGTCACTGAGCAGCACCAGGCTGTCCCCCTCCACAAACAGTGCCTCCGGATTGAACAGCGACTTGCCGAGTTCGGTCCCGAACAGCCGCAACAGTTCTGGGGCGCTCTCGAACTGGCCGTTCCAGCGATAAAGGGCTGAAGGGATAGCGGGGCCGTTCTTGGGGTTCCCCGGGCCGCTGGGGCCCGCCACGATCAACAGGGAGCCGTTCACCATTTCCAGGCTGCGGATGCCCAGCCCGCCCAGCTCCAACAACACCGGCTCGCCAAAGCGCGCCGCTTCGCCCGCCAGCACCGCACCGGGGTTGGTGAGGGGCGCCACCAGGGCCTTGCCCTGGGGCAGGGGATTGCGGAAGCCGATCAGCAACTGGCCGTTGGGCGTCGCGGCCAGCCCCTCAATGTTGAGACCGTCCTTGGCTTTGCCGGGGCGTTTGGCGGCCTGATCCAGGCCAAAGGGGGCGTAGCGGGGATCGGCCTCCAGATCGGCAAGCAGGGTTTGGTAAGGGCGGCCCACCGGTTCCACCGTCACCGCCACTCCTTTCCCCTTGTCCCCACTCTCTAGCCCCAGACGGGTGGCGAAGAGGCGCTGGCGATTGGGCCTGGGAGCCCCTGCTGTGCCGGGGCCTTCGCCGGCGCTATGGGAACCGATCCAGTAAACGAGCGGGCCCAGGCGGGCCGCCCCTTCCAGGTCCATTTCCAAGGAGCCGTCAGCCACCTGGGCCACCGCCTCCTTAGCAATCCGCCCCACCGCCAGCTCGGGACCACCCTGGCCCGCTTTGTAGAGATGCAGCAAGGTGGGCGCCGC
>CANGZM010000058.1 GCA_947458155.1 Synechococcaceae cyanobacterium | reverse complement strand
CTCCGGGAACAGCTTGGTGCCGGCAAAGGTGTAAAGGTCTTCCTTCACCAAGCGGCGCATCAGGTCGGTGGGATCGCTGCGGTGCACGGCGTCCTTCTGCTGCCCCGCGAAGCGGTCCTCATCCAGCAGGGCCATGAACAGCTGGAAGTCCTCGTCCTTGCCGTTGTGGGGCGTGGCTGTCATCAGCAGCAGGTTGCGGGCATGGTTGCCCACCCGCTTGCCCATGTCGTAGCGCTTGGTGCGCTTCACCTCATTGCCGAAGTAGTGGGCGCTCATGCGGTGGGATTCATCGAACACAACCAGGTCCCACTCGGGTGCCTGCTCCAGCCGGGTCTGCAACTCCCCATCGCGAGAGAGCTGGTCCATGCGGGCGATCAACAGCGGTCGTTCCGCGAACGGATTGCCCAGCCCAGTGGCGTTGATCAGGTCGCGGGTGAGCAGCTCGAACTGCAGCTCGAACTTCTCCTTAAGTTCGTCTTGCCACTGCTCTGTGAGGGAGCCCGGCGCCACGATCAGGCAGCGTTCAAGCTCGCCGCGGATCAGTAGCTCCTTGATCAGCAGGCCAGCCATGATCGTCTTGCCGGCGCCGGGGTCGTCGGCCAGCAGGAAGCGCATCGGCTGCCTCGGGAGCATGTGCTCATACACCGCGCTGATTTGGTGGGGCAGCGGGTCGATCGTGCTGCTGCTCACCGCCACGTAGGGGTCGAACAGGTAGGCCAGCCGAATCCGCTCGGCCTCCGACACCAGCCGGAACACCTCGCCGTCGCCCTCAAAGCTCCATTTGCGGCCAGCTGAAACCAACTCCAGCTGGGCCTCACTGCTGCGGAACACGATCGTGTCGCCGGTGCTGCCGTCCTGGCCCCGATAAAAGACCTGGCAGGCCATGTCGCCCATCCGCTGGACGCTGATCAGCCGCACGGCCTCAGTGCCCACCAGGCCCTTGACGAGGGCGTCGGGTTTGAGGTCTTCCAACCGGGTCATCGGGTCATCAGATCAGCAAATCCTGCAAGCTCGTAAGTGGCATCAGAGCGCAGAAGACCCAGATCTCCCCAGAGTCTGAACCTTTTCGCTGCAAGGCGGAAGCCATTGATGCCAAAGGGAATGACAGACCCAGAACTATGCAGATGCTGCATAAAAATGGTTGGAATCCGGTAGTGGGGCACCCAAGCCTCAGGTCACAGCCCCTGGTTCCCCAGGTTCCGGCTACGGATCCCCCCCCGTCACCCCCTTCGCCATCTCGTACTCCCGAGCGAAGTCAATCCCCGCATCTTGGCCAGGCAGCAACAGCTGCCTGGCCAGCTGGGGTGGCTCCAGCGGCGAGGTGCCTGGCGCGATCCTCCAGGCGGTGCTGGTCCCTGGTCGCCTGCACGGTCCTGGCTGCCGGGCTGGGGGCTGTGGGTCCTAGGTGGGTGCTGCGATCAGCCGAATTCACAACTTCTTGGCTGACTTTCGCCACCCCCGCCGGCCTGCTGGAGCAGGGCCTCAAGCGCCTGGCGGCCGGTCTTGTTTAAGCAGTCGCACCTGATCGCCCACGGCCACCGATCCGGGGGTCACCACACTCAGGCGGATGCCGGCTACCACGCCGTTGTGGCGGGCGGTGGCCCTCAGGATCTCCAGGTCTTCGCCCAGGCTGCCCTGGGCCAGGGTGGTGACCACGCAGCGGGGGCAGCCGCCGTCGACCCGGAGCACCAGTTGCTCGCCGATCCGCAGGCAGGAGCCGCTCCAGGTCTCCTCCACGAAGCCTTCGGCCCCCTCCGGCGTGCGGATCAGCAGGTTCGGGCGGAAGCGTTCGACGGCGAAATCGCGCTGGGGTTCCAGCTGCCGCAACCGCTCCAGGGTGGCGGTGGTGATGGCGTGGATGGGGCAGGCATCGAAGAAGGTGCCCGCAGGCAATTCCAGGGCGTTGGTTTCGTCCTGGAAGGCGCGCCCTTCCACCGGCGGCCAGTACTGGTCGAGGCTGGCGCCGTCCGGGGGGGTGTCCAGCAGGCTCACTCTGCGCCCGAACAGGTCGCTGAAGAAGGCACCGACATCGGTGTCACCGCTGCAGATCTCGGCGGCCCCGTCCCCCTGCTGCGGGCCGATCAGCACCGGCGGCAGGGGCGCAGATGGCACGGGCTCCTCTAGGAAGCGGGCGCGGTAGCCGAGTAGGCCCTGCCAGAGGCGTGGGTTTTTGGCGCTGGCCACCCGGCCGCTGGCGTGGTCCCACAGGGCATAGGCCCGATCGCCCCGGATGCCGCGGGCCTCCACATCAAGCCGCTGTGGAGAGTCTCCGAGCATCGATTTGACCGGGTAGCGCCAGAGCGTTTGCACCGTCCCCACCAACTCCTGCACGCCTGTGACCCGTTGTGGCCTGCCCACTCTGTGGGTGGAGGCGGGACAGCTCCGGTAGCAGGACTTACCTTCTGTCAGCCGACAGCGAAAACTGGACCAGCGCTTTGGGCGTAGGCGGAGATTGATCTCTTCTGCTGGCTTAGCGGCGCGATTTCTGAGCTCGTCAGCCGCTCGTACGTAAACTGCAGTTCAACTATTGCCATCATTGGCAAGCCGATTACTACAACTTGGCGCCAACGGTCAAGCGTTTGATGGCTCGGGGGAGACTTGAACTCCCGACCTTGGGGTTATGAATCCCACGCTCTAACCGGCTGAGCTACCGAGCCTCGGTATTGATAAATTGTAGATGATCGCCCCTTCTGTTACTTGGGCTGGCCTCAGGCGCGCGGCGGCAGGAAGTTGAGGGGATTCATGGCGCCCATGCCCGGGGCGATGATCTCAAAATGGAGGTGGGGCCCTGTGCTGTTGCCCGTGCTGCCCATCTGGCTGATCACCTCACCCTGGCGAACCTCCTGGCCCTGGCCGACCAGCAGACGGCTGTTGTGGGCGTAGCGGGTCGTGGATCCATTGGCGTGGCTGATCTCGACCAGGTAGCCATAACCGCCATCGTGCCAACCGGCAAAGCTGACCCGCCCCTCTTTGGCCGCCACAATCGGCGTGCCGGTGCTGTTAGCCAGGTCAATGCCTTTGTGCATCCGACCCCAGCGCCAGCCGTATCCCGAGCTGAACACCCCTTGGGTCGGCCAGATGTAGTCGCCTTGCCCGGATCCTGGCAGGGGTGCTTGAGGGATCTGGGGGAGGTTCGGCAATTCGGGCCAGCTCAGGGCACCACTTCCCGTGGGCCGGAGGGCAAGCAGCATGTGAGCGCGCATGGGGGCCGTGGGGGCCACCCTTAGCTGGATGCCTGGGGTGAGGCTGGCCATTTCGACACCAGGATTGAGCCGCAGCAGATCACTGACGGTCATGCCGTAGCGCTGGGCAACGCTAAGTACGGTGTCACCCGAGCGCACCAAGCCCCTGTTGCCCCGGGGGGCCGTTGGCGCGCTGGCGGGTTGCGGATAGAGGGGTTGCCAGTTCAGCCTCTCGGCAGAAGCGATCTGGACCTGGGTCAGTTGGCCGGGCAGGGAGTTAGGTCCCGCTGGCGGGGCCTGCAGGGTCGCGGTGGAAGCCTGCGGGGCGTCTCCAGAACCGGGGGCATCCTCATCCTCATCTGGCGCGGAGTCTGGAGCCGCCAAGGCAAGAACCAGGGCTTGCTGGGTATCGCTTAATACAGAGTCGCTGGCAATAGCTGTCAGGAAAGGGGAAACGATTGCCGAACCAATGAAAAACAGAGTCCAAATTTGAGCGGGCTTCATGCAAAGCAATTCGATGAACAAGACCTGCTGGAGAAGCCATGATCCCCAAGTCCGCCAGACCATAGCGTGTTGACCTGCGAACGTCAATGCAAACGCTGAATACGATCGGCTTGACATTGGGGCGGCGATGTGCTATGAAATTGAAAAAGGTTTGAATTAGGGGTGTTTGAAACAGGCTTTCAGTCCTAGTTGCGATCAATCTTTAGTTTGCTATTTCCCCTGTTGAATCTGTATTTGCCTTAGGGATTCAAACAGAACCACCGCCACCGCCACGGATAGGTTCAAGCTGCGGACTCCCCCTTGCCCTGGCTGGGCTTTTTGGGCCATCGGGATCGTCAGCGCCCCATCAGCCTGGGCGAGTAAACGGGCCGGTAGTCCGTCGGTTTCTTGGCCAAACAGCAACCAGTCATTGGCGCAGAAGGCAAAATCCGTATATGCCATGGCCGCATGGCTGCTCAGGGCCACCAGCCGACCACCCTGCTGCCGGCAGTTTTGCAGAAAGGTTGTTTCATCTCCATGGCGGTGCAGTTGCACCCATGGCCAGTAATCCAGGCCGGCACGGCGCAACTGCCGGTCGTCGATCTGGAAGCCAAGGGGTTCAATCAGATGCAGTTCGCTGCCAGTGGCAGCGCAGGTGCGAGCCACGTTGCCGGTGTTGGGCGGAATTTGGGGTTGCCATAGGACCACGCGTGGCATCAGGCGTCTCTGGGGTCAGGGGGAACGGGGAGGCTGTGGGCATGCAAATCAAGGGCCCGTCCTTGCAACACCAGCCAGGCCTGGTCACAGTCGGCTGCCAGCTGCCGCTGCAGATCCGCCAGCCGCTGGCGAAAACGCAACCCCAGGGCAGTGGGGGGCACCACTCCCCAGGCCGTTTCCTCACATACCAGGATCACGGGGCTGGCTGAAAGCTCGAGCGCCCCTACGAGATCTGCGCAACGCTGCCGCCATTCCTGATCATCCGTTTCGAGCAAGGCGGCCACCCAGGTGCCAAGGGAATCCACCAGTGCCAATTGCCCAGGCTGCAGCTGACCCAGGGCCGGGCCCAGTTCAGCTGCCACCTCGCGGCAGTGCCAGCTGCTGGGACGGCGCCGGCGGTGCCGCTCCAGCCGTTGCTGCCAGTCAGCATCGTCGGGCCGCTGGGGGCCCGTGGCCAGGTACACCACCGTCAAGCCACTGCGTTCGGCCAGCAGCTCGGCCCAGCGGCTCTTGCCGCTGCCGGCGGGCCCACTGACCATGGTGCGATGGGCCCTGGGCGGGGGCAGGGTCAACTCAACCGCCTCCATTCATGTTGCGCAGGGTGGCCACCGAGGAAGGCGAAACGCGATTGAGGTAGCGGAAAATCCAGTACTTGAAGATTGTTGCCAACACCACGGGGAAGGTGGCAATGAACAACATGATGAAATTATCTCTGGCGGGCAGACCTAGGTGGTGGGCCACACCATTCAAAAGTACAGTCCAGCCTTCGGGACTATGAAATCCCACAAAGACATCCGTAAACAAGATAATGGCAAATGCTTTGGCGCTGTCACTCAAGCCATAGACCAGTTCGTCGATAAAACCCTTGAGGACTTGAATATCCCGCTGACCAAGCAGGCAGACCAGGACAAAACTCATTAGGCCAAATAAGTCGGAAATCACATTCTTAACTGCATGGGTGCTGCCTTTATCGGCCTGTAGTTTGAGTTCCTGGGCCCTTTCACTCAGTTTTTCCTGTATCTCCTCCCTGGTGGGAAGTGCTTTTTTGTTGAGGAGGGCATCAAATTCCAGCTCCGCTTGATAAACCCGCAGCTCTTCAACGGCCCTTTCTTCTAGGTGGGGCTTGGCATAGCCAAGAAAACTCTGGTGCGGCGCGAACCGATCGACCAGTGGCGAAACCACAAAGGTGCGGCTCAGCTGGGTGATCAAAAGCGGCACCAAGATCAGCAGCAGCAGGATGCGCAGGGCTACCAAGGTCGAGTCCCGTCGGCGGCGAAAACCAGCCAGAACGCTGGCTTCGGCCTCCGGATCTAGCTGACGGCGGACCTGATCAACGGCTCCTAGCAGGCTGCGGGGCAGGAGTTCCGGGGTGCGGCTTAGGCTCGGCAGCACACTGCGCTTGGAGTCATAACGCGTCACAACCGTTTCGATTAAACTGAGTTGGCGCAGTTCCTGGCCGGCAAGTTGGCCCCTTAACGGCTCAAGGCGGTGCATAGATTCGAGGCAGACCTGCAACGCTGCTCGAAAACGTCGCAGTACTTGGGCCTGCATTCCCTTGGGCAGGCGAAGTTCCAACTCGGGCCGAACCGGACGATCGTTGTAATGCTCCAATTCGATGCTTTGGATCATCAGGGCCGCTTCATAGCCCCGCTCCAAGTCGTGGTTAATCCGGATGGTGCCGTTGTTGGTGGTGCTGTCGCTCTTGCCCTTGGTAAGTGTGCCGATCCAATTGCTGAGACCCATGGTTTTCAGAGAGGACTCAACGGGAGAAGATCCACCAGGTCAGCATGGGCACGATGGTTCCCACTGCCAGCAAGGCGACGATCCAGGTGAAGGCATTGCTCTTTGCAGTTTCCTCTTGGGTCGGAATCGTTCTGGCTGGTGCGGTCACCGTTTCTTCCACCGGCTCGCCCGGATCATCTCCGCCTGCCAGCACCGTTGCCAAACGCTCCAGTCCATCAAGGGTGGCCTGCCGGTAGCGATCGCCGCTACGCAGGGGCAGGGCCATGGTCGTCCTGGCGGTGCTGCGCAATAGATCGGGGGTGAGTTGGCGCTCGACACTCGGGTCGGCAACCAAGGCGGCTGCCCGGGTCTGGGTGTCGAGCAAGATCAGCAGCCGCGATTGATCAGGGGCGGCGTCGTGCCACTTTTGAAGCAATTGCTGGCCTAACTGATCGAGGCTTACCCCATAGTCAAGCCGGTCGATGGTGATCAGTTGGGCCTCGATGTGATCGGCATCGAGGGCCGCCAGGGCCTTTTCAATGTCACCGTTGGCGGCCCGGCTCAACACCTGGGCCTGATCGAGCACATGAGTTGTCGGTGGCTGCGCCGGCAGGTCCCCCACGGCCAGGGCCATGACCGGCCAGGCAGCTCCCAACAGGAGCCACGCCGAAACCAGCAGGGAGGTCAGCCAACCCCAGGGTCGGACTTGGTACCGCTGGCGAAAAAGAAGGGCCACGGGGCGGGGCGATGGGGCGCGTTCGAGGAGCAAGGCGATCGCACGACTACCACCAGTTTGACCTAGACCGCCAGAGGCTTCCAACGGGGGGGGGCCAGGGGGTTGGATCGGCCATTGTTGGCCTTGCTGCACCCCGTCCCATGGCTACTCCCCTGGCCTCCCGCCTGATGCTGGCCATCGGCCTGGTTGCCCTGGCCCTGGTCGTTCTGAATCAGGTGACGGCCCCCCGCATCGATCCACCGCTGGAGCGGGCCGCCGTCCTGGCCAGCCTCCTGGCGGTGGTGTTGATGTTGGTCGCAGCGTTGTGGCAGCGAATCCAGCCCCCGGCTGCCCCCCGGGCCGACCTGAAGGGCCGCGAAGGTCTTGAACTGGCCGCCGACCTGCCCGAGCCCCTGCGCCGTGAGCTGGCTTGGGGCAGCCGCATGTTGTTGACCGCCACCCCCGCCGCCGTGGTGCTACTCCAGTCAGGCAGCCAGAGCCTGCTGCGTCGGGGACTGCTGGCTGAGACAAAGTTTTGCCCGGGGCCGATCTGTCAACAAAGCCTGGAGCGACAAAAGGCAATCTCCTTGGTGGATCTCAGCCTTTATCCAGGGCGGGTCGAATTTGAGCCCCTGCTGGCCGATTTGCCGGCCGTTGTGGTGCAGCCGGTGGGCGAGGAGGCGGTGTTGGTTTTGGGGGGCTGGTCGCCGCGCTGCTTCACTCAAGCTGACCTGTTGTGGATTGGGGGATGGGCCGAAAAACTCATAGACGCAGGGGTTCCGGCTTGGGCCGCGCAGGCGCAGGGGGCAGCGGCCGCTGCCGGCGAGGCACCGCAAACGAGCTGATCACCCGCCCGCCGGGCGTGGAAACATTGAAATCCCCCTCAGGTCCGAGGCGGCCCGAGAGTTGGCCGGCCTGGATGCGTTGGCGCTGGGCGGTCCGCTGATAGTCCACATCGCCTTCGGCGAAGAGGGTTTCGTCTTGCCAATTCCAGCGGCAGAGCCTGGCGCTCAGGGATTCGCCCCTGCGCTTTAGCTGACAGCCGAGGGGGATGGTGGCTGTGGTCTGGCGGGCCTCGATCACGAGGCTGTTGCCGCTAGCCGTCAACTCCTTCCAGTGGCCGCTGAAAGCCTGGTCGCTGCTGAGGGTCTGGGCCGCCCCATCCAACTGCAGATTCTGGCCGTCGAGATCGAACTTTTCGATGGGATCGCGGACCTGCACGGGCGCCTTGAGCTGGTAGCGCTGCTGACGGGTGTTGCCGTTCAGGCCTGCAGCGGTGAGCGTTTGGGGCAAAGCTTGGGGGGGACGGCCGGGGGGCAGGCGCGTGATCCGCAACGGACCCTCGGCTTCCAGGGCTCCCTGCCCCGGTTGCCAGGTGAGCCTCTGGGGCAGGGCCACCACTTCGGGGTTGGTACGCCGTTGGCGGCTGAAGGGGTCACTGGGTTGGCCCCAGCGCTCGATCCGCGGTGCCCCCTCCAGTTCCAGTCGGTCGCGATCGAAGAGGAAGAGAGCCCGCTGGGCCCCGAGGCGGTGCAGGCCGTCTTCGGCCATGGGGGCGCGATCGATGCGCAGCAGCATTTTGCTGGGAAGCCAACGGGCGCGACGGGCCGTAATCAGCACCGGTTGGGCGCCGTGGCGTTCGACCCGGATGCCGCCCTCCAAAACAATCACCTCACCGTCATTGATCACCGTGCCGCTGGTGGCTTGGAGCCGATAGAGAGGTTTTCCGGCGACGTAAATGACACCCTGGGGGGATCGGGCCTGGGCGACCCGGCGCCTGATGTCGTAACGGGCTTCTGGACTTGTCAATGCCCAGGTGGGTTGGCCGCGCTCATCCTGTTGTCTCAGATTGAGGGAGCGAAACACAAAGGGAGGGGAGGCATCGTCAAAGGTGGTTGGTGGGCGACTACAGCCCAGGGGCACCAGAGCCAGGGGCACCAGCAGCCAGGGCCCAAACCTGCGGCAAGCGGAGCTCACAGGGAGGATTCCAGCTCCAGGCGCTGCATCACCGGCACCGGCTCCGGGAGTGGATCACCAGAGCGCAGCAGGCCCCATTGGCGGACTGGATGCCAGGTGGATCCTGCCCCTGTGGTGGCGCGATCGTCTGTTTCCCTGGCGGCTCCGCTCACCAGGGCCGGTTGGCCCAGCTGGCTGAGCATGCGGGCCGAAAGGTCGGGGACCAGGGGTGCCAACAACACCGCCAAAGAGCGGCTCACCTCCAATACCGCGTAGAGGTCGGACCCAACGGCCGCTTCTTGGCCGGGTTGTTTCATCTGTTTCCAGGGGGCCTGGGTGTTGAGGTAGCCGTTGGCGGATTCAGCCAGCCGCAGCAAAGATTCGGCCGCGCCGCGAAAATCCAGCGCCTCCATGGCGGCATCAAATTGATCGACAGCGACGCTGGCAGCGATCGCCAGGGGATGGCTTGGCTCCAGAGCGGCCCCGGCGGGTGGTACGCCACCGTCAAACCACTTGCGGGCCATGGAGGTGGTGCGATTGAGCAGGTTGCCGATGGTGTTGGAGAGATCGTTATTGACCAGATCGCTAAAGCGTTGCTGCTGGAAATCGCCGTCTTCACCGAAGGGAATATCCCGCAGCAGATACCAGCGCACCGCATCAGGGCCACAGCGCTCTAGCAATAACTCAGGATCGAGCACATTGCCCAGGGATTTGCCCATCTTCTGGCCCTCGCGGGTCAAAAAGCCATGGCCGAAGACCCGCTTTGGTAACTCCAGACCCGCCGAAAGCAACATCGCCGGCCAGAAGACCGCATGGAAGCGCAGGATATCTTTGCCAATCACATGCAGATCGGCGGGCCAGCCCCTTGAGATAGCCAGCTCTAAATCGGGTGGGTCATCATTTTGAAGCAGGGCGGAGAGATAACCCAGAAGGGCGTCAAACCACACATAAAACGTATGTCCTTCATGGCCGGGTACGGGGATGCCCCAGGGCACATCCAGCCGTGAGATCGAGAAATCTTTCAGACCTCCAGCCACAAAATTTTGGACCTCCCGCTGCCGCGATGCCGGTGCCACAAAGCCCGGGCTGGCCACCAGTCGTTCGATGGGTTCTTGATAGCGCGAAAGCCGGAAGAACAGATTCATTTCATCGCGCCATTCCAGGGGTCGCTGGTGCACAGGACAGCTTGGATCGGTGGCTGCGGCCGGATCGTCTTTGTACTCCTCACAGGCGACGCAATACCAACCCTGCTGGCGGCCCTCCCGCACATCGCCATTGGCCTCGACCCGCGCAAAGAATTGTTCGACGATGGCCCGGTGGCGGGGCTCGGTGGTACGGATGAAGTGGTTGTTGCTGATCTGCCAGCGCTGCCAGAGATCTTGAAACCGTGCCGAGACGGCGTCGCAATGGGCCTGGGGGGTCAGCCCCGCCGCTGCGGCAGTGCGCTGAATTTTCTGCCCGTGCTCATCACAGCCCGTAATGAACTCCACCTGCAGGCCCTGCAATCTCTGGAAGCGGGCGATCGCATCACAGGCCAGGGTGGTGTAGGTGCTGCCCAGATGGGGGCGATCGTTGACGTAGTAGAGGGGCGTAGTGAGGGTGAAGGGCATCAGGGCGTCGCAAGACGTGGGGGATCCCGACCGGCCTGACGGGCTTCTGGGCCAACGGCAAGCCCCAGACCCATATTTCATCTTACCCAGCGGCCCCGGCAGGCCCCTGGACAGGGGCAACCCTGACGCTCCAGGATCAGGCCAGGTGCCAGTAAGCCACCCATGAGTGATCCGGTGGAGGTGCTGGTCTGGGGCGGTGGCACTGGCGGCATCGCCGCCGCGCTCCAGGCCGCCCGATCCGGCGCCACCACCCTGCTGCTCACCCCTGGAAGCTGGGTGGGGGGCATGGTTAGTGCGGCTGGGGTTTGCGCCCCGGATGGCAACGAACTGAGTCCCTGGCAAACCGGTCTCTGGGGATCCCTGCTGCGGGAACTGGCCCGCAGCGAACCCCTGGGACTTGATCAGAACTGGGTCAGTTGTTTTGGCTATCGCCCCGCCACGGCCGAGGCGATCTTGCGGCGCTGGCTGCGGGCGGAAGCTCGCCTGCAGTGGTGGCCTGGCTGCCGCCTGCTGGAGGTGCGGCGCGCCGGGGACCGCATCGTTTCGATCCGGATAGAACGGCTCCAGGGGCCAGGGGGTGGGCAACCAAGCTTCCAGGAGATTGGCGCCCATGTGGTTATCGATGGCAGTGACCGGGGTGAGTTGATCGCCCTGGCCGAGGCCCCGTTCCGTTTCGGCTGGGAGCCCCGGGAGCAGTGGCAAGAACCCAGTGCCCCTGACCAAGCCCGGTTGGATAGCGAGGCCTTTTTCAAGGAGCAACCCATCCAGTCCCCCACTTGGGTGTGGTTGGGTCAGCTGCGCGACGATGCCCCACCGGCCGCTCCCTGTGAGCCTGCAGTGCCCCCCCTTGGCGCAGCGATGGCGCCTGAAACGGCTGTCGATAGGTCCAAGGGCTCCCTGCCCCAGGGCCCATTTGAGGGCTCGTGCACGGCCTTTGGCCTGGAGCGCACCCTCAGCTACGGGCGCCTGCCCGGGGGGCTGGTGATGCTGAATTGGCCCCTGCACGGCAATGATTGGCATGGGGGCCTTGAGCGTGCCTTTGCCAGTGGCGGGCCAGCGGCGGCCTTTCCGGCTGATGCGGCAGAAGCGGAGCTGGCGGCCCAGATGCGGGCCCACAGTGGTGCTTTTGCCCAGGCCTTGGCGGTTGCCAGCGGGGGCCGGCTGGAAGCGGCGGCGGTTTTTCCCGATGCCTCTGCGGCGGCCGGCGGCGAGCTGGAGGGGGACCAGAGCCTGGCCCTGATGCCCTATTGGCGGGAAGGACGGCGATTGGTGGGGTTGGAGGTGGTGGTGGAACAGCAGTTGTTGCCGCTAGGCCCGGGGGCCTGCCGGGCCCCCCTGCCTTTGTTGCCCGGGGGAAGCTGCAGCGCCATTGCCGTGGGGAATTACGCCAATGACCATCATTACCCCGGTCCCGATTGGCCTCTGGCGCCCAAGAGCTGTCGCTGGGGTGGTCGCTGGAGCGGTACCCCCTTCACGATTCCCTACGGGGCCCTGGTCAGCGCCAGCGTCAGCAATTTGTTGGCGGCGGATAAGGCCATCAGCGTCAGCCATGTGGCCAATGGCGCCACACGGCTGCAACCCCTGGTGCTCAATGTGGGCCAGGCGGCGGGGCTGGCGGCCGCATTGGCGGTGCGCCGCGGGCAACCGCCAGCCGCCGTCCCCGTGGCCGTAATTCAGATGGGCCTGATTGAGGACCCTCAGGCTCCGGCCGGTCCCTTTCCCCTTTGGGATACCCCTTGGCATCACCCCGAGTGGGCCCAGCGCCAACGGCAGGCCCTGGCGGATCCGGCCGCCCTTAGCCCGGAGGGGTGGCTGAGGGGCAGGGGCGGCGTCGGACCCGCCAGCGTGGCCCCCAGCGAACCAGGAGAGCGCCTTTGGCAAGGGGATTTGCGGCCCGATGGTCAGGGGGGCTTCAGCCTGGTGATGGCGGATGGGATGCCTGCGTGCCAAGGCTGCCAGGTTTGGCCTTTGATCACCTTGGAGCCGGCCCTGCATGCCTGGCTGCTGGCCCAGGAGCGGCCCCGAAACGTGACTCTGATCGGCTGCGCCAACCCCTGGGGGCCCTGGCTGCGGGTATCGCGCCTAGCTGGGCCTTGAACCGCATTGACACCCCTAGGGCGAACCGCCTGGGCAGGAGCGAAACGCCCGACCTAGGGCGAACCGCCCGGGCAGGGCAAAACGGATCAGGGCAGGGCAAAACGGATCAGGCGACGGCCTGGAGTTTGAGCACGTCCCGTAGGGAATCGACCTGCTGGATCCG
>CANGZM010000057.1 GCA_947458155.1 Synechococcaceae cyanobacterium | reverse complement strand
CTTGGTGCTGCAGCTACTCGGCATGGGTTTGGAGGGCTTTCGGCGGATTCGGCTGGACAATGCCTCAATCTCAGTCTTAAACCTGAGCCGACGGGCCGACGGCAGTCTGGAGGTCCAGATCGAGTCCCTAAACGGCACCTCCCACCTTGACGCCCCCCTGCCCCGCCGCACCGCTGGTCCCCGGCTCCTGCTGGTGCGCCACGGCGAAACCGACTGGAACCGCCAGGGGCGCTTCCAGGGTCAGATCGACATCCCCCTCAACAGTCGGGGGTTGGAACAGGCCCAGGCGGCGGCTGAGTTTCTGGCCCCAATACCGATTCAGCGGGCCTACACCAGCGCCATGGCCCGTCCTCGCCAAACTGCCGAGGCCATCCTGGCCTGCCATCCCCAAGTGCCCTTGGTGAGCACCCAGGGTCTGCGGGAGATTGGCCACGGCCACTGGGAGGGCCGCTTGGAAAGCGAAATCGCCAGCCACTGGCCCGAGCTGCTGGCCGATTGGAAAAGGGCCCCGCAAACCGTGCAGATGCCCGAGGGCGAAAATCTCCAACAGGTGTGGGACCGCTCCCTGGCGACCTGGCAGCGGATCGTGCGCAGCCTCGACAACGACGAAACCGCCCTGGTAGTGGCCCATGACGCCGTCAACAAGGCCCTGATTTGCCACCTTCTCGGCCTTGAAGCTCGCCACTTCTGGGCCGTGAAGCAAGGCAACGGAGGCGTCACGGTGATCGATTACCCCAACGGTGCCGAAAGCCCTGCGGTGGTCACCAGCATGAATCTGACCCGTCATCTAGGCGGCGTGCTGGATCGAACCGCCGCCGGAGCACTTTGATCCGGCTGATACCCCCATGAGCGACCCGCACCTGCTGCTGCACCGGGTCAACCTGATGGAGGGCCCGGGTCGCCCGTCCAGGATTGTGGATGCCCTGATCAGCGGCCAGCGGCTGCAGGCCCTGGCCGAACCTGGGGCCCTTGCCCTACCAGTGCCCTTGCAGGGCCGCTGCCAATCCATCGATGCCCAAACCTGCTGGCTGGCACCTCCGCTGGTGGATCCCCACAGCGTCCTGGATGACCCCTACCTGGGCCGGGCCGAAACCCTGACGAGCCTCCAGGCCGCCGCCGCTACGGGGGGCTACGGCACTGTGGCGCTACTGCCCTGGGCCAGGGCCTGGAGGGACCGGCCCGAGCGGCTGGTGGGCCTGGGCTGGCCGGCCCCGATGCAGCTGCACCTTTGGGGCAGCTTCTGCCTCGAAGGCCAGGATCGGGACCTCGCTGGCCATGGGGACCAGTTGGCGGCCGGTGCCATCGGTCTGGCGGCTGGGCACAGCCTGCCCCCCATGGGGCTGCTGGAAAGGGGCCTGAGCCTGGCGGAAATGGCCGACAAGCCCATTCTGCTGCCGATGAGGGACAACACCCTCTGCCGTGCTGGGTTCGTGCGCGAACGGGTGGAGGCGTTGCGGGCGGGTTGGCCGGTAGACCCGGCCCTCAGCGAGATCCTGCCCCTGCAGACCTTGCTCACCCTGGCGGGCCGCCTACCCCAATCCCGACTGCGGCTGATGAATCTCTCCACCGCCGAAGGGGTTTCCCTGCTGCGCCAGCACCACCCCCACCACCCCCTGACCAGCGTCTGCTGGTGGCACCTGATCAGCGACAGCGGTGCTCTGGAGTTGGCGGATGAGGGCTGGAAACTGGTTCCCTCCCTTGGGGGTCCCGGTGACCGACGGGCCCTGATCCAGGCCCTGGCCGAGGGCGTCATCAGCGCCGTGGCGGTTCACCACCAGCCCCTGGATGCGGAAGAACAGCTCTTGCCCCTGGACCAGCGCCATGGGGGCCTGGCGGGCCATGGCCTGGTACTGCCCCTGCTTTGGCAGGAACTGGTGCGTGGTCACGGCTGGGAGCCAACCCTTTTGTGGGAAAGGCTTTGCTGGGGTCCCGCCCGTTTTCTGGGCCTGGCGGAAGAAGCCCTGCTCCCCGGCAGCCAACGTTGGCTGCTGTTTGATGCCGAAAAGTGTTGGCTCTGGCAAGCCCAGAACGCAAAGTCATTGGCGGCGAACCAACCCTGGATCGAGCGGCCCATGGTGGGTCAGGTGGTGGCGAGCGGACTCACTGCTGCGACGGAGTGGTTGGTCCCAGGCTTCCCATCTTGTTGAAGGGATAGAAGCGCCAGAAGGCTCGCCCGATGATCTCGCTCTGGGGCAGAAAGGGACCTCCGGGCCAAAAGCGTCCATCCCAACTATTGCCCCGGTTATCGCCCAACACCAGCACATGGTTCGCGGGCACCACTACATCGAGGCTGCGGCAAGGGCCGACCCCCTGGGCATTCACCGGGCAGAGGGTCTTGACGTAGGGCTCTTCAAGCCTCTTGCCGTTGATGGACACCCGGCCGCGGGGATCCACAGCCACCCGCTCGCCGGGAAGGCCGACAACCCGCTTGATGTAGGCATCGCAGGCCGGCTGTTGCAGACCCTCCAGGGAACCGATGACAGGAATGTTGACCAGGAGGCAGGTGAGGGGACCCCGGGGCTGCTGGGCGCTCAGCACCGGGTCGAAGTGGTGGGGGGCATGGAAAACAATGATTTCACCGCGCTGGGGCGCCCGGCCCCTAAAGCTCAGCTTTTCCACCAGCAGGCGATCCTGGAGCTGGAGACCCGGCAGCATCGATCCGGACGGGATGTAGCGAGCCTCTAGCAAAAACTGGCGTATCCCGAGGGCCACGGCCAGGGTCAACAACAGGCTGCGCCAGAAGGCCCATGGGTTTTCAGGCTCTTCCTCCCGATCAGGTCGCCTGGATCTGGTGAGATGAACCCTGGTGTCTGGTGCTTCGACAGCGGGGGGATGGGCCTGGGATTCCTTCGGGCTCAAGGCACTCCGTCAGGTAGGTCGGGGTGCAAGCCAGAGTAGGCACTCCCCTGCCGCCAGGCTCCCATGGCTCGCCCCCGCTGGCATGACGCCCTGCCGGTACCGGCCCATCGCCTTGGGCGAAGCTGGGATCGCTTTGTGGCGATCTGGGCGACCATCAACCTGCTGTGGGTGTTCTTCGACCTCAGCTATGTGCCGCTGAGAACCTTCTGGCTGCAACGCAATCTTTATCCAATTCCTTCGGCACCCCTCGCCCTGCCGTTGCGCTTCCTGCCTGATTTGACGCCCTGGATGGACCCGATCAAGGGCATTGAGCCCCACCGGGAAACCCAGGCCTACCAGCGCAGTTTCCAAGAGTTGGACCAAGCCATGCTCCAACCCGCCCCTCCCGGAGCCCCCCTCGCTCTTTCGCCGGACCAGAGCCGCCTGTTGCGGCGGCAGATCCGGCTCAACGAGCAGATGATCGATACCAATCCCTTTGAAGCGACGGGGGCCTCAGGCACCCTGGAAAAGATCAAATTCCGCCTGCGCAACCGGGCCAATCTCGACTCGGCCAAGGAGTCCGCCGCCCAATTGCTCGATCCCGATCGGCTCAACAGTCAAAGCTGGAAATCGGAGCGCGGCTTCTGGAACAAGGAGGTGCTGCCCCTGGTGGCCACCAACTACTGGCGCTCGATCGACAACAACGGCCGGCCCACGGACCACTTCTGGCGCTACGACCTGGTGCTGTTCCAGAGCGTCTTTCTCTTCGACATTCTGTTGCGGGCGGTGCGACTGCGACGCCGTCTGCCTGGTCTGAGCTGGAATCAGGCCCTGCTGCGGCGCTGGATCGATCTGCCCCTGCTGCTGCCCTTCTGGCGCTGGCTCCGGGTGGTGCCGGTCCTGGAGCGGCTCCACACCAGCCGACTGATCAGCATCGAGCCGCTGCGGGCCGTGATCAGCCGGGGCGTGGTGGCCCTGCTGGCGGTCGAGTTGTTTGAGGTGCTGGCGTTGCAACTGCTAGACGGTCTGCAGCAGCTGATTCGTTCAAGGCGCTGGCCGGAGCGGATCCGCTCCCTGCGCAGCGACCGAAGTGTGCTCGCGCACCGAGATCGCCAACTGCTTGAGCTGCTGCGGATCTGGGGTCCGATGCTGCTGGGGGAGGTGGCCCCTCGCCTGGCCCCTGAATTGCAGGGGGTCCTGGGCCATGCGTTGCAGCGCAGCCTGCAATCTTCGCTGATTCCCACCTCCCTGCGGCGGCTGCAACCGCTGCTGGAGATGGAAAAAGGTCTCAGCCGTCAATTGGCCAGCGGCATGGTGGAGAGCCTCATCGACCTCAGCCGCAGCACGGGTGATCGGCTGGGCTACAGGGATGACCAACAACTCGCCCTGCTGCAGCGCTGCCTGGATCGCTTCTGGGAGGAATTGGCCGCCTCCCTGGAGCAGGGCCCAAACCTGGAGCGCTCCCAACAGCTGCTATGCGCCTTGCTGGAGGCGGTCAAGCGCAACTACCTCAGCCAAATCAACCGGGCGGGTATCGACGAACTGATAGATGAACTGGATCAGCTGATGACCCTTGGGGGCTCCGATCGGCCCGGGGTGCCGGAAGCGAACCCAGGAGGGCTCAGGGGCACAGCAGGGCCTGCTGCCACTCGTCCTGACGAAATCCAGTGAGGATGGGGCCTGCTGGGGTAACCAGAAAAGGACGTTTGATCAGACGACCATCGGCCGCGAGAGCCTGCAGCAACGGCCCATCCCCCATCGCCTTGACCACAGCGGCGCCCAGGGCGCGATAACTCTGACCACTGGTGTTGAGTAGGCGGGAGCGACCACCCTCCTGGGCCAGGGCGCGACGCAACAATTCGGGTGTGGGCGGAGTCGTGGTGATGTCGATCATGGACAGCTCAAGCCCATGATCTTTCAACCAAGCCAAGGCATTGCGACAGGTGCCGCAGGCCTTGTAGCCGTAAAGAATGGCCCCGGCGGCGCCGTTGGTGGCCATGGTGGAATTCAGCCGCGGCCCACCAGGGCCTTGAGGGCTCCTACCAGGCTGTTGGAGCCCTTGCCCACGCCATCACCGGGGTTGGTACGCACGGTGACGTCACCGTTGACGGTGGTGCGGCAGCTCAGGCGATAGTTGGCGGGGCGGTCGGCGAGATAAACCTCTTCGACATCGCTGCGGGGAGAAAGGTTGCGACCCCCCTCAAGCACTTCCATCACACAGGTGCCGCACTGGCCCAGGCCACCGCAGTTGTTGAAATTGTTTAGGCCCTTATAGGGGTTGATGCCGGCATCAAGGGTGGCCTTGCGCAGGTTCGCCCCCTCGATGCAACCCACCTGCTGGCCTTCCTTTTCAAAACGGATGGTGGGCACGGTGGAACAAGGTATCGGCGTCAAACAACTTAAGACACGTCCCGCCCCGATTCCAGCAACAGGGCAGGCTTGCAAGCCCGAAACGCCAAAAAGGAGCCGCCCGGGAGGCTGCTTAGCATGCCCTTATCGCTTGGGTGCCTTGTCCCTTATCGCCGCGGCCCGCTACGACCGCATTGCCCAGCTCCTGATTCCCGGCTACAGCAGCCTGGCCCGCCTTGGGGTGGCCCTGCTGGCCACCTCCCCCCTGGGGGCAATGCCAGGCGCCTCCATCTTGGTGGCCGGCTGCGGCACAGGCGCCGAGTTGTTGGAAGCACGACGCCAGCGCCCCGACTGGCGACTGACCGCGATCGATCCCTCGCCGGCGATGTTGGCAGCCGCCCGGGAAAGGTTGACCAGCGAGCAAGGCAACGCTGGCGAAGGCATTACCTGGCAGGACACCCGGCTGGAAGATCTGGACAGCAGCACGGGTTTCGACGGCGCCCTTGCGGTACTGGTGTTGCAGGGCCTCCCCGATGACGGCAGCAAACTGAGATTTCTCGCGGCCCTGGCCCGCAGCCTGCGGCCGGGGGGCGAGGTGCTGCTGGTGGATCTAATGCAGGGAGAAAAGTCGGCCCTCCAGGACCAGTTGGCGGCGGCACGACTGGCCTTTCAGCGGGCCGCCGGTCCGCTGGATGGGGAAACCATCGCCAACGATGAACCCCTGCGTGGACTCACTGAAGCCGTGCATCCGATCGGATCGTCCCGCCTGGCCGCCTTGGTGGAAGCAGCCGGCTTCAGCGACCCGGCACCGGTTTTCCGGGCCCTGGACTACGAGGGCGTGCTGCTGCAACGCCTCGCATAAATGGGGGCCAGTCCTGAGCTTGGACGACCGTTGCTGGCGGCTCAAGCGGCCGGGCGAGCCTGGCTGTGGTGGCGATGGTGATCGAGCTGGCTGGGAGGCACTTCCAAGTGGTCCAAGTGCTCACGGATGGCACGCAGCTCCTCCAATATGGAGGTCAATAACTGTTGGGTGGCGGTGGAGGGTGAATTCAGCACCTCAACGGTTACTTCCTTGATGCGCATCACGTCCCTAGCAAAACGGGCGACCTCATTGGGATGGAAAACAAGCGGATCCTTTTGATCGGTACGGTATTCGGGATTCAGCTTGCGGGGGTTAAAGGGGGGATTGAGGCTGCGAGGATCGGTATTTGTATAACGATATACAGAAGCACGGGAACGATTCAGGGCCTTTTGCACGTCATCGATCGTGATCAAAAGCTCTTCTTTCCGCTCAGCCCCTGAACCTGCAGTCCCATGCTCCTGGATCAGGGATGCCGCCAACGCCTGAACCCCATTAGCGGCACCTGTGCCAATGGGCGTGGTAGCCGAATGAGGGAGCATGGAGCGCAAAAGCCAACTAGAATGAATGGGAACTTAGCAGATATTTCCAATTGTGTTTACACTACTCAAGAGGGCATCCCACCAAATCCGGGCTTAGGGCCGTGGCGAACCAGCAACCCAAGCGGTTTCCCCCCGCTTCGCTTGCAGGGGCTTTGATGGACCATTGGTTGGCTAATGGTAGGGTCCGCTCACCTCTCCATTTCTGGCCATGCGCGTCTCCCGCCTGATGCTGGTGACGCTGCGGGATGATCCTGCGGAGGCCGAGATTGTTTCGCACAAATTGCTGTTGCGCGCCGGCTACACGCGCCGCATTAGTTCCGGCATCTATGCCTACCTGCCCCTGCTCTGGCGTGTCCTGCAAAAGATCTCCCAGATCGTGCGCGAGGAAATGAATGGCACAGGCGCCCTGGAAGTGCTGCTGCCCCAGCTCCAACCCGCCGACCTTTGGGAGCGCAGCGGCCGTTGGGCCGGCTACACGGCGGGGGAAGGAATCATGTTTCACCTCACCGATCGCCAGGGCCGGGAACAGGGGCTGGGACCCACCCACGAAGAGGTCATCACCGCACTGGCTGCAGACCTGATCCGCTCTTATCGCCAGCTGCCAGTCAACCTGTACCAGATCCAAACAAAGTTTCGCGATGAGATCCGCCCCCGCTTCGGCCTGATGCGGGGGCGCGAATTCATCATGAAAGACGCCTATTCATTCCACGCCGACGAGGCCTCCCTGCGCGAAACCTACGCCGAGATGGATGGCGCCTATCGCCGCATCTTTAGCCGCTGTGGTCTGCGCACCGTGGCCGTCGAAGCCGACAGTGGGGCCATCGGTGGGTCCGCAAGCCAGGAGTTCATGGTGACGGCGGAAGCCGGCGAAGACCTGGTTCTGGCCAGTACCGACGGACGCTATGCCGCCAACCAGGAAAGGGCCGTGTCCTTGGCTAGTGAGGCGGTGCCCCTGGGCCCCGACCCCTGCCAGGAGCTATCGACACCTGGACAAACCACCATTGAGGCCCTGGCCGCAGCCCATGGCTTCGCCCCCTCCCAGATCGTCAAGGTGCTGCTGCTGGCGGCCCGCTTCGCCGACGGTCTGGTGCAGCCCGTGCTCGTCAGCCTGCGGGGCGACCAGCAGCTCAATGAGGTGAAGCTGGCCAATGCCATCACCGCTGTCCTTGCCGATCACGGGGGGCTGCTGGAGGTGGCTCCCCTCGATGGCGCCCTCGTCCAACGCTGGAACCTGCCCCAGGCCTTCGACGCCATCCCCTTCGGCTACCTGGGACCCGACCTTGCTGATGAAACTATTGACCAAGCCCCGGCAGCGGGTGGTCGCTTCGTATCAGGCTCCAAATCTGTTGTTCCGCCACGGCTTGAACGTCAATTCCTGAGGCTGGCGGACCCCACCGCCCTGGAGCTGCAACGTTTCGTCTGCGGGGCCAACCAAACGGACAGCCATCGGGTAGGCGCCTCTTGGGCCGACCTCGGCCCGCTGCCCCATAACGCGGACCTGCGGGCCGCCCAGCCCGGGGACCGCTGCCTCCACGACCCAAGTCAGCAGCTGGAAGCCACCCGCGGCATCGAAGTGGGCCACATCTTTCAGCTGGGCCGCAAGTATTCGCAAGCCCTCGAGGCCACCTTCACAACTGAGGCCGGCCAGGAAGAACCCCTCTGGATGGGCTGCTATGGCATCGGGGTCTCCCGGCTGGCCCAGGCCGCCGTCGAGCAAAACCATGACGGCCGGGGCATCTGCTGGCCCCTGGCCATCGCCCCCTTCGCGGTGATTGTGGTGATCGCCAGCCTCAACGAACCGCTGCAAGTGGAACTGGCTGAGCGCCTTTATGGCGAATTGCAAGCCGCCGGGGTGGAGGTATTGCTGGACGACCGGGACGAACGGGCCGGGGTCAAATTCAAAGACGCCGACCTAATTGGCATACCCTTCCGGGTCGTGGTCGGCAGGGGGGCCGCCAGCGGCCAGGTGGAACTGGTTTCGCGTCTTGACGGCAAACCGGAGGACCTTGCAGCGGACGACCTCTTGCCCCGCCTAATGCAACGCTTGGCAGACCCGCGATCGGGGTCGACTCCAACGCCTCTTTAAGATCGGCCCAGATGCCGCACCACCATGGCTGCCTTGAATCCATTCCAACGCCTGGCAACTTGGATAGCCGCAGCCCTGGACGGGCGCTGGGCATTCAAGGCGGTCCTAGGCCTGGTGCTTTGCCTCAGCCTCAGTCTCAGCGGCTGTAGCAGCAGCGCCAGCGGCAAACTAACCGGCAACTATGTAGATGACACCGTCAGCGTGGCCCAAAGCCTGCTGACCACCATCCACCTGGATGCCGATGATCCCGGCCGCAGCGAGGCTGAAAAGGAGGCCCGCGCCTTGATCAATGACTACACGGCCTTCTACCGCCCCCGCCAGGACATCAACGCCCTTGGGTCCTTCACCACCATGGTGACCGCCGTCAACTCTCTGGCCGGCCATTATCTCGGCTATGCCAACCGCCCCTTGCCCGAAGCGCTGCGCAACCGCATTGAGAAAGAACTGCAACAGGCCCAGGCCTCTGTGGTTCGGGGGACCTGAAGCGAGGCCGACCCCAAGCCTTTGACGAAGGGCACCTGCATCTGACACGCTCTTCGCTTGTGCTGTGATGCGGCTACGGGCCGCCTTGTCCTTGGCCAACGTCGTCGTCATCGGTGCGCAGTGGGGTGACGAGGGCAAGGGCAAGATCACGGATCTGCTGAGCCGTTCCGCCGATGTGGTGGTGCGCTATCAAGGCGGGGTCAACGCCGGCCACACAATTGTTGTGGACGACCGGGTGCTCAAATTGCACCTGATCCCCTCCGGCATCCTCTATCCCCAAACCGTCTGCCTGATCGGCTCCGGCACCGTGGTCGATCCCAAGGTGATGCTGGGCGAAATCGACACCCTGGGGAATTTCGGAATTTCGGTTGCAGGCCTCAAGCTGGCCTCCACCGCCCATGTGACCATGCCGTACCACCGCCTGCTGGACCAGGCGATCGAGCAGCGGCGCGGCGACCGCCGCATTGGCACCACCGGCCGTGGCATCGGCCCGACCTACGCAGACAAATCCGAACGCAACGGCATTCGTGTAATCGATCTGCTGGACGAAGACCGGCTGAGGGATCGGCTGCTGACGCCCCTCACCCAAAAAAACGAACTGCTCACCAAGGTCTACGGGCTAGAGCCCCTGGATCCCGACGCCGTGATTGCCGAATACGCCGGCTACGGCGCCCGACTGGCCCCCCACGTCGTCGATTGCACCCGCACGATTCACCAGGCGGCCCGGGCCCGCAAGAACATTCTTTTCGAGGGTGCCCAGGGCACCCTGCTGGATCTCGACCACGGAACCTATCCCTATGTCACCTCCTCCAATCCCGTCTCCGGGGGGGCCTGCATCGGTGCGGGGGTAGGACCCACCCTGATCGACCGGGTGATTGGGGTGGCAAAGGCCTACACCACCCGCGTGGGGGAAGGACCATTCCCCACCGAACTGCAGGGCAGCCTCAACGACCACCTCTGCGATCGTGGCGGCGAATTCGGCACCACCACCGGCCGGCGTCGGCGCTGTGGCTGGTTCGACGGTGTCATCGGCCGCTATGCCGTCGAAGTCAATGGTCTCGACTGTTTGGCCATCACCAAGCTGGATGTGCTGGACGAGCTCGATGAGATCCAGGTGTGCGTGGCCTACGATCTCGACGGAGAGCGCATCGAGTACTTCCCTTGCAGCGCTGAAGATTTTGCCCGCTGTCAGCCGATCTTTCAAACCCTGCCTGGCTGGCAGTGCTCGACCGCCGATTGCCGTCGGCTGGAGGATCTCCCCGACACCGCCCAGGCCTACCTGCGTTTCCTGGCTGAGCTGATGGAGGTGCCGATCGCCATCGTTTCGCTTGGGGCCCAGCGAGACCAGACCATCGTGGTCGAGGATCCGATCCATGGCCCCAAACGCGCCCTGCTCAGCGTCTAGTAGTCAGGCCGTACACACCCCCTTACCCCTTCCACTCCCTTCTGCCCCCATGAGCGCCGCCAGCCTCCCGGCCCCCAACAGCCTGCTGCCGCTTGACCGAAACCTTGATGTGGTCGGCATCGGCAACGCCATCGTGGACGTGTTGATCCAAACCGACGACAGCTTCCTTGAGGAACATGGCCTGAGCAAGGGCACCATGGCCCTGATCGATGAGATTGCGGCCGAAGGGCTCTACGCCAGCTTGGGCCCTGGACTGGAAACCTCCGGCGGTTCCGCCGCCAACACCCTGGCCGGCATTGCCCAACTGGGCGGCAAGGCGGCCTTCATCGGCCGGGTGCGCGATGACCAATTGGGGGCGATTTTCGCCCACGACATTCGATCGGTGGGTGCCCGCTTTGACACCCCAGCTGCGGCTAGTGGCCCCTCCACAGCCCGCTGCCTGATCCTGGTAACCCCGGATGCCCAGCGCACGATGTGCACCTATCTGGGGGCTTCCGTGGGCCTGGACCCTGGGGACCTGGACCTGGATCTGGTGCCCCAGGCGAAAGTTCTCTACCTGGAGGGCTACCTGTGGGACAGCGAAGCGGCCAAACAAGCCTTCCTGGCGGCGGCCGCCGCGATGCGCGCCAGTGGCGGCCAGGTAGCCCTTTCCCTCTCCGATGCCTTCTGCGTCGATCGTCACCGCGAAAGCTTCCTTGAATTGGTGGACGGCCATGTGGACATCCTGTTTGCCAATGAGATGGAGATCACTTCCCTCTACAAAGCCAACAGCTTTGAGGACGCAGCCCAGCAGGTGCGGGGCCGTTGCCAGGTGGCGGCCCTGACCCGCAGCGAACAGGGTTCGGTGGTGCTGAGCGGCGACCAGACCCTGTTGATCGAACCGTTCCGGCTGGGGCCCCTGGTCGACACCACCGGCGCCGGTGATCTCTATGCCGCCGGCTTCCTGCAGGGCTATACCGACGGCGCGAGTCTGGAACGCTGTGGTCGACTTGGCTCCCTCTGCGCCGGCCAGGTCGTCACCCAACTGGGCCCCCGTCCCCAGGCCTCCCTTCCCGCCCTGGTCGCCCAACACCTCGATTGACAGCCTGGGGCCTGCGCCCAGCAGACCGTTCAGGGCCGGTGCGGCACAGCAGGCCCCCCCAGTTGCTCCAGCAGGCCACCCAGGGACAGGGCTCTGACCCCACTGGGTTCAGGCGGCCGATCCAATAACAGCAGACGTAGGCCCTGATCGGCGGCTATGGCATGCCATAGGGCTTCGTTGGTTCCACCGGAACGCCGGGCCAGCACGCAGGTCAACCGCCAGTGCCGGCAGAGGGCACGCTCAATGGCGCCATCCCCTCCCGGCCGTAAACAGGCGATGCGCTCGGGGTCCAAACCGGCCGCCGTCGCCTGCTGCAGGGCCAGGGGCAGGGGCAGGATGCGGCCATGGTGCACTGCACCGGGGGTGAGGCGCACCGCCGCTACCAACTGGCGAGCGCCAATCGCCAACAGCAACCTTTCACCGGCAAGGCGATGGCGCCCCAGATCCGAAAGGTCCCCCAGCGCCTCGGCCCGGCCCAGGGGCAACAGGGGCCGTTGCAGCCGCACCAAGGGTTGATCTAGGTCGGCACACCCGCTCGCCAGGCTGGCGCTGATGCGGCTGGCAAAGGGATGGCTGGCATCCACCACCCAGGTAAAGCCCTCCCCACCCCTGCGGGCGGCGAGCAACTCCTGGGCCAGGGCTGCCTGCCCAGCCAGGGCACCCACCCGCAGCTCCTGGCCGGCGGCGGTGCCGTAGGCCCTTGCCGCCTGGGGGCTGACCACACTGATCCTGAGCCGCCAGCCGCGCTGCAACAGGACTTGGGCCAGCACCGGGCCCTCGCCAGTCCCGGAGAAGAGCCAGATCCGCCCACCCCTGGCCCCGACCCATGGAGCGGCGTGCATCAAGATGGAATCAGCAATCCGAAGGTATCGGAGTGAATCACTGTTTGCTTGAGGTGGAGGTGCTGGAGGCCCCACAGGTGCGTTACACCCAGGACAACCAAACGCCAGTGGCCGAAATGGCCGTCCGCTTTGACGGCCTGCGGCCGGAGGATCCCCCTGGCCAAATCAAAGTGGTCGGCTGGGGAAATCTGGCCCAGGACCTGCAGAACCGTGCCCAAGCGGGCCAGCGACTGGTGGTTGAAGGGCGCCTGCGCATCAACACCGTAAGCCGG
>CANGZM010000056.1 GCA_947458155.1 Synechococcaceae cyanobacterium | reverse complement strand
GCTGACTTTACGGACCGGGGGTATCGGAGCCATTGGCGATGGCCCCGGCCGGCCCGTCCTGGGGCCCGATGGAGCGCAGGATCAGCCGGGCCCCCAGGATCAAAAAACCCACGGAAGCTGCTAGCTGCAGCGCCTGGGGTGGAATAACGCTTGAGAGCGAACCCCCCGCAGCAGCGCCCAACAAACTCGCCAATACCAAGGCCAAGGCACTGCCGGCGAAGACGGCACCAGGTCGGCTTGAGGTGCCGCTCAGGCTGACGATCGCCAGCTGGGTTTTGTCGCCCAGTTCGGCCAGAAACACGGTGACGAAGGTGGAGGCGAGTAGGGCAAGCATGGGCGGAGTGCAACGGCAAAGGACCTGGCGGCGAACCCTGGGGCGGGACCAGGGCCATGGATCAGTGACGACTCAGCCCAAAGCCGGACCCGCCTGCAGGTGATTGGCCGCCAGCTGCAGTACCGCCTGGCGGCCCAGCCAAAGGCCCAATACCACCATGATCACCCCGGCGGCCCGCTCCAGTTGCTCGGGCGCCATCAGCCGCGAAAGCCAGCGGCCCAGCAGAACCCCCACCAGGCTGGAGCAGATCAGAGCCAGGGAGGCGCCGACAAACACCACCGCGGGACGGCCGGACTGGGCAGAGAGGAGCAAGGCGGCCAGCTGGGTTTTGTCGCCCAATTCGGCCAAGAAAACGGTGGTGGCGGTGGTCAGGAACACCTGCAGCCAGGCCTGGGATGACGGTGCCGCAGGGGTGCTGGCCGCGCCAGAGGCGGGGCTGGGGTCCGGTACAGCGAGGCTTGCTGGCGACAATTCTGCTTGTGTCGTCTCTGATTGTGTCGTCTCTGCTTGTGTCGTCTGCCCCAGGGGATCCCCAGAGGACAAGGGCCCGTGGCTGGGGGGCTCAGGGGTGCTCATGGCTGGCGGCGGATGGCGCGCTGAAAGCGCTTCATCACCCTGCCACGGCCGCCTTCCTCGCTGCGGATTTGCTCGAGGCAACAGGAAATGGCAAAGCTGTCGAAGTCCTCACCCTCCTGGCCAAAGAGGGCCAGCAAGCGCTGCACCCGGCAGAAGTCCGGCCGATCGGCGTAGATGCGACAGCGGCGGTTGCCGGTATCAAAATGACGACACCAGCCATCCGCAGCCACCAAATCCATGTAAGTGGCCCTTTGCTCGGCGCTAAGGGCTGCCAGGGCTTCGCCACGGCGTTCGGGGTCGAGGCGACAACAAGCGCCGCAGCCACTGATGCACTGCCAAAGGGGTGAGCCCTTGCTCATGGTTGCCTCTGCTGCACCGAGCCGAAATCAGACCTGGCGCCATTCCATGCCTGGAACCATGCCTGTAACAGCGTTTCACAGCCTGGGGACCCGTTGGGGGGTCTTGGTGGAGAAACAACTACCATGAGATTGATTTTTCGAGGGCCGTCGCGCAGCTGTTCATGTCGATCGATTTCCATCTCATCTCAAACTTTGCCGCCCTAGCCCTGATCACCTTGGCAGGTCCAGCGGTCATTTTCATTCTCTTCTATCGGCGTGGCGCCCTCTGAGCTTCGTTGCGGCGACGGCCGTCTGCCTTTGGGCTAGCTAGCAATGGCCGTTAGGCCGTAAGTCCGAGGGCAACGGCCGCGTCCCGGAACAGGGCTTGCAGGTAGGGGTGGGAGGTTCCGCTTGCACTCTCCTTGCCGTTTTGTTCGGTGTCGGTTTGTTCCGTGCCGTTTTGTTCGGTACCGGTTTGTTGGCTGGCCTCCAGCCATTCTTGGTTTTGAGCTCGAATTTGCTCGCCGGCGTCATTGCGGATCAGCACCCCATCGCCCTCCTTTTGACACCAGTAGGTACGTTGCCGGCGCATCAACACGACCGTGTCGCCGCTGCTTGGCCGTAGACCGACCACCTCTAGTTGAAGCCTTTCTTCTCCCTGCCAGCGGTCCAGGCGCAGGCGAAAGGCCACATCCACAGCGCCCGTCGGCAACCCCGGACCCTCCCAGCGCCAGGCCATCGCCCGCAGCCGATGGGATCCCTGCAAGAGTTGCAGCTCGAGATGACCGCCCCGCAACAACCTGCAGCTGGAAATCTGGCAATGGCGGCTCCAGAAGATAGGGGCCCCATGGCCGATCCCGAAAGGTTCCAGCCGTTTTAGCTGCATCAGGAAGTCCCGATCGATGCGTGCTAGAGGCAACAGGGCCTCCGGCTCCACCTTGCGACCGCTGCCCTGTTCCCCCAGCCATTCCTGGGCCAGGGCCTCCAGCCGCTCCTTCAGCTCCCGCACCTTGGCGGCCTGCACCGTGAATCCGCCGGCAGCGGGGTGGCCGCCGAAACGTTCCAGCAAATCGGCGCAGGCGCTCAGGGCCCCGTCAACGCGAAAGCCCCGGGGAGCCCGCACCGAAGCCCGCAGTTGGCCGCCCCCCTCACCCGCCAGCAAGGCCACCGGCCGGCCGCAACGTTCCACCAAGCGGGCGGCGACGATGCCGATGACGCCGTGATGCCAGTGGCCCTGGGCCAGCAGCAAGAAACCTGGCCACTGGGGTCCGTCCGCCTCCAGCAGGGCCAAGGCTTCGGCCTCAATGGCATCGCAAAGTTCACGCCGTTGGCGATTCAGGGCCTCGCAGCGCATGGCGAGCTCCATGGCGCGATCCGGGTCTTCGGTGGTCAGCAGATCAACCACTAGCAGGGGATCCCCCAGGCGGCCCACCGCATTGATGCGAGGAGCCAGCTTGAAGGCCACCGCCTCGGCATCCAGGGGCTGGTCGCCCAGTCCAGCCAACTGCTGCAACGCCTTCAGGCCGGGAAGGGGCGAGGCGGCCAACCGGGGCAAGCCATCGAGCAGCCAACGGCGGTTGACCCCCGTCAGGGGGGCCATGTCGGCGATGGTGCCGATACAAAACAGATTTAGGGATATGGCCTGGCCATCCCGGCGCCCCAGCCGCTGGCAGAGGGCCATGGCCAGCACATGGGCCAGCCCCACGCCGGCCAACCCTCGGTAGGGGGAATCGGCGGGGGTCAAGGCCGGATGCAGCAGGGCCAGATGGGGAGGCAATTGGGGCGGCAAGCTGTGGTGATCCGTCAAGATCACCTCGACGGCCAGCTCGGCGGCGCGATCTAGGGCCGCCAGGGCGCTGACGCCGTTATCCACGGTGATCAGCAGGCCGATTTCCTCCGCCGCCAGGCGCTCGACCATGGCCACGTTGAGGCCGTAGCCCTCTTCCATACGACGGGGGATTGCCGCTTTGGGACGGGCCCCCAGGCGGGAGAGAACCCCACTGAGCAGGGCTGTGCTGGTCATGCCATCGGCGTCGTAATCGCCGCAGATCGCCACCGCTTCCCCCTGGCGGCAGGCGTTCTCCAGCCGCGTTAAGGCCCGACTTAGATCGGCAAAATGGAGCAGGGGATCCGGTGCCGGCGGTGGATCCAGTAGGTCCGCCAGGGCTTCGGGACCCTCAACGCCACGGCGCAGCAGGACCGCCAGGAGCTCTGGAGGCAGGTTGGCCATGGCCCCGCCCTGCAGGGATCGGGCCGGCAAGGCCACGGGCAACACCCAGCGTGGTTCATCGAAGGCGGGAGGCAACGCTGACGGTCTGCGGTTCTGCATTTTGGTACCTGGCTTGACCCAGGCCCCCCTCTAGCCTGCCCTGAACAGCGCAGAAGAAGAAACGGCATGGGCCAGCGGCTGCAAGCCCTGCTTTGGGATGTGGATGGCACCTTGGCCGAGACCGAATTCGAGGGCCACCGCCATGGCTTCAACCTGGCCTTCAAGGAGGCCGGCTTGCCCTGGCATTGGGATCTGGACACCTATCGCGGTTTGTTGGCGGTGAGCGGCGGCCGCGAACGGTTGGCGGCCTATCGGCACCAGCAAGGGGAGGCCCCATGGCCCCGGGAAAAGCTGGAAACCCTCATGGCCGCCAAGCAACGGCACTACGTGAGCTTGGTAGCCGATGGCGGCCTGGCCTTGAGACCGGGGGTCGCCCCCTTGATCGCCGAGGCCCAGGCCGCCGGCATCCCCCAGGCGATCGTCACCACCAGCTCGCGTTCGGCGGTGGCCGCCCTGCTGGGGGCCCTGGCGCCCAGCCTCACGGGAGCCTTTGCCTTTTGGGTGTGTGGCGAAGATGTGGCACGCAAGAAACCCGATCCCCAGGGCTACCAGCTCGCCCTCGACCAGCTAAAGGTTTCCCCAGGGGCCGTTGTTGTGCTCGAAGACTCCATCGCCGGCCTGGCGGCGGCCACGGCGGCCGCTCTGCCCTGCCTTGTCACCCTCAGTGACCTGTCCCGAGAGCAGCCAGCAGCAAACTTCCAGGCGGCGGCGGCCGTAGTCGACAACCTGGAGCCGGCCAGGGGCCCAGTGCAGGTGCGAAGGGGTCCTGCTTGCGATCAATCCCGGGTAACGCTTTCCTATCTGCACCAGCTCCTGGAGCGGCGATGAACGGCAAGCTGCGCCAAGTAACCCGTCTGGAGCTCGCCCAACGGAAGCTGGGAGGGGCTTTGCTGACCCAGGTGCGGCGCAATTGGCGCGGCGGCAGCTTGGCCATGCTTGGCCTACTGGTGGGCTATTTCCTGTGCCAGAACCTGATGGCCGTGTTGATTATCCGGATACCAGGCGGCAGACCGGTGGTGGTGCTGGGCCTGGTGCTGATCGTCGAGGCGATCGTACGCCTGCGCTCCCAGATGGTGAGGACCGAACCAAACCTTGCCTGGGTTGTGGCAGACAACCTTAGATTGGGAGCACTTTATGCAGTAGTACTTGAAGCTTTCAAGCTGGGAACCTAAGTAATGGTCGACCTGCCATTGGTGGCCGAGCAGCCCCTCACTCTTCTTCGGCTTCCTCGGCAATCGGGTAAACGAAGCCCCGGGCTCGACCGCTCAGCACCGACTTACCGAGGGAAAGAGCCTTGGCAGCGGCATCACCGGCCTTGGCCTTCCAATGGGCATGCCGCTGGTTGCGCTTGCCTTTGGAGGTTTTCTTCTTAGGAACGGCCATCTCAGAACTTTTATGCCAAACAAAGATTTTCCAATGCGGCCCCTCCTTTCGTCAAATCGCTAGGATCGATTTCTGTGGTGATCTCCAGTGAGCAGCAGCCCACCGCCCGTCATTCCCGCTAGCGAACCTCCCGCCGCCCATCACGCTGCGGTGCCGGCATTGGCCCCTGGGCAAGCCCCCAAAACTGAATCCAAGCAAGCGGCGGGACCCTTCAGCCGGACCAACGAAAACGGGTCCAAACCTTCCTTTAGCCAACTGCTTAAGGATCTCAAAGCAGGCAAGGTGAAAGAGCTGGAGCTCATGCCCCGGCAGCGGCTGGCCACCGTCTATTTCCACAACGGGCGCTCGGCTGAAGTGCCCGTGTTCAGTGACAACCAACTGCTGCTGCAGTCGGCCCAAGATGCGGGTGTACCGCTCAATGTGCGCGATGAGGTTCGCGATGACGCCGTCGCTGGACTCGTCAGCAATCTGCTGCTGGCGACCCTGCTCCTGACCGCCATGGCCCTGCTGCTGCGTCGTTCGGCCCAGGTGGCCAACCGCCATCTCGGCTTTGGCCGCAGCCAGCCCCGACTCCAGGCCGATGGGGGCGTGACGGTGCGCTTCGAGGATGTGGCCGGCATTGCCGAGGCCAAGGAAGAGCTTCAGGAGGTGGTCACCTTCTTGAAAGCTCCGGAGCGTTTCACATCCGTTGGTGCCAAGATCCCCAAAGGTGTGTTGTTGATCGGCCCTCCAGGAACCGGTAAGACCCTGCTCGCCCGAGCGATTGCCGGCGAAGCGGGCGTGCCGTTCTTCTCGATGGCCGCTTCTGAATTCGTCGAGATGTTTGTGGGAGTGGGGGCCAGCCGGGTGCGGGACCTGTTCCGCCAAGCCAAGGCCAAAGCCCCCTGCATTATTTTCATCGACGAGATTGATGCAGTAGGCCGTCAGCGAGGCGCAGGTATCGGCGGGGGCAACGATGAGCGCGAACAGACCCTCAACCAACTCTTGACCGAGATGGATGGCTTTGAGGAAAATTCCGGTGTCATCCTGTTGGCCGCCACCAACCGTCCCGACGTCCTGGATTCGGCCTTAATGCGACCCGGCCGCTTCGATCGGCGCATCACCGTAGACCTGCCCGATCGCCGCGGCCGTGAGCAAATCCTCGGTGTCCACGCCCGCAGCCGCCCCTTGGCCGATGAAGTGTCCCTCGCGGACTGGGCAATCCGCACCCCGGGCTTTTCCGGCGCCGACCTGGCCAACTTGCTCAATGAGGCGGCGATCCTGACGGCAAGGCGCCATCTGGCCCAGGTCAACAACCAGGCCATCGGTGATGCCCTCGAGAGGATCACCATGGGACTGACGGCTGCCCCGTTGCAGGACAACGCCAAAAAGCGTCTGATCGCTTATCACGAAGTCGGTCACGCCCTGCTCACCTCCCTGCTGCCCCATGCCGACAAGCTGGACAAGGTGACCCTGCTGCCCCGAGCTGGAGGGGTCGGTGGTTTTGCCCGGATGATGCCCGCTGAGGACATCCTCGATTCTGGCCTGATTAGCCGGGCCTATCTGATGGCGAAACTGGTCGTGGTGTTGGGGGGCCGTGCTGCCGAGATGGTGGTGTTTGGTCCCAGTGAGGTCACCCAGGGGGCGGCAAGTGATCTGCAGATGGTCAGCCAGATCAGCCGGGAAATGGTGACCCGCTACGGATTCTCCGAGCTGGGGCCAATGGCCCTGGAAAGCGACGAGGGCGAAGTATTCCTTGGCCGTGACTGGTTTCGACCCCAGCCCCACTACTCCGCCGATACGGGAAATCGCATCGACCGAAAGGTGCGGGAGCTGGCCTGCCAGTCCCTGGAGCGGGCCGTCGCGATTCTGGCTCCACGGCGCGAGCTGATGGACCAATTGGTCGATCGGCTGATCGCGGAGGAAACCATCGATGGCGAAAGCTTCCGCCAGTCGGTGGCGGCATGGGAGACCAGCCATCCAGAACTGGCCGTTGGGCAGACACTGCCGGCAGCCCGGCTGGCGGTGCCGGTGGGCGAGACCTGAGAATCATGGCTGCTTTGCTAGAGCTGACTTAAGCCATTAGGCCAGTTCTGATCTCAGTTGTGGGTCCCGGCAAAGCGGATGTCCAGGCTTCTGAGGTAGGTGTGCAGCCCAGAATCCTGAATCGGCAGCAGCCGGGCCATGCGACCGCTTTCATTGACATGGGCATGCCAATGGCCTGGAGGGGTGATGAACGCTCCGCCGGCCTGCCAGTCGATGCGATGGGGATCGCGAATTGTGCCGTCATCGCAAAGTTCCCTGCCCGCCAGGGTGTAACAGCCGGGATCACAGTCGACGATCAGATCGAGAGCAACGGATTGATGCCGATGCGGCGGCTGGACGGCCCCGGCCGGTACCACCCCGAGCATCGCCCAGAGGGTGTGACTGACCGTACGGCTGGCGGGCAAATCCTCGTGGGCCAGCAAGATGCTTAGGCGGTTGCTGCGGGCGGCGCTGGGGTCGTCTAGCAGAGCCTTCAGTTCGGCCTCAAGCAATTCGCTGGGGTAATGACTGGCCCGAAAACGGGGCCGGCTTGGCTTCACTCCCAGATAGCTGAGCAGGGGCCCATCGTGGACCCAGTAGAGAATGCTTTCATTGTCGGCCTGCAGCAAGGGATCTGGGCCGGCCGGCAGCACAAATAGATCGCCCGCTGTCCAGCTCAGTTCCAGTGTCGACTGATCCGGGGCGGCAGGACGTTGGAGCTGGCCCGAGCCCCGCAGCACATAAAACAAGGAGCTGGTGGAGCTGGCGGCGGCCCTCAGTTCATCACCTGCCAGCAGCCGCAAGAAATGGGCCGCCAGAGCCGGACTGGTGGCCGGTCCTGGGCAGCCCAGTTCGGCACTGAGATCGAGGGGCAGGATGGCCGTGGGTCCTGATGCATGCAGCTCGGGGTTCCACTGCCGGTAGGGGATCGGTTCGGTCAGGCCGGGGCGGATCGGATTGGCCGCTTGGCGGTAATCGAAGATCTGGATGCCGTCCTGCCATTCGTGCTGGCTCAGTGATGGCATTGGTCTCTGGCTCATCATTACCACCCACGCATGGAGATAACCCTATGGGATCGAGCGGGATCTGCGACGATTCCTAGTATCAGTATTGCTGACGCTGAAACTTGTATTTGCTCATGCAAGCGGCAAAATGACTATCGCCTTCAGCCGCCAGCGACAGCTGGGACGATGCTGACCTCATCGCCATCGGCTAGGGCCGTGGTCTGGTTATCAAGGAAGCGGATGTCTTCGCTGTTGACATATACGTTGAGAAAACGCCGCAGTTTGCCGTCTTGATCACAGAGACGGCCATGGATACCGGGAAAACGGGCATCGAGGGCCTGCAGCAAAGCATCGACGCTGCTGGCATCAACGCTGACACTGGCTTCATCGTTGGTGAACTTTTGCAGGGGCGTGGGGATCAGAACCTGGACGGCCATGGGGGCATTGGGGGCGGGTGAAGGAGTGGTCAGACCACTGAGGAGGCGAGACTTTCAGGAGTGGCCCGGTGCAGGGACTGGGACCGTTTCCAAGCGGCGTTGAAGCTGTCGAGCTGGGCCTCGATCAGGAAGGGTTCGCCGATCGAAGCGGCAATCGCTTCTGTGGTTTTGAGGCCGTTACCAGTGATGTAGGCGACGGTGGTCTCTTCGGGGTCAATTTTGCCCTGCTCCGCCAGTTTCTTGAGCACGGCGATGGTGGTTCCGCCGGCGGTCTCGGTAAACACCCCCTCGGTTTCAGCCAGCAATTTGATGCCGTCGATGATTTCGCCATCGGTGACCGCCGCGATGCTGCCACCAGTGCGGCGGGCAATATCAATGGCGTAGGGACCATCGGCAGGGTTGCCAATGGCAATCGACTTGGCAATGGTGTTGGGCTTGACGGGCTTGATGAAGTCCCTGCCTTCGGCAAAGGCCTGGGCAATCGGCGAACAGCCTTCAGCCTGGGCGCCACTGAACCGCACGGGCTTCTCTTCCACTAAGCCGACCTTGATGAATTCGTCAAAACCTTTGCGGATTTTAGTGAACAGCGATCCGGAGGCCAGGGGGGCCACAATGTGGTCGGGCAGTTGCCAACCGAGCTGCTCGATCACTTCATAACCAAGGGTCTTGGAACCCTCGGAGTAATAAGGACGCAGGTTGATGTTGACGAAACCCCAGCCATAGGTATTCGCCACCTCGGAACAAAGCCGGTTGACTTGGTCGTAGTTGCCCTTGACGGCCATCAAGGTTGGGTTGTAGACGAGCGTGCCAAGAACCTTGCCCAGTTCAAGGTCGGAGGGAATGAAGACACAGCATTCGAGACCGGCATAGGCTGCAATCGCAGCAGTAGAATTGGCCAAGTTGCCGGTGCTGGCACAACTAACGGTGGAAAATCCCAGTTCCCGGGCCCGGGTCAGGGCCACCGATACGACCCGGTCCTTGAAGGACAGGGTGGGCATGTTGACGCCGTCATTCTTGATATAAAGCTGTTTAAGGCCGAGGCGCTGGGCCAGACGGTTGGCCTTCAGCAGGGGGGTGAAGCCAGTGCCAACATCAATCGGATCTCCCTCGATCGGCAAAAAATCGCGATAACGCCAAATGGAAACGGGCCCGGCTTCGATGGTGGCCCGGCTGACCCGGCTACGGATCGCGTCGTAGTCGTAAACGACCTCCAGGGGACCAAAGCAAACGTCTTCGCAGACGTGACGTGCTTCGGCGGCATAGGCGTGGCCGCATTCCTTGCAGCGCAGACCGGTGAAGGTAGAGCGAGAGAGGGTGGCGGTCACGGCGCACGGCCAGACGAGGTGTTTAGGTTAACAGCGCTGGCGAGATACCCCGTTAAAACCCGATCTTCCAGGTCGGGTAATTGAATTGGCCATTGCCTGGGCCATCTTCGAGGTCCCTTCCTAGCCTCGCTGGCCTGGAGCGTTGCTTTTTGCCCGCGTGCTTTCCGAACGGCCCTGGTCGCCACGCTTGATCCCCGTTGCCCTGCTGGCTGGAGCGGCGCTGGCCCTGCTGCTGCTGTTCGGCCTGGCACGACTGGCGATTGAATGGCAATGGTTTGCCCAGTTCGGGCTCCAAGCTGTGGTGCTGCGGCGCTGGCTGCTGCAGCTGCTGGCGTTCGGTCTGGTCTTTGGTCTGGGGCTGTGGCTGCAACTGCAGCAACTGCAACGCTGCTGGCGCCTACGCCAGGCCGTCGCTCAAAAACAGCTTCCCAAAGATCCCATCCTGCGATTGGAAAGCCCCAGCCTTGTGGCCTGCCTCACGGGTCTGCTGTTGGCCCTGGCCCTTGGCCTGTCCTACCTACTCATCCAAGCCAAAGGCTTGATCACCTCCCCCTTTCGAGATGAGGCGATGACGGGGTTGGCGGGTTTGGCGGGCACCTCCACCTGGTCCCCCCTATTGGTGGCAGGTGTGGCCCTGGCCCTGATAGGCCCACTGTTGATCTGGCCCCTGAACAGCCTGCGGCTGGCCCTGGCCGCGGCCCTGGCTGCTTCCGCCACGGCGATCGCCCGGGGCTGGAGTCTCTGGTTACCGGCCCTGCTGGCCGAACCGTTCGGGGAAAGGGACCCGTTGACCGGCCTGGATCTGGCCTTCACGGTGCTACAGCTACCGGCCCTGCATCTGTTGTTGAGCGTGGCCATCGCCCAGGTTGCAGTTGGGCTGGTGGGGGGACTCTGGCTGAGCCTGGGGGAAGGCTCCAGTTTGAGTGATCTGCGTTATGTCGGCTTGAGCCGTGACCAGCAGAAGGTGCTGCGGCCCCAGCTGGCTCTCCTGGCAATCCTGGCGGCCTGCGCCACGGGTCTGGCCCCCTTCGACCTGATGGTTCAAGGCAGTGGCATTGCCGCCGGCGCCGGCCATGTGGACCTCTACGTCCGGCTGCCGTTGCGGTTGCTGCTGACCCTGCTGCTGCTGCTGACGGCGGTGGGGTTATTGGTGCCCTTACCCAAGGGCTGGCTGCGACGGGGAGCCCTGATCCCGCTGGCGGCGACCCTTTTGATGGTGCCGGTGGCCGAATGGTTGGTGGCGCCCCTGGTGCAACGGTTTTGGGTTCAGCCCCGGGAGCTGGCGGTGGAGACGCCTTATCTCAAACGCACCATCCGGGCCACCCGTCGGGCTTTCGGGCTAGAGAACGTACGTTCAGTGACCCTGCAACCGCGCCAGAGCCTCACCGCCGCCGACCTGGCCGCGGCACCGGGCACCCTGGCCAACATCCGCCTCTGGGACAGCACGCCGCTGTTGGCCGCCAATCGCCAACTGCAGCAGTTGCGCCTCTACTACACCTTCCCTTCCGCCGCTGTCGATCGGTACCCCCTGCGCGCTTCCGGCCAGGGCCAGGGGGAGGCAACCCAGGTGCTGATCGCTGCCCGCGAAATGGATAGCGGCGCCTTGCCGGCAGGCTCCCGCACCTGGCTGAACCGCCACCTGGTGTTCACCCATGGCCACGGATTCACGGTCTCGCCGGTAAATGCCTTCGGCAGCGATGGCCTGCCGCTTTTCTTCGTCAAGGATCTCGGCCGCAGTCGCAGGGTTCAGGGCCTGCCGCAGCTGGGCATCAGCGATGCCGCAGCCCGGGCGGCGCTGCCGGTGGGCCGTCCCCAGCTCTACTACTCCTCTGGGCCGTCCCCTTACGCCATCGCCCCGACGAAGGTGCAGGAATTCGACTACCCCGATGGCGAACTCAACGTTTACAACCATTTTTCCGGCACCAAGGGCATCTCCTTGGCGAACAGTTGGCACCGCCTAGCGGCCGCCCTCTATCTGCAGGAGGCGCGGGTGCTGCTCACGGGCTCCCTGCAACCCAATTCGCTGTTGCTGCTGCGCCGGCAGGTGAAACAACGGCTGGAGGCCCTGGCCCCATTTCTGGATTTCGAAAGCGAGCCAT
Organism: Synechococcaceae cyanobacterium; assembly: GCA_947458155.1. Classification (GTDB taxonomy): domain Bacteria; phylum Cyanobacteriota; class Cyanobacteriia; order PCC-6307; family Cyanobiaceae; genus Cyanobium. Next base: position 1,171 of record CANGZM010000056.1, on the reverse strand, counting down.
ACCTGGTGACGGCCCGCGTGGCGCCCCAGGCGGGCTACCGGGCCGAACAACATCAATACTGGCTGCTCGATGGCTTCACCAGCAGCCGCTCCTATCCCTACAGCGACCCCAACCCCAAGGGGTTGCGCTATTTCCGCAATCCGGTCAAGGCGGTGGTTGATGCCCATGACGGCCGGCTTTGGTTGTATGTGAGTGATCCCGAAGACCCGGTGCTTCGCACCTGGCGTAAAGCCTTCCCCGAGCTGTTTGCGCCCCTGTCGGCCATGCCCCCGGAACTCCTGCGTCACATCCGGGTGCCGCAGCGACAATTCTCGATTCAGTCGGAGCGCCTGCTGCGATATCACGTCACCGATGTGCGCACGTTCTACAACGGTGATGACGTCTGGGCCGTGCCCCAGGAGGTCTACGGCACCACAATTGCGGAAGTTCGTCCGTATCACGTCACCCTCCAACTCCCCGGCGAGCGCCAAAGCGAATTCGTTTTGCTGCTGCCCTTCACACCCCTGAAGCGCACCAATCTGGTGGGCTGGCTGGCAGCCCGCAATGACACTCCCAACTATGGGGAGCTGGTCCTGGTGCGTTTTCCCCAACAACGGCTCCTACTGGGCCCCCAACAGGTTTCAGCCCTCACCGACCAGGACCCCACCATCAGTCTGCAATTCGGACTCTGGAATCGCCTGGGGTCAAGATTGTTTAGGGGCAACATGTTGGTGCTACCCATGGGCAATGGTTTGTTATATGTCGAGCCGGTCTATCTGCAATCCAAGAGCAACGATCTGCCTACCCTTGTGCGCGTTGTCGTCACCGACGGGCGTCGTTTCCTGATGGAGCAGGACCTGGGGGATGCGATCCGGCGGCTGGTTTCTGGGTCTGCGGCGGTGCCCGTGCCGGCGGTAGTGAGGCCCGAGGGCCTGGCGGCTGGCACGAACCCCTGAACCGAGGGGCTTCCAGGTTGCTGGCTTGCCGCTTGAAGGGCGGCCCCCAGCCTGGGCACAAAAAAGGGGCCTAAGGCCCCTTTTTGTGGTTAGTTGATTTTTGGATAGTAAAAAGGTGTGAGCAGCCGAATCAGGCGGCCACTGCGGTCTTGGGGTCAAGCTCGCCCTTGGCATAAAGGGTGGCGTAGTAGTTGATGTCGCGTTGCTTGATCTTGCTGGCGTTGCCGGCTGCCCAG
>CANGZM010000055.1 GCA_947458155.1 Synechococcaceae cyanobacterium | reverse complement strand
GGTGCTGGCGACAACGACCTCGGGCAATGGGATGGGGGGGGCTTGGTGATTGGCCTTTTCAGCGAAGGCGACCACCCCCTGCGACGCCAACTGGCCACCCTGCTGGGGGACGACCTGGATGCACTGCTGGAGCGACGGCGCTTTCGAGCCAAACCCGGCGAATGCTTGGTGTTGGAGCGCATCGGCGCCAACCCGGCCACTGTGGTCCTGGTGGGTCTGGGGAATCCGGACCACTTTGATGGGGCCGCCCTGCGCGCCGCCGCCGCCAAAGGTGTCAAGACCGCCAACCGGGCGGGGGCCCGCCGCATCGGCCTGGCCATGCCCGTCCAGGGTCTGGAGGCCCGCGCCGCTGCCAGCGCCATGGCCGAAGCGGCTCGGCTTGGCTTGTATCACGACCAGCGTTTCCGCAGCGAGGCCGAACCGGAATCCCAGCCCGAGGAGCTTGCCCTGCTGGGATTGGACGCCACGGCGTCCGCAGGACTGGCGGAAGTGGAACCGATCTGTGCGGGGGTGGAGCTGGCCCGTCAGTTGGTTGCTTCACCGCCCAACGTGGCCACCCCGGCGGGGCTGGCCGAAATCGCCGCCGGATTGGCCAGGGATTTCGATCTGGAACTGCAGTTGCTGGAGCGGGCCGATTGCGAGGCCCTGGGCATGGGGGCCTACCTCGGAGTGGCCCAAGGCTCAGACCTGCCCCCCAAATTCATCCACCTCATCTATCGGCCCGCCACAGGGTCGAGCCGGCGGGTCGCCCTGGTGGGTAAGGGTCTCACCTTCGATTCCGGCGGATACAACCTCAAGGTGGCCGGGTCCCAGATTGAAATGATGAAATACGACATGGGTGGCAGTGCCGCAGTGCTGGGGGCGATGCGGGCGATCGGCCAGTTGCGTCCCACCGGCGTCGAGGTCCATGCCATTGTCGCCAGCTGCGAAAACATGATCAGCGGCAACGCCATCCACCCCGGCGATGTCTTGACGGCCTCCAACGGCAAAACGATTGAGGTAAACAACACCGATGCCGAAGGCCGCTTGACCCTGGCCGATGCCCTCGTTTACGCCTGCAAGCTCGAACCTGACGCGATTGTTGACCTTGCGACCCTCACCGGCGCCTGCGTGATCGCCCTGGGCGAGGAGATCGCCGGGTTGTGGTCCGTCAGCGACACCCTGGCAGCGGGCCTGGACAGCGCCGCCAAGGCCGGCGGCGAAGCCCTCTGGCGCATGCCCCTGCGGGATTCCTACAAAGTGGGCCTCAAGAGCCACCTGGCCGACCTCAAAAACACCGGCCCGCGCCCGGGTGGTTCGATCACCGCCGCCCTGTTCCTGCGGGATTTCGTCACGGCCGATCTGCCGTGGGCCCATTTGGACATCGCCGGCACCGTCTGGTGTGACAAGGGTCGCGGTGATTGCCCCCCAGGGGCCACCGGTTTCGGCGTCCGCACTCTGGTGGGCTGGATCCAAGCTGGCGCTCCGGCCTGAAGGGGCCTCAGGCGGCCAACGTTGTGCCCTTGCCACTCATGAGGGGGCCAGTGCTCCCAGGGGTGGTGGGAGCCTTAAGGGCCGCTTCCGGGGACTCGAGCCGATGAATCTGCCAATGGGCCTGGGGACTGCAACCGGCAAGTAGCTGGTCCAAGTCGGCAGCGGCCAAAGGCGGTGATGCGTAGGGCCCGATGTGGCGGGTGTGCAGACCATCTCGGACGGTCAGCAGATACATGGTCGAAAAAGGTGTGGGTTTTCAGACTATCGGCACGGCCGGCTAACCCATATGTATGGCCTGCGCAGGCCTCAGATCCCGGCCGTAGTTGTGGTGGCCGGTTCGTTCAACAGCTTGGCCGCGGCGGCGGCCGGTGCGGCGGGGGCCGGAGTTGCGGGAGCCGGAGTTGCGGATGCTGCCGGAGTTGCAGCGGCTGCCGGAGTTGCGGCGGCTGGGCTCCCCAGCCAGCGATCCCCCGTCCGGGCCCGGGCACCCCAGACCGCGTCCAAGCGGCGGTCCCGGCCACAGGACCAGCGGTAGTAGCGATACTGCAAGCCATGGCGCCGGGCGTAATTCTGGTGATAGGTCTCGGCCGGCCAAAAGCGGGCCAGGGGGCGCACGGCCACTTTGAGCTCCGATGCCGGCCGCCCCAGCTCCCGGGCCGCCGCCACCAGCGAATTACGCGCCTCCACTGCCTGGGTGGCGCTGGTGCTGAAGATCAACGGGCGATAGGAATCGCCACGGTCGCAAAATTGCCCGGAGCCATCGAAGGGATCGACGTTGCGCCAGTAGCTGCGCAGCAAAGCCTCGTAGCGGATTTTGGTGTTGTCGAAGCGCACCCGCACACTTTCCTGGTGGCCGCTGCCGCCCGCTGAAACCTGCTGGTAAGTCGGGTTGGCTAACTTGCCGCCGCTATAACCGCTTTCCACATCCAAAACCCCAGGCAGGCCCTCAAGGTCATGCTCCAGACACCAGAAACAACCCCCGGCCAGCACGGCTTCCTCGGTGGCGGCCCAGGCGGGGGCTGTGGGAATCAGCACCAGAAGGGCACTCAGCAGCAGAGCGATCAGGCGCATGGAGAACGTTGGATGACCCGATCCAGAATGGCGGATGCCGCCCGCTGTGTCACACCTGGTTCGCCGAGGGATTCCCTCAGCCGCCGATAACCTTCCAGCTGGAGATTTCGCTCAAGATTACCGGGAATCAGCAGGGGCTCAAGGGCTGCGGCGATTGCCTCTGGCGTCAATCCATCCTGAAGTAGTTCGGGAACAAGCCGTTCATTGAGCACCAGATTGACTGGCGAAATATGGGGCACGTTGAAGTGCAACAGATGGCGGGCCACAAAGGCCGTCGGCCGACTGACCCTATAACCGGTCACCTGGGGCACGGCCCGCAGCGCCAGTTCCAGATTGGCGGTGCCCGATTTGGTCAAGGCCACATCGGCCGCCGCACAGAGCTGGGGCTTGAGCTTGTCGGCCTCATCATTGGCAATGATGCGACAGCGGACCCCCGCCTCGGCCATTAGCGCCGCGATCGGCTTTTCAAAACCCCGTTGGCCAGCTGGCACCAGCACCTCCAGATGGGGATGGGTCGCCTGCAGCAGGGCCAGGCCCCGGGCCATGGGGGGCAGCAGGTACCGCAGTTCCTGGCGGCGGGAGGCCGGCAACAGCAACAACACCGGCACGTCGGGGTCTAAACCCAGCTGCTGGCGTGCCTCCTGGCGCGAGGGCTGTTCCCCCAGGGTATCGATGAGGGGATGGCCGACCCAGGTGACCGGGGCCCCGCGGCCGCCATAGAAGCGCGCCTCTTCCGGAAAGATGGCCAAGATCTGATCAGTAAAACCAATCAATTGAGTGGTGCCACGCTCACCCAAACGGAAGGCCCATTCCTGGGGGGCGATGTAATAGAAAATTGGGATATGGGGGTGGCGCCTCTTCACCTGACGGCCCAGGCTGACATTGGAACCCATGTAGTCAATCAGCACTACCCCATCCGGGGGGGTCTCGACGAGCCAGCGACGCAGAACCCGCTGCAGCTTCAACGTGGGCAGCACAAAGGGCAGCACCTCCCACAGTCCAATGGCGCCCATGGTGGCAGTGTCTGCCAGCAGCTCGGCACCGGCTGCCTGCATGCGGCGGCCCCCCAGGGCCACCACTTGGAGGGGAATTTGGCGACTCCGGGCCTCCAGGTGCAGCGCTTTGATCAGCAGCGATCCCTGCAGATCACCGGACACCTCGCCGGTGCTCACAAGCAGGCGCACCATCAGCGCTGGGCCGGCAAAGGACCACGGCGCCCCGGACCTGTCGATGCCTCCAGAAAGCTGCACAATTCTTCGGCCAGGGGCAGCAGCGATTGCTGCCGGGCCTGGAGCAGGGCTTCCGCCAGCACCAGATCAGTGCGGTAGATCAGGGTCCAGATGTCCTGCAGCTGACGTAGCTGGGCACCGCCATCACGGTCGGCCATGCCACTGCGCCGCAGACCAATTTTATTGAGACCCCGCACCCGGCCTGGGTGACCCTCAATCATCATGAAGGGCGGCACATCGCGGTCGATGCGACTCATGCCTCCAACCATCGCCAGACTGCCAATGTGAACGAACTGATGAATACCCAATACGCCGCCAATCACCGCACGATCACCGATCACCACATGACCGGCCACCGCAACCCCATTGGCGATGACAATCCGATCACCGAGGCAACAATTGTGGCCTAGATGGCTATTGGCCATTAATAAATTGCCATGGCCCACCACGGTGCTTTCTCCCTCATGGGTGGCGCGATTGATGGTGACGCATTCGCGAAAGGTGTTGCCATCGCCTATCACCACCTCCGTCGGGGCACCACCATATTTGAGGTCCTGGGGCTCCATGCCGATGCAGGCCCCCGGAAACACTCGGTTTTGCTTGCCCAGCCGAACGCGGCCATCGATCACCACATGGGGACCGATCTGGCAATCGTCGCCAATCTGGACCTCCGCTCCGATCACCGCATAGGGCCCAATCGACACGCGCTCCCCCAGGCGAGCCTTGGCATCCACCACGGCGGTCGGATGCACCAAAGGGGCCATGGCAGTGCTGGACATCTGCTCAGTCCACCAAAGAAAACAACAGATCTCCGGAGCAAACCAATTCTCCATCGACGGAGGCCTGGGCATGCACCTTGCCGAAGCGCCGGCGCTTGAAGCTGAGCAGATCGCAAGTGATGCGCAATTGGTCACCCGGCACCACGGGTTTGCGGAAACGCACCCCGTCGATCCCAGCGAACACAAACAGGCCTTTAGGAATATCCGGCATCTGGGTGACGATCAGTCCACCCACCTGGGCCATGGCCTCCACGATCAACACGCCGGGCATCAGGGGCCGACCGGGGAAATGGCCTTGAAACTGGGGTTCGTTCAGGGTCACGTTCTTGAGGGCCACGGCCCGCTTGCCCGGCACATGTTCAATCACCCGGTCCACCAAGGCAAAGGGGTAGCGGTGCGGTAACAGGCCCTGGATTTGTTCGCTGCTGAGAACGACCGGCTGCCGAGTTGGCGTTGGCTCTGCCGTAGCCCGCACCAGGGCCGGAACGGTGGTGACTTCGGCGGCCGCGGCGGGATTTAAGTCTGCGCCGCAGCCCTCTGGCTGGTGAGCGGCAGTCTCAGCAGCAGTCTCAGCAGAGGAGGCCGGCGATAGGGCGGAGGTGGTGCTCAAGGGCGGGCGGGCGAAGGGAGAGGGCCGGTCGTGACGCTTGCAGTGGAAAGGGTACGGGGCAGAGAGTCGGAGGCCATCCCAACAGGGGGGAAGCCATCGACCTGAACCGTGGCGATGGCGGCGGCCAGGGCCGTATGCAACCCATGGGATCCGCGGTAGGCGAACACATGGGCCCGGGGCAGACCCACCAGGGCCAGATCCCCCAGCAGATCAAGCAGCTTATGGCGTACCGGTTCGTCGGCGAAACGCAAGGGTGGATTGAGCCAATCGTCACCATCACAGACCAGGGCATTGTCCAGGGCGCCGCCCTTGATCAGGCCCGCCGCCAACAACTGATCGACCTGTTCACGAAAGCCAAAGGTGCGGGCCGGGGCAATCGCCTCGACAAACAGGTCGGGAGTGAGTTCGAGGCTGAAGAACTGTCGACCGATGGCTGGCTGGGGGTAGTCCACGGCGGCCGACAGCCGCAGGCTGTCGGCGGGTTGGGCCAACGCAAAGCCAGTGCCTTGGTGAATCAGTATCGGATCAGCCGGCAGAGCGGGAACCTGGCGCATGCCGCAATTGCGCAGCCCCGACTCGCCGATGGCCTCCACCCAGGGCAGGGCCGAGCCATCCAATAGGGGCACCTCCTCCCCCTCCACCCACAGCTCGGCCTGGCTGACACCACAACCGGCCAGGGCCGCCAGCAGGTGTTCGACCGTGGCCAGACGGCGCTGACCCAAGGCCAAGGCTGTGCACAACCTGGTGTCGGCGACACACTCGGGGTCGAGCCTGTGCAGGGGCAAGGCAGGATCGTCCAACCAGCCCACCCAGTACCCGGCGCGTTCACTTGGCTGGAGCAGCACGCGACTGGTTTGGCCACTGTGCAATCCAATGCCAGAGCGTTCGCTGGCCCTGGCGAGGGTCCAGGCTTGGTTGTAGTCGCAAGGCCAGTTGGTCACTAGAACTTCCAGCCCACGCCCAGATTGAAGCGCCACAGGCCGGTGAAGTCCTGGCTGGCCACTTCCAGGCGCAGGGGTCCCACGGGCGTGGTGATGATTACGCCGGTGCCCACTGAGAATCCTTGGCCCGGCTTGCCAAGCAGGGGGCCCGGTTGACCGGGCACATTGTCCTGGCTGCCGAAGGCGCTGCCGCCATCGACGAACAACTCTCCACTGACAATCTTGAGCAGGGGAAAGCGATATTCAATCGTGGCTTCCCCGAAGCTGCGACCGACGCCAAGGTCACAATCGTAGAAACCCCGCACCGAATTACCACCACCCATGCAAAAGGCCTCATAGGGGGGCAAGGAGCCGATGTTGGTGCCGGCGGTGGCTTGGAAAGCGAGGGCCTGCTTGCAATCTTCCGTTTCGCCGGGCTTGGCGCGACAACCCTTGTAGAACTTGAGCCATTTCACTGGTATGTAGTGGGTGAAACTGGCCCGCAGTCGGTTGAAGCTGGGGGAATCGGGACCGACGGAGATGAATTGTTCGGTACCGAAACTGAAGAAGTTGCCTTGGGTGGGATTACGGGGATCATTCAGGGTATTCATTGTTGTCGCCAGACGCACACCCAGTAATTGGTTGTGATCGGCGCAGTTGTAACTGACGCAGATCACCGAATTAATTGGCACTTGGCCGCCATTGCCATTGAAGTTGTCAGCAGCTACGCCATAGGGCTGGATCGAGCCCGAATAATTCATCGGGGTCACCTGCTGGGCGCTGAGTCCAACCACCACATTCCAAGGGGCCCGCTTGAAAGGATTGCCTCCATTAAGGGGACGCACGAACTGAAGATTACCGCCTACACGCTGAATAACTACTGAATTGCCATTATAATCAAACCAACTACTGCTGGGATCCTTTGACTCGGCAGATTGCACCGAATCAATCGTCTTGCCGAGGGGATTGTTGTCAGAATTTATATTATAAGCAACCGAAGTGCCTGGGGCTTCGTAGAAGTCTGAGGCGGTATAGATGTTGCCATTATCACGACTTTGAAAAATCTGGGGAACATCACGGCTGACAAAAGCCTTGACCCGGAAGGCGGTGCGGAAGGGATCACCTTTGATCCAGGGGTCCGTGAAGGTGATATCGGCTAGTCCGCCGAACTGACCATAGGTAAAGCTGGTGGCTACATCCCAGGCGCGTCCCCGGAAATTGCTATCCTGAATTTGAACTTGTCCGAAAACCCCCTGACTTTGGCTATAACCCAAGCCGCCGGAAAGCGATCCAGTCGACTGTTCTACCACCCCTATTTGCACCGTGACCCTACCCGGATCATTGGGAATGGGCTTAAGGGTTACCTTGACATCGCTGAAAAGCCCCGTTCCGTATAGGCGTTTGAGGTCGTCCTCCAACTGGCGGCGATTGAATAGCTCACCTGATTTGAGGGATATTTCGCGGCGTATGACCCAGGGCTTGGTTTTGCCCTTAATAACTTCGCCCTTGTCATTGGTACTGGAACCCTCCTTATTGAGGAACTGCACCTCAACATCTTCTACCAGGCCCTGGCGGACCGCCAAAACTATTTCCCCCTCAGGACTCACCCGGGTGGGTCCGGTGACCCGGGCAAGGGAGTAGCCTTGATCGGCATACCATTTCTGTAAATCCTGCAGGCGATTCTTTAGGGTATTGAGATTAATGGTCCGGTCGTAATCTGGTGCAAACGTGTCCTTCACCAAAGTGGCCGGCAACTTCACATCCGGCGGATCCAGGCTCACCTTGCGCAGCACCGGGTTCGGCATCACCTTGATCACCAGTTTCACACCCACGGAAGTGTCGAGGGGCTGCATGCGCACATCGGAGAACCAGCCGGTGGCATAGATCGCCGCCAGGTCCTTGCGCAGTTCACTGCGGGTGACCTCGGTGCCACCCGAAATGGTCAGGGATTCATAGATCGAGCGCTCGAGTCGCTGGCGCTCGGGATGACCCACCAAGCCCTCAATGACCACCTGGCTGAGCAAAACCCGTGGTTCATTGGTGGCGGCGGGCGGTGTGGCGGTTGGCGTTTGATATGGATTGGCACCGTCTCCACTGGCGGGGGTTTCGCCCAGGCCCGCTCCCGGGATCAGCGGTTTGGTCGGAACGATGGGGGCGTTGGGATTGCCGTTGGCCCCGAAGGGCACCGGTGAAGTGGGTGCAGAGCCAGCTGCTGGTGCGGTGGCTGGTGCGGTGGTTTTGGCTGGAGTAGCAGGCGCCTGGTCTGCGGCCGCAGGAGCAGCAGTGGCCGGGAGCGCCTTAGCAGGAACCGCCGGGGTGGGAACCGCCGTCGCAGGGGCAGCCTTGAGCGGCGGCACCGTGACCCCGGGAGTCTGCTGGGGGGCTGGCGTCGCCTGGGCCAGGGGGGTCTGCCCAGCCAGGGGTGGCAGCGGTTTGATCGGCAGGAATGGGATGGGGAGCGGTCCATTGCCTGGGACCTGCGGGGCCGTATTTGCCCCCACGGCAGCTGCGGCAGGGCCAGTAACCCCAAGTACTAACCCCGCCAGCGCAGCGATTCGCCAGGAGGCTGCGGGAACCATGGGCATCCTGCGAGGGCGATCGCCGGGCATGAAGTTGGGGAGCGGAGCGGCCAGGCCGCGAGTCCGGCTGACCTTACCGATAAACCAGGGGTTCCGGACAGACCCCCTCGACCCGTTTGAGGACCTCCCCGTAGGCTTCGACCACCCCGCCGAGGTCCTGGCGGAAACGATCCTTGTCCAAAATGCGGTCGTTGGCCTCCGCTACACGCCGGTCCCAGAGGCGGCAGGTGTCAGGGCTGATCTCATCGGCTACCACCAGGCGGTTGTCGCTGGTAAACCCGAGTTCGATCTTGAAATCCACCAGTTCCAGATCCACCGATCCGAACAGGGCCCTCAATTCCCGGTTCACCTGCATGGCCAGGGCTTCCAGTTGCTGACGCTGGCCAGGGGCCAGCAGTTGCAGCCGTTCGAGGCGGGCTTCGGTCAGCAGCGGATCCCCCAGGCCGTCATCTTTGTAATACAAGTCCAGCAGGGGCGGTTCCAGGGGAGTAGCCGGTGCAATCGGCATTTGCCGGCAGAGGGAACCGGCAGCGATGTTGCGCACCACCACCTCAATCGGAATGATCTTGACGGAGCGCACCACCATCCAGTGGCCGTTCTGCACCCCCAGGTAATGGGTTGGCACCCCCCGATCTTTGAGGTATTCGAACACCAAGGCCGAAATGCGGCAGTTCATCAACCCCTTGCCCGCCAGGCTGGCCCGCTTCTCGGCGTTGAAGGCGGTGGCGTCGTCCTTGAAATCCACCGCCAGGAGATCGGGATGGTCGGTGGCATGGACCCGTTTGGCCTTGCCTTCGTGCAGGAGAGGTCCGGGAATCACGACAGTCATGGCATCAGGGGGTGGCGGCTGGCAAACCCTGCCGCGAAGGCGGCAGAAGCGCCGGTGGAGCCCCTCGGGAATCAAGGGGGGGATCGGGTGCACGCAGCTGGCGCTCCAGCTCCTGAACGCGGGGATCGGCCGGATTCCAGCGTCGCAACCTCCATTCACCGTAGGCGTCATCCAGCCGCGGACTGAGTCGCAGCAGCCGTTCCCGTCCCCGGCTACCGGGCAGGGCGGCCTGGGCCTCCAGCAATTCCGTTACCAACCCCCAGGCCCCCGCCGCCGCCGCCTCGTTGAGCGCTGTCTCCAGCAGCTCCTCGCGCTGCTCAGGCGGCAGCTCCTTCAGCAGGGCCACGGCCTGTTGCATCCGCTCGGCGCGGGGTCGGCCTGGGGTCGCAGCGGCCAACAGCAGGGCCGCCGCGCTCTGCTGAAATCCCCTGGATTCGAGATGGCCTGCCAACACGTCCAGGGCGGGCCGCGTCACCACCGTGCCATCGGGCCGGCGCTGCAACGGCAGGGTCTGGGCGGCGAGGCTGGCGGGCTGGTTGGCGCTGAGGCGCTCTAGGGCCAGGGCGGCGCGGCGATGGTCAAGGGCGCTGTTGGCGGCCCGCCACTGCATCAGCAGCCATTGCACCCGGCCGGGGCCGGCTGCTGGGCCGTAACGGTCCAGGACCGACAAAGCCGCCTGGGGGGCCCGGCAGCGGATCAGCACATCGGCGTTGGCCAACACCTCATCGAGGGCCTGGGGCCAGGGCGCGACCTCCAGCAGACGCTGCTGCAGTTGGCGCAACCGGGCCCGGTCCTCCAGGGCCATCACTTGGGCACAGGCGACGTCCAGCTCCGCCAGGGTGCCCGTGCGCAGCAGGGCGGCAAAGGCGGCCGCTTCGATCGGCGCCACCTCCTCTGTCGCAGGCGCCACTAGCGCAGGCGCAGGCGCCGCTAGCGCAGGAGCCATCGGCTCAGGCGCCACCGGCGCAGGCGGGGCCTGCCGCCGCGGCTCAGCCAGGGACTGGGCCCAGACGGGTCGGGCCACCAGCAGGGGAATCGCCGCCCCAATCAGCAGCACCTGGAGGGCGGCGGTCAAGCGCTTGGCCACGGTGGGGGCCTCGGTCAAGGAAAATGGCAGGGTGATGGTGGCGACTGCGCCCGCCCCAACCTATCGGCCCCCCTCGGCCCGCCCCGCCCAGCCATGCTGCCTTCGGTTGCGTCTAACTCCCATTCACCTATCAGCAGTCCCCGGCGGATTCTGGTGGTGGGCGGCGGCGGCCGTGAAAATGCCCTGGGCTGGGCCCTGGCCCGCTGTCCCGGGGTGGAGCAGGTGTGGCTGGCTCCGGGCAATGGAGGCACGGCCAGTGTCGCTGGCTGCCAGCAGCTGGCGATTGCCGAAAGCGATGGGGACGCCCTCCAGGAGGCCGCCCTCAGCCACCAGGTAGACCTGGTGGTGGTGGGCCCTGAGGCCCCCCTGGCGGCCGGTCTGGCCGACCGGTTGCGGCAGGCGGGGCTGGCGGTTTTTGGTCCCGGAGCCGACGGCGCTTTGTTGGAGGCCAGTAAGGCTTGGGCCAAGCAACTGATGGCCGAAGCCGGCGTCGCCACGGCCGGCCACTGGAGTTGCAGTGATCGCGAGCAAGCCCTGGCGGTGCTCGAGTCCCAGGGCACCCCCCTGGTGGTCAAGGCCGATGGTCTCGCTGCGGGCAAGGGCGTGACCGTGGCCGCCAGCCTGGAGGAAACCCGAGCGGCCATTGAGGAGATCTTCGCGGGGCGTTTCGGCGCTGCGGGGGCCTCCCTGGTGCTGGAAGAACGGCTTGAGGGGCCGGAGGTTTCGGTGTTTGCCCTCACCGACGGCCAGCGGCTTGTGCTGCTGCCGCCGGCCCAGGATCACAAACGCATCGGCGAGGGGGATACGGGCCCCAACACCGGGGGCATGGGGGCCTACGCCCCGGCCCCGCTGCTGGACGCGGCAGGGCTTGAAGCGACCCGCCTGCTGGTGCTGGAGCCGATTTTGCAGGCTCTCCGGGCCCGGGGCATTGACTACAGGGGGGTTATCTATGCCGGCCTGATGCTTACCGCCAAGGGGGCCCAGGTGATCGAATTCAACTGCCGTTTCGGCGATCCCGAATGTGAAACCCTGATGCCCCTGCTGGGCCCCGAACTGGCGGCGGTGCTGCTGGCCTGCGCCCTTGGCCGGCTTGACACGGCGCCGGCTCTGACCATTCAGCCCGGCTGCAGTGTCTGCGTGATCGCCGCAGCCGAGGGCTACCCTGGATCGGTGCGTTCCGGCGACCCCATCCGCAGCAGCCTGGAACCGGCCGCCGATCTGCAGTTGTTCCATGCGGGCAGCCGGCAGGACAGCAACGGTGAGCTGGTCACCGCCGGTGGCCGGGTGCTGGCGGTGGTGGCCCAGGCGCCCGACTTCGATGGGGCCTTTGGGCGGGCCTACGCGGGACTGGCCCAGGTGCACTTTGAGGGCCTCACCTACCGGCGCGACATCGGCCACCAGGTGCGCCGCCCCCCTGGTGGTGAGCCGCGATGACAACGGCCGCTGGACCCGCGGGCGCCCCCAGCCCCAGCCCGGCCTGGATCGCCTGGCTGGGCCGTTGGTGGGCTGAATTCAGTCTCCAGACCAAATTGTTGGCGGTGGGCACTTTGGTGGTCAGCCTGCTGATGACGGGCATCACCTTCTTTGCCCTCAACGGCATTCAGCGCGATGCCCGACTCAGCGACACCCGCTATGCCCGCGACCTGGGCCTGCTGCTCTCGGCCAACGTCACTCCGCTGGTGGCCCGCGGCGATGATCGCCAGCTGGCGGTCGTGGCCGAACAGTTTTGGCGCACTAGCCGCAGCCTGCGCTACATCTTCTTCGCCGATGCCGATGGTCTCCTCTATCTGGGCATCCCGATGGGTTCGGGGGGGGCCGGCGGTCCTGGCGATCAACTGCTCAGCCGCCGCCTCGAGCTTCCCGCCGACCTGCAGAATCGACCCGACAACCCCCTGATCCGCCAACACCTGACCCCCAATGGCCAGGTGACAGATGTGTTCGTGCCGATCGTCAGCGACGACCACTACCTGGGTGTCGTCGCCCTGGGCATCAACCCCAACGAAACCCTGCTTGCCAGTGCCGCCCTCACCCGCGAGGTTACCGTTGCGGTGTTCATTTCGATCTGGGTTTTGGTGATGCTGGGCTCGGTGATCAATGCCCTGACCATCACCCAACCGCTCAAGGATTTATTGCGGGGGGTGCGCTCAATCGCCGGCGGCAACTTCAACACCCGCATCGATTTGCCAGTTGGTGGCGAACTGGGGGAGCTGCTGGAGGGCTTCAACACGATGGCGTCCCAACTGGAGGATTACAAAGCGGCCAATATTGAGGAGTTGACCGCCGCCGAAAGCAAGCAGCAATCCCTGATCGCCACCATGGCGGATGGGGCGGTGCTGCTGGATGCGGAGGGTCAGATCGTCTTGGCCAACCCCACCTCCCGGCGCTTGTTCCGCTGGGAGGGCCGCACCCTCGAGGGCAACGAACTGACCAACGCCCTGCCGGATGTGCTGGCCATGGAACTGCATGGGCCCCTGCTGGCCC
>CANGZM010000054.1 GCA_947458155.1 Synechococcaceae cyanobacterium | reverse complement strand
GCTTCATTGTCAGCACACCCGCCACCAACCGCTTGGGCGCTTGGCCGCCAAAGCGCTGGCTGCCAAGGGCCCGGGCCAGGCCATTCCAGCCAAGCAAGGCATCAAACCAACGGCGCCCCACACCGACAGTGCCGCCGGCAGCAAATAGAGGCCGATAGCAAAACTGAAGTTAAACAGATCGAGCAGATAGGCGTGGGCACTGATTAGCAACGCCAGCAAACAGATCCAGGGGGGCGTGACCGATGGCACGAACACGGCCAGGGCAGCGGCTAAAACATAAATCGAAGCTGCGGCAAGCAAGCAGCCAAAGAAAGGGGAAAAGGCATTTAGGAAGAAGACTCCGTAAACAACATCCCAGCCCGGCCGACTAACGCAGCCACGAGGACGAAAGACCAGACATGAATAACACAATCAAAATTTATCAAAATCCGGCATCAGCCAAAGCCGTGTATCGAGCGCTGCCTCAGCCCTTATCAGGCGCCACAAATTGGCATCCGCGTGCCTGGGAAGCGCTACTACCAACTTGACGCCGGGGCCGCAGAGGGACAGGGCTGCGAGCAACACCAGGCTTTCGCCCACCACCACCACCCCCCCAAACCCCCGCAGCGCCGCCTCGGGGGAGCCGCCCAGGGTGTGGTCCTCGGGCGCCAGGGGCCCGCTCCAGTGACGTTTCGCCGCCACGGGATGGGGTACCAGCCGCCAGGGGTGGGGCCAGTGCTCGGCCTCATCAGCCAGCCGCTCGACCCCAGGCGAATCCACGATCAATGTGCGAAAAGACCGCCAGGGGGGCCTGACCGCAGCGGCCTGAACCGGCCCCGGCGGCCTGGGCGCGAGACCATCCGCTGCAGCAGGGGTGCCATAGAGGGGGCCCAGCTCGCGGCAGTCGAAGCGGGCGCACCAGGGGGCGCGATGGGCCGGCCGATCCGAAAACAACCAGCAGGGGATGCCGGCGGCAAACAGCAGGGGATCCAGGGCCCGCGGCTGCAACCGGTACTGGTCGAGTCCGTCGTCGAGCAACTCCAGTTGGCGGCCATGGCGGGCCAGCACCCGCAGGGCCCGGCCGGCGCCGCGCAGATGGGCCAGGCGCAGGCGTCCCACCAGCCCCAGCCGCGCCGCCAGGGCCAGGGCGGCCATGCTGAAGGGGTTGATGGGCCAGCGCCAGGGCCACAGGCGTCGATCCCCGGCCTCCAGGGCGAGGCGGCTGGGTTCGTAGAGCAGCAGCTCAAACCGCAGCGCATCGGCAGGCTGGCTGTGGCGAATCCGCCGCGCCGCCTCCAGGTGGATGGCATTGAAGGCCAACACCACCTGGACCATGGTCAGCGCCCCTGGTCCAAGAAATCGGGGCCAGCAGAGCGACGGACGCGCGCCAGGCGGCCGCGGCCGAGGGAGAGCAGCAGCGACGGCCCATGCAACAGGCGGCGTCCGGAGTGCCACCACAGCCGATGCCACCAACGCACCTGCCACTGGCCTGAGCGGGGCGGCGGGACCAGCTTGATCGGCAGTTCCTCCAGAAAGATGTCGGGGATGGCGAGGAAACAACCCCAGAAGGTCATGCGGCGGGCATGGTCGATCTCATCAGCGCTTTCGGCCTCCAACTGGGGCCGGGAGCCAGCCACCAGCCGCCAGCCCCCCCCAGGCTCCTTGGCGTAGCTGCAATGGCGGGCCGCGGCACCCCAGGGAGCATGGGCGGCCACCAGGCGGTTGGCCAGCCGCGAGGCCCGCATCGCCGCCAAGCCCTGGGAGGCCAGCAAGGACCCGGCCCCTGTTTGGCCCCCCGCCCGCTCGGCATCGGTGTGGCTGATCAGCTCCAACCAATCGGCGGGGATCCAGGCAGGCTCCTGGGCCAGGAGCTGACTCAGACGGATGCGCAGCTCCTTGTCATCGAATCCGTAGCCGACCAGGAGCTCATGGAATCCGCCCACCGCCTCAAACAGGGATCGGGCCAGCAGTAACTGGCCCTTGCGTCCCTCCCCGCCGCTGCCAAAGGCGCAGGGGCGATCCGCCACCACCAGCTGGGGCGCGCCCGGGTCAAAGCGGGCTGAGGGCCAGGCGTCCGCATCCAGCTTCAAGATCAGCTCGCCCCTCGATTGGGCCACGGCGAAGTTGTAGGCCCGGCAGAGGTTCCACTGCCGCTCCCCCTCCACCCGCAGCAGCCGCAAACGGGGATCCGGGGGCAGCTGCTCGCGCCGCAGCGGCTGGCGGCTGCTCCAATCCACCACCAAATGCTCGCTATGCCATGGCAGGGCGGCAACCCGGGGCGCCGACTGCAAGAGGTGGTGGCTCCGGTTCATGCAAACGGTGACGATGCTCAGGCTCATGAACCCACCCTTGGGGCACCACCGCCCTGCGGCCCGTGCCTGCCCTGGCGTCGCCGCGCCAACTCCATGGCCCCCACCACGAGGCGCACCGGCAGCTGCTGCAGCTGCCGGCCGGTGTACCACCAGAGCCGATGCCAAAGCCGCACCTGCCACACCCCCCGGCGGGCAGGGGGGAAGAGTCGATAAGGCAACACCTCAAGGAACGGCTCGGGTATCGCCAGGAAATGGCCCCAGAAGGTCATGCGGCAGGCATGCTCGATCTCGACGGCCACGGCCCCAGGGGGATGGGGCACCGAGACGGGCTCCACCCGCCAGCGGCCTGGCTGCTCTTCATGATAACGACTGGCCCGACTGCGGGGCCCCCAGGGACAATGGGCCGCCACCAGTCGGTTAGCCAGCCGGGTGGCCCGCATCGCTGCCTCGCCGTGGTTACGGGCGATGCTGCCGGCACCATCGCCTGCTCCCCGTTCGGCGCGCTCAACGTCGGAGTGGGCAATCACCGCCAACCAAGCCTCCGGAATCGGCGCCGGTTGGATACCGAGCTGCATCCCCAGCCGAGCCAGCAAATCCTTGTCATCAAAGCCGTACCCCACCAGCAATTCATTGAAGCCGCCCACCGCCGCCAGCAGGCGCCGCTCGATCAGGAACTGACCCTTGCGGCCCTCAGGCCCGCTGCCAAAGGCACACAGCGCCTGCTGCTGGCTGGGGTCAGCGGCGAGCCCCCGCAACTGGGCCGCCGCCGGATCAAAGCGCTCGGTGGGCCAGGCATCGGCATCCAACTTCAAGATCAGCTCGCCGATGGCGTGGGCGAAGGCAAAGTTGTAGGCCCGGCAAAGGTTCCAACGGCCCTCCCCCTCCACCCGCAGCAGCCGCAGGCGGGGATCAGGGGGGAGGTCCTCGCGGCGCAAGGGTTCGCGGCTGCTCCAATCGACGACCAGGTGCTCGTCATGCCAGGGGAGCTGGGCCACCAAGGGGGCCGAACGCCAAAGGTGGTCCCGGCGATTCATGCACACGGTCACGACGCTGAGGCGGTGCTGGCCGGCGCCCCCCTGCTTCAGTCCCACAGGCTCAGGGCATCATCCCTGGCCCCGAACCACTCGGCCGCCAACGGCCCTCCCATCGTTCGCTGTTCCCGGAACCAGGGCCCCCCCAGGGTCCAATGCAACAGGATTGGCCCGCCAGCCTCAGCGCTGGCCTGCGGTGCGAGCTGGACGTCCACCAGGTGGTTCCAGCGGTTGGATAGAGAACCTACTTCGTGGTCGCCGGCGAGCCAGTGGAAACGATGCAGATCCAAGCCACTGGCGCTGTTGACATACTCAGGAGTCAGAGCTGTACAACGGCAACAGTTAAACAACATCAAAGAGCTCCAGTTCTTTTTGGGATAGGGGCTTTGCACCTCGCCCAGAAATTTGACAGTCTCGTTGGGCACATGTTCGTGCTTTACACAAAGCAGGGCATATTGATCATCGCGTAAATCCCAAAGTTCACTGATGTCACCGCGACAAAGCATGTCGCAATCCATAAATATCGCCCAGCCTTGATAGCCCATCAGCGCAGGCACCAGGAAGCGGGTGAAAGAAAAGCTGGTGCTCTGTTTCGGATCTCGCTCGCGCCAAAATACCGACTGCAGCTGGCTGCTCACAATCGGCGTGATCGCCAGGGGCCGACTGCTCTGCTGATACAGGCTGTCGATCAGCACGTTGGTGGCGGCGCGCTCGCGGGAGTCGTAACCGATGAAAATCGGGATGGGGGGCAACGCTGTTCCCTGGGTCAACGCCTGCCGAGTCTTGGGGCAGGGTCAATGTAGATCCCCGTCCAACATCAGCAACGGGCCTCGATACGATCCCCCCATGAGCTTCCTCGCCGGCCTCAACGACGCCCAGCGCAAGGCCGTCGATCACCACACCGGGCCCCTGTTGGTGGTGGCCGGTGCCGGCAGCGGCAAGACCCGCGCCCTGACCCATCGCATCGCCCACCTGATCGGCCACCACGGCGTCGATCCGGCCGAGGTGCTGGCCGTCACCTTCACCAACAAGGCGGCCCGGGAAATGAAAGAACGGCTGGAACTGCTGCTGGCCCAGAAGCTGGCCCAGAGCCAGTTCGGCCAACCCTGGAGCACCCTGCCGGCGGCGGAACAGCGGCAGCTGCGGAGTCGCATCTACCGGGAAGTGATCAAGGACCTCTGGATCGGCACCTTTCACGCCCTGTTCGCCCGGCTGCTGCGCTTCGACATCGATAAGTACAAGGACGGCGAAGGGCTCAGCTGGACACGCCAGTTCTCGATCTATGACGAGAACGACGCCCAGAGCCTGGTTAAGGAAATCGTCACCCAGGAGCTGGGACTGGATCCCAAGCGCTTCGAACCCAAGAAGGTGCGCTGGGCCATCAGCAGCGCCAAGAACCAAGGCCAACTGCCGGAGCACCTGGAGGCCGAAGCCCGGGGCCAGCGCGATCGCCAGGTGGCCCAGGCCTACCGCCATTACCGGCGGGCCCTGGCGGCCAACAACGCCCTCGACTTCGACGATCTGCTGCTGTTGCCCGTGCAGCTGCTACGCCAGAACGAACAGGTCCGCCATTACTGGCATCGCCGCTTTCGCCACGTGCTCGTGGACGAATACCAGGACACCAACCGCACCCAGTACGACCTGATCAAGTTGCTGGTCACCGATGGCCAGGACCCCGAGAAGTTTGAAGGATGGGGCGAACGCTCGGTGTTTGTGGTCGGCGACGCCGACCAGAGCATCTACAGCTTCCGGGCAGCGGATTTCACCATTTTGATGGGCTTCCAGAAGGATTTCGGCGATGGGGCCGCCGATGAGACCACGGCCACGATGGTGAAGCTGGAGGAGAACTACCGCTCCACAGCCACGATCCTGGAGGCCGCCAACGCCCTGATCGCCCACAACAGCGAGCGCATCGACAAGGTGCTGCGGCCCACCCGCGGCGAGGGCGAACCGATCCACCTGATCCGTTGCGATGACGAAATCGCCGAAGCCGAAGCGGTGGTCCATCGCATGCGGATGTTGGACGCCGCCCACCCGGATCTGCGCTGGGGCGACATGGCGGTGCTATATCGCACCAATGCCCAGAGCCGGGCCCTGGAGGAATCCCTGGTGCGCTGGGGCATCCCCTACCTGGTGGTGGGCGGCCTGCGCTTCTACGACCGCCGTGAAATCAAAGATGTGCTGGCCTACCTGCGCCTGCTGGTCAATCCCGCCGACAGCGTCAGCCTGTTACGGGTACTGAATGTGCCCCGCCGCGGCATCGGCAAGACCACCGTCGAGCGCCTCAGCGATGCCGCCGCCCAGCTGGGCCTGCCCCTCTGGGAGGTGGTCAACGATGCCGAGGCGGTGCGCTCCCTGGGCGGCCGGTCGGCCAAGGGTCTGCTGCAGTTCGCTGAACTGATCAATGATCTGGCCCGGCGCGCCCAGGACTCACCCCCCTCCGAGCTGGTGCAACGGGTGATGGAGCAGAGCGGTTACGTGGCCGAGCTGATCGCCGAAGCCAGCGACGAAGCCGAGGAACGCCGCCGCAACCTCCAGGAGCTGGTCAATGCCGCTTTGCAATACCAGGAAGAAAACGAGGAGGGCTCCCTGGAGGGCTTCCTGGCCAGCGCCGCCCTGGCCAGTGATGCCGACAGCAAGGACACCGCCGCCGACCGGGTCACCCTGATGACCCTCCATGCCAGCAAGGGACTGGAGTTTCCGGTGGTCTTCCTGGTGGGTCTGGAGCAGGGTTTGTTCCCCAGCTACCGCTCCCTGGAGGATCCCGCCGCCCTGGAAGAGGAACGCCGCCTCTGTTACGTGGGCCTCACCCGAGCCAAGGAGCGCCTGTTCCTCAGCCATGCCAGCGAACGGCGGCTGTGGGGCGGCATGCGCGAACCGGCCGTGCCCTCGGTGTTTCTCTCTGAGCTGCCCGCCGAGCTTCTCCAGGGAGACCTACCCCAAAGCGGCGGGGCGGCCCTTCGCCGCGAACAGCGGCTGGAGCGGCTCACCCGCGTCGATCGGGACGACAGCCGGCGGGTGGCGGCCGGGGGAGAAGCGGCCCGCCCCGCCAACGCCGTGCGGCGCCGCGCCCCCGCCCGCCCCTGGGCGGTGGGCGATCCGGTGCGGCACGCCAGTTTCGGAGTCGGCACGATCACCCACCTCTTCGGCTCCGGGGAGAGGCTCTCCCTGGCGGTGAAGTTTGAGGGTATGGGACCCAAAATTCTGGATCCGCGGCTGGCGCCGATCGAACCTGTGTCCACCGATCCGAAGTGAGCCCGGGCGCCACTGTCACCAGGGGCCCTACCCCCAGGGTGCTGGTGCCCACCGGCGGACTGATTCACCTGGTTCACCAGTTGGCCGTGGTGCAGACGCTGCCGCAGTTCCAGGCCCGGTCACCAGGCCCAGCTCCCCCCATCGCCGTTTTGATCACGGGGGTTCTTACCAAAGACCCTGTCGCCCTGGCCAGCGTTCAAGCCCCCATCGAGCGCTGGTTGGCACGGCTGCGCCAGCACAACCCCAGGGACTTCGCGGGCCTCCATCAGGTCACAGATGCCGAGGCCCTGCGGCCTGGCGAATGGGATCTGGCCTGTCTTAACAACCAATGGCTGAAGGACCAGCGCCGACTGGTGCAGCGGCTGGCCATCCCCGAGGTGGTGGTGTGTGGTGATGGCCTGGGGCTGTACTACCGCTGCCCGCGGGAATTGCGGGCCCTGGCCCCCAGCCTGCTGGGCCGGCCAATCCGCGAGGCGGGCTGCAGGGTGCACTACGTGCTCAGCGGTCGCCAGCCCCGCTGGCATCGACCCCCGATCGATCCGGCACCGCCACCCATCACCCAACGGCTGGAGTTGTTCAGCACGTTGCTGGCCTCGGAAGCCCCAACGGCTGCCGGCTGGGTCCGCCTCTGCCAGGAAGCAAGCGACCCAGGACGACCGATCTGGCTTTGCTCGGTGCCGAACCTGGCCCACCAGTTCCCCCGCCAGCGGATCCCCGCAACGGTCCTGGAGCAGTGGCGCCAGCGATTGGAGCAACGCCATGGCTTCGCAGCCGACAGGGACAGACTGGTGTTGCTAGATCACCCCAAGGCCCCATCCGCAGGCAGCTTCGGCCCCCTGGAGGCCCCGTGGCTGGCGGGCCCGGTGCGGGCGCCGGTGCCTCTTGAGGTGCTGGTGGACCAGCTTCGCCAAGCCAATCCCGACCGCCAAGTGGTCGTAACAGGACTAACTTCGGCCCTCTACGGCGTGCGGGCCCTGACCGATGCCGAGGTGGTCTGGCTGCCCTTGGGCCCCCTATGGCGCAGCAACCCCCTCTATCGCCGCAAACCACTGGAATTTCTGCACCGCTGGCTGCGGGTAAGCAGGATGCAAAGTCTCACAGCCCAGCTTGATTTCTAAGTGGCAATAGGAGTGGCAATAGAAGTGGCAATAGAAGTGGACCCGCCTCAGTAGCGCACCTGCCAAGGCCAGCGGTCCGGCACACAGAGAAATTCATCGTTCTGACCACAGGCATAGAGCGCTGAACGCAGGATGCGACCATCCAACCAATGCTGAAGGGTGACCCAAAGGGGAAAGATCAAGCACCAGTGGGCCCGGTAACGGTGCAGCCAAGCCAAATAAAGAATCAGCAGAAAGAAAGCGACACCATCGGCAAGGCGGCTGGTGATCTGGGCCAACCACTGCTGCTCAATCGATGACTGAATCCCCATATACAACAAGCCAAAAACCAACAGCAGCTGGGTCAGGGGACAGCGCAACAACAGCCTGGGATCCAGTCGTCGCTGCACACACGCCACCACCAGGCCGAGGGCCATGGCCCGCTGCAAACGCCCCACCACCGGGCGGAGCGGATAGAGGTTGTAATAGTCGTCGTTGCTGTAATCGCGGAAACGCTGCAGGGCGGCGGGCGCCACCAGGGCCAACAACGCCAGCACAGCCCCAAAGAGCAGGAGCCAAGGCAGCCAGCGGCGCCAGCCCCCTGGGCCAGCGGTGGGCTGATCCCGGCGGCGAGCCGCCAGCTCCGGCAGTCGCACCAGCCAGGGGGAGACGCTGATCGGCAGGTTCCAGATAAACGTGTTGTGACTGAGGGCCGACAGCAGCACCCCCACTCCCAGCCCACTCTTGGGGGGCTGGGCTAGACGGGCACTCTGCAAAAATAGGGGCAGCAGCAGCAGGGAGGCCAGCGCCTGACGACTGTGGGCGTTCTGCAGAAACCCCCGCAGCAGGGGACTGCAACAGATAAAAAGGGCCCACCAACCGGCCCAGGCCGGCGCCCGCCATCCCCGGGCCAGCAGCACGGCGGCCAGGGCGAATCCCGTGGCGATCAAGCCATGCAACCCGGCCATGCGATAGGGCAGCACCAGGATCAAGGGTCTCAGCACCACCCACAGCAGCTCCGGCGGCGAGAGGTCCGGCTTCCATTGCAACGCATGGGAAAAGCGGGTGGTATCGCTGTTGCCCCAACTCGCCAGGGTGAAGAAGATCAGAATCAGGGCTAAAAACATGCCAACTGCGGCCCACCACAGCCGCGGTCGTCGCAACACCGCCGCCAGCTGAATCGCCAGTGCCAGCGCCACCTGGGCCCAGAACAGGGCGGCCATTAGCTGGGGCGCTTGGGTTACCTGGTCGATCCGAAAGGGGGCAACGAGGGGAAAGGGAGGGGGAGAGGGCATCACGGATCTTCAGTAGCGCACTTGCCAAGGCCAGCGATCCGGAACGCACAAAAAGGTGTCGTTGCTACCGCAATGGAGGGCCTGGGAACCGGCCAATCGCTCCACCAGCCAATAATCCAGTGTTACGAGCAAGGCCGGCAGGGCCGCCCAGAGGCAGCGGTAGCGCTCCAGCCAGGCCAGCCAGACAATCAACAGGAAAAACCCAGCTGGATCGGCCAGACGGCTGGTGATTTGGGGCACCAAGCCCATGGCCAGGGCCCCTTCCACCAGCCCATAAATCAAGGCATAAAGCACCAGTTGGCGTCCGCGATCACAGGCCAAGAACCGGGCCAGACCAACACCCCGTTGCTGGCAGCTGAGGATCACCCCGATGGCCATGGCCAACTGCAGACGCCCCACCGCAGCGGCGAGGGGATAGGAATTGGCATAACCCTGCTGGGACCAGTAGCTGTCCAACTTGGTCCGCACCATGGGAACCAGTTCCCAGGCCCAATAGCCTGCCAGCACTCCAACCAGGATCAGACCCCCCACGGCCAGGGCCAGGACCCTCCAGGGAGCTGCGCGCCACTGGTTCTGTAACCAAGCAGCCGGGGCCCATGGGGCCGGGGCCCGCACCAGCCGGCGGCCCGAACCCCCTGGCCAGGTCCCCATCCCGGGCAACCTGGGCAACAGGGCCAGCAGCAAGGTGAAGAAGGCGGTGGTGTGGCAAGTGAGCCCCCAGACGGGCAAGACGACAAGGGTGAGCCGAGGCACCCGGGCCAGTCGACCCGCCCAGAGCAGAACCGGCAGCAGCAACAGCGTCGAGAGGGCCTGCCGTGAATGGGAGTTCTGCATGAAACCCCGCAGCAACGGACTGCAACAGATCAACAGGACCCACCAGCCGGCCCAGCTCCAGGCCCGCCAGTGACGCGCCAACAGCAGCGCCGCCGCCCCATAGCCCGCCACCACCAACCCATGCACCATTGCCATGCGAAAGGGCAGGACCACGATCAGGGGAGCCACCAACAGCCAAAAGGGTTCACCCTTGATGGCAGCACGATCAACGCTGAGGAAGTGGTTCAGCTTGGTGATGTCGCTGGTCCCCCAGCTGGCCAGGGTGAAGAACAGAGCCACCTGCAGCAGCAACAGCCCGGCGCAGACCAGCCCCCAGGGCCTGCGGCCTGGTTGGCAAACCGCCCACCAGGAGAGCAACGCCGCCGCCAGGAGCTGGCCCAGAAACAGGAGCGTCATCGCCCCGGGGGCCGCCATCACCTGATCAATCCGATAGGGAGCTACGGTCGGGAAAGGGACCATCGGGACAGCCGGCTCAGCCAGCATCCGCCAGCCTCCCCCCCCGCAGCACCTTGGCCAGGGCCACCGGGTCCTTGATGGCCCCAAACCCCCAGTAAGGATCGAGCAGCTCCCGCACGGCAGCCGTCGCATCGTCCCCGTCGAGGCGATCAGCTAACTCGGCCGACAACCGCTGGCGCTCCTGCCACTCCAGAGCTTCCTCTTCCGCCTTGTCGGATTGCAAGCAGGCGAGATCCTGCTCAACCGCCACCGGAATCCAGTGCAGACGCCGTCCCAGGGCGACGCCATAGCCGAGATGGGTGCCGAAGGCGTTGCTGGCCAAACCGTCGCTGAGTTCGATCAGGGTTCGCAGCGAATCCAGGAACCAGGGGTTGGAGCGATGGCCATTGCAGGCCACGATCCAGTCCGCAGGAAAACCTTCTAGCTCCGGGTCTTTCCAGTGCCGCAACCAGATCACCCGGCGATAGCCACCCCGGCGGGCCAGATGGGCCACGGCCTCGATACAGGCGCCCAGGTCCATGCGTCGCTCGACCTTATCCCAGCTGTGCGCCAGCACCACCAACAGGGTGGGGCCGAGCTGGCTACGCAAGCGGGCCATGGCGCTGGCCTCCAACACGGGTCTGGCGTAGGTGATCCAGGGACCGATGGGAACCGCCGGCAGCCCATAGCGCTCGCGCAGCCAGCGGGCCCGCAAGGGACCCATGCAGATGTAGCCCCGCATCCAGGGTTTGGGGCTCTCAAAGCTGGCGTTGCGGCTCACCTTGAGCCCGTGCTCCAACACCCAGGGCAGTTGGGGGCCGATCAGGGGCAAGCCGGCATGGCGTTTGAGCTGTATGTCATGACCGTAATGATGGGAGGAGTTCTCCCGCTCGCGCTGGGCCGGATTGAAGAAAGCTTTCTGCAGCTTCGCATTGGTAAATGCACCGTCTTGCCAATAGTCGGCACTGACCTGGGGGGCCAGGGGCTGGCTGCCGAACGCCTGGTGCACGAGCCCTCGGTAGGCCGCCAACGACTGCCACTGATCGCGCTCGAGACCCGCCAGCCAATCCAGGGGCGAGCGCCTGTTGGCGGCCACCAGCACCTGGTGCAGCCAGCGGCGCAGTCGGCCGGTTTCAATCATTGCGACCCCTCCAGCCCGAGCGGGCCAGGCGGTCCCAGTCGCCCCGGGCCTGCAGGATTGCCTCCGCCAATCGGCGCACGGCGCCGTCGCCACCCTTGCGATCCAACACCCAATCAGCCCGGTGCCGCAGGGGCACCACCCCATCGGCCGGACAAATCAACAGACCCACCACCGGGCGCACCGCCAGATCATTGAGGTCATCCCCAACGAAGGCACACTCCCGGGGCGAAACAGCCAAGGTGCGTTGCAATTCGGTGAGGGCGGCGGGTTTGTCCTTGACCCCGGTCAGCACATGCCGAATTCCCAGATAGCGGGCCCGTTGCTCGCTGGCGCCGCCCTTGCCGCCGCTGAGGAACGCCACCTCAATACCCGCCTGTTGCAACAGATGGATGCCGAGGCCGTCACGCACATCGAATCGCTTAAGCACTTCACCGGATTCGGTGGTCCATAACCCCCCATCGGTGAGTACCCCATCCACATCAAGGACTAAAAGCCGCAGGCGGCGCAAGGCGATCTGGCTGCAGCGTGCGGCCCATTGATGGCGCCAAAGGCGCAAGAACGAAACGGCCACCGCGAATCAGATCACACTCTCTGCCAAGCCCGCCGAGAGCGTCGCCCGAATCGCCATCAACTGGGTCAGGAGGGCCTCCAGCCGGTGCAACGGCACCATATTGGGTCCATCGCTCAGGGCATTTTCAGGATCGGGATGGACCTCAAGGAAAAGACCGTCCACACCCACGGCAACCGCCGCCCGGGCGAGGGGGGCGACGAACTCCCTCTGGCCGCCGCTGCTGCTGCCGCGACCCCCGGGCTGCTGTACGGAGTGGGTGGCGTCGAAAATGACTGGGCAACCGAGGGACTGGAGCTGGGGCAAGCTGCGGTAATCGACCACCAAAGTGTTGTAACCAAAGCTGTTGCCGCGCTCGGTGAGCCAGACATGCTCCGCGCCGGCATCGCGCAACTTCTTCACCACCTGCTCCATATCCCAGGGGGCCAAAAACTGGCCCTTCTTGACATTGATCACCTTGTCGGTGCCCCGGGTGGCGGCGGCAGCGGCCAGCAGCAAATCACTCTGGCGACATAAAAAGGCTGGTATCTGCAACACATCCACCACCTCGGCCACGGGTGCGGCCTGATGGCTTTCGTGGATATCCGTGAGCACCCGCAAGCCATAGCGCCGTTTCACCTCGGCCAACACTGCCAACCCCTCCTCAAAGCCAGGCCCACGAAAAGAACTGCCCGAACTTCGATTAGCCTTGTCAAAGCTGGCCTTGAAGATGTAGTCGATTCCTAGCGGTTCACAGATGGCCTGCACCCTGGCGGCAATCGCATAAACAAGTTCTGCGTTCTCGATGACACAAGGGCCAGCCACCAAGGTCAATGACATCGGAACGCCTGCAGAACCATCTGTCACTAAATCCTACACTTCAGCCCACCAGCCTCCTCTCCAAACCAGCAAGATCCCGGAAGGTATCGGAACGGTTCTGCAGCTCCTGATAGGTACCAAAGGCCTTGACTCGCCCGGCCTCAAATTCATAAATACGATCACAGCGCATCACCGTGGAAAGTCGGTGGGCGATCACCACTGTGGTGCAGCGTCTGCCGATCACATCAAGGGCTTCAATAATGTCACTCTCAGTACGATTATCCAGGGCACTAGTAGCCTCATCAAGTAATAAAAATCTTGCATGGCGATAAAAGGAACGGGCCAAGGCCAGGCGCTGCCGTTGTCCGCCGGAGAGCTGTAAACCATTTTCGCCAATCGGGGTATGCAATCCATAGGGCAACTCACTGACGAACTCGTCGAGTTGGGCCGCTTCCAGGGCCTCCCAAACCG
>CANGZM010000053.1 GCA_947458155.1 Synechococcaceae cyanobacterium | reverse complement strand
TATACCACGACCAAGGCCTGATCCCGGTGAAGCTGCTGGCCTTCGATGCGGCCGTGAACACAACCTTGGGGCTGCCGTTTCTACGCACCTCCCCAGACCACGGCACCGCCTTTGCGATCGCCGGTAGGGGAGTGGCCAGACCCGAAAGCATGGTGGCCGCCCTTGAGGCCGCCTGGCAGCTGGGCTGACCCCAAGGCATCAAGAACCGCCTCAAGCGGGTCTAATGCGCATCAGGACCTGGCCAAATTCAACGGGGGTACCGCTCTCTACCAGGATTTCCACCACCTCGCCGCTGATATCGGCTTCCAGTTCGTTCATCAACTTCATCGCCTCCAGGATGCAGACGGGTTGGCCGGCCTGAATGCGGCTGCCCAGCTCCACAAAGGCGGGCTCACCGGGCGCTGGGGAGCGATAGAAGGTGCCCACCATGGGCGCCGTGAGGGGCTGGAGGTCGCTGCGGCTGGAAGGGGGTGGCGGCGACGGGACGGCGGCGACGACCGGGACCGGAGGGGTTGGGGGGGAGGCGGCAACAACAGGCAGGGGGGTGGCCTCCTGGGCAGTGGGCGCCGCTGCGGGCAGGTTGCGACGCACCACCAAGCGAAAGTCTTCGCCCTCGAGACGCAACTCCTGGATATCGCTCTCGCCCAGGAAGGTCAGGAGTTCCCGGAGCTGGTCGTGGTCGAGCTGCATGGAATCAGGACTCCCTGCCGAGATAGCTGTCGTTGCGGGTGTCGATCTTGATTTTCTCGCCGATCGTGATGAACAGCGGCACCATCACCTGGGCTCCGGTTTCGACGATGGCGGGCTTGGTGCCGCCAGTGGCCGTGTCGCCTTTGACGCCGGGATCGGTCTGGGTGACTTCCAAAACAACGGAGTTGGGAAGCTCAACCTCGAGGGGCTTGCCGTCAAAAGTAATGACGCTCACGGCCATGCCCTCCTTGAGGTATTTACGACCTTCGCCAATCTGGGCTGCCGTGAGGCGGCTTTCCTCAAAGGAATCCATGTTCATGAAAACGTATTCGTCGCCCTCCATATAGGTATGCTGCAAGGTTGCCTTTTCCAACTGGGCCTGGGGCATCATTTCGCCGGCCCGGAAAGTTTTCTCGACCACGTTGCCACTTTGGACGGCTTTGAGCTTGGTGCGCACGAAAGCCGAACCTTTACCAGGCTTCACATGCAGAAACTCGACGACTCGCCAGACCTGGCCATCCAGAAGAATCGTGGTGCCGGTGCGGAAGTCGTTGCTGGAAATCATCCCGGCGTTTCAAGTCGCTGGCGATTGTACGTCTGGCAACTGACACCTTCATGGACCAGGCCAGGGGCATCGCAGACGTGCCAGAGTCCGCTCAAAGAGTGGCCAACCATGAGCCAGAGGCCTGCGGCGCCATCCCCCATCGCCCTTACCCCCGCCCCTGCCCTCCGCTGGCAAAGGGTTTGCGCCGGAGCCCTGGGCCTGGCCTTGTTGTTGTTGCTGACCTGGGCACCGCCCAGCTGGGCCGCCCTGCCCCGGGGCAACGCCATCACCGACCCCTCGGCCCTGCTGCGCAATGCCCTGCCGGTAGCCCCCGGGGATCTCCAGGATCTTCAGCATCGCCTCGAAGCCACCAGCGTTGATCTGCGCGCCAAGCGCTGGAGTGCCCTGGGCCAGGTCGCCCAGCGCAGCCAGTCCTTGCTTGGCTCCAAACGAGCGGCGATTTTGGATCGCTTTGAACCCGATCAGCGCGCCCACGTCGAAGAGTTGCTTGATGGGGTCAGCACCCAACTCCAAAGCCTGGCTGAAGCGGCGTCAAGCCAAGACCGAGATGCCTATCTGGAAGCCCGCCGCCGGGCCCTGAGCGCCATCGGCAGTGCGGAAGATTTGTTGGTAAAAGACTTTCCCTTTGCGATCCCGCCGGAATACGACACCCTGCCGCGCCTGCTGGGCCGGGCCACGGTGCGACTGAGTACCACCAAGGGAGATCTGATTACCGTGGTAGATGGCTTTAACGCACCTCTCACCGCCGGCGCCTTTGTGGATCTGGTGCAACGCGGTTTCTATGACGGCCTGCCTTTCAATCGGGCCGAAGATTTCTACGTGTTGCAGACCGGCGATCCGCAAGGGCCTGGCGATGGCTACATCGACCCGAGTACCAAGACGGAGCGGCGGGTGCCCCTGGAGATCCGGGTGCCGGGCAAGGCGGAGCCCTATTACAACCAAACCTTCGAAGAGCTGGGGCTGTTCAAAGCCGAGCCGGTGCTGCCCTTCAACGCCAAAGGGACCCTGGGCTGGGCCCACTCGGACCAGGAGCTGGCCGATGGCTCCTCCCAGTTCTTCCTGTTCCTATCGGAGCCTGAACTGACCCCAGCGGGCCTCAACTTGATCGACGGCCGTTATGCCGCCTTCGGCTATGTGGTCGATGGCTTTGATGTGCTCGACAAGCTCACCGCCGAAGACGGCATTGTCAGCGCCAAGGTGCTGGAAGGAGCCCAGAATCTGCACGAGCACGCCTGAGGGCTTTGGCCGACCCGACCAAGCCAACCACCAGCCAGGAAACCCTGGCCGATCTGGGCGAATGGGAGCTGATCCGGCGACTGGGGGCCTTCGCCCCCCCTGATCAGTTCGCCGATGACTCTGCCCTGTTGCCCGCCACAGGGGACAGTCCGTTGGTGGTGAACACCGACCTGCTTGTAGAAGGCATCCACTTCAGCGATGCCACCACGGCGGCGGCGGATGTGGGTTGGCGGGCCACCGCAGCCAACCTTTCGGACCTGGCGGCCATGGGCTGCACGGCCGTGGTGGGGATCACGGTGGCCCTGGTCGCTCCGGCCGCCACCCCCTGGCCCTGGGTGGCAGGGGTCTACGGCGGCATCAAGGAAGCGCTGGAGGCCTACGGCGGTGTGCTTTTGGGGGGCGACTGCAGTGGCGGCAGCCAGCGGTTGCTGGCGATCACGGCGCTCGGGCGGCTGGATGGGGTGCCAACCGCTGCCAGCCAGCCGGGCGACACCGCGAGCTCTGGACCCGTCCGCCGCGGCGATGGCCTGCCGGGTGACCTGCTGGTCAGCACCGGCCCCCATGGCTTGAGCCGTCTTGGCCTTGCCCTGCTGCAGGGCGCCAACCCAGCCGGGCTCGATCCATCCCTGGTGGAGCGGGCCATCCAGGCCCACCGCCGCCCCCGACCCCGCTTTGACGCCGTGCGGGCCCTGATCGCCAGCCGGCCGGCCCGGTTGGGCTGGCGAGTGGGGGGCTGCGACAGCAGTGATGGGCTGGCGGCGGCGGCGGCGGCGATCGCGGCCAGCAGTGGCTGCGCGGCCCTGCTGGACCGTGACGCTTTACCCCTGGATCCGGCCATGGCCGGCCTGCCCCAGGCCGCAGCCTGGTGCCTGGGGGGCGGCGAGGATTTCGAGCTGGTGCTTGCCCTGGAGCCTCTCTGGGCCGAGGCCCTGATCGCGGCCCTGCCGGGCGCAACGCCGATCGGCGAGCTGGTGGCGGGGGAGGCGGGGGCCCTGGGCTGGAGCGATGGCGCCCCTTGGGGCGCAGGCGATGGGGGAAGCGCGGCGGCCAGCGGCTACAGCCACTTCAATTGAGGCCTGGGAGGGGCAGGCTCCCCAAATACCAGGTAAAGCGAGCGCCCAAAAACCGACTCCTTAAAAATGGGCAGTATCATCAATAAATGGACATTTCCGTCACGACCTTCCGCGCCCACTGTCTGGAGCTGATCCGCCAGATCGAGACTGATGGCGAACCGATCACCATCCGCCGGCACGGCAAGGCCGTGGCCCGATTGTTGCCACCAACTGGTCCAGCCGAACAAGACGCCAAACCATGGGAAGAGCTACGCGGCAGTGGTGCTCTGCTGGCCTCCGCAGAGGAATCGGTGCTGCAAGCAAACGATTTTGAAGCCCTGCGGTGAGGGTTCTGCTTGACACCCACCTCTGGCTGTGGTGGCTGCTCGGTTCACCCCAGCTACCAATGCGGGAACGGCAGGCCATCGATCAGTCAGCCCAGGCCCGTCAGCTGCGGCTGGCGGCGATCAGCCTCTGGGAAGCGCAGATGCTGCAGGCAAAGGGGCGCCTGCAGCTGGATCAGCCCTTCGAACACTGGTTACGCCGAGCAGCGGCTGCGGAAGTGATCACGGTGCTGCCTCTCGACAGTGAGGTGGTGATCAGGGTGAATTCCCTGCCCGCCGATTTCCACGGCGACCCAGCCGATCGACTAATCGTGGCCACCGCCCTGGCCCAGGGTCTGCCGCTGGCGACCTTCGACGGCAACATTCGCCGGAGTCAGGTGGTGCCGCTCTGGTCTGCGGACTGCTTCCTGGGCTAGGAGCAGGCGATCGAAGGGATCGCCACCGCCACGAGCGGGGAGAGATGGGTCTTGGCCTCGTGCAGGTTGACCTGGCGCACGGGAGCGACGGAGGGGTGGACTTAGTTGAACCAAGTCAGTGGGTTCGCTTCCCCACGGACGACAACCAGAGCAGCCGCCAGCAGGGCCGCCCGATCGCGTTCAGCAACCGGGGCGGCAGCCAACCAGACGGCGACGCAGGCGCCGGCTCCAGCCGAAGGCGGCAGCGGCGCCAAACAGGGGCAGAGGGCCAGGGGCGGCGACAGGCGCCGAAGCCGTGGTGCCGACGATCACGGTGCCAGCCGTAACGTATCGTTGACAATGATTTTTAGTAATGGTTGCGTCGGTTAAATCCGTATCAGAAATAAAGCCATAAAATGTAGGGTTGAGGTTGGCGTTTTCGTCGTTGCAAAGGAGTTGCTATTAAGGCTAATTTGCAAGGGAGTAGCGACAAAATTTTCAGATAAATCAGTAACGTAAAAATACCCTCCGAAAGACTTGATTCCCGAATCAAAAGAAAAAGTGAGAGTAGATGGGGAGTGATCAAAGGTACTCAGATCATCGCCTATCCGATAGGGGCCAGCTGCTGCATCGGCTGTATAGGAAAAACCCGAGCCTCCTGAATAATTTGGATACTTGTCATAAATCAGGGTTTCTGTATAGGCCCCAGGCGCCAGTGCCGCCTCAAAGGCGGCCTTGTTGGTGTACTCGGTAATAGCGGCCTGGGCGGCGGGAGCCATGCCCACCAATGCCGAGCCACCGATCGCAGCCGCCAGGCAAGAGGCCCTAAGGCAATGGAATCGTGTCATTAGATCGTAGATCCTAAAAAAATTCTTTCGAATAACCCGCCATTCCTGCTTGGGGGGGGGGGGGGGGCAGTGCCAGTGCTCCAATTGGATAGGGCACGCCGAGCAGCGGGCCGGCCATGGGCGGCTGGAGTCAATTCACTGCCGCTGCGGCGATGCTGTCAACCCTGTCGGTCGAAGCAAAACCTCGTCAGCCAATAGCTTCAGCCAATAGCTAAGGAGCTGGCAAGGGACCTCAGGGCACCAGCCGCCGCCCCACCCGGGCCACATGCTGGCGCAGGGGTTCGGGCAACTCGTGGTGCAGGGAGAGGTCGATGCTCCAGGGAAGCAGCAGGTCATCGAGGGCGCCCATCAGCCGCAGGCGATCAGCGTGGCGAAGACCTGGCGCCACCAGGGTGAGGTCGATGTCGGAGCCCGGGCGATGGCGGCCCATCGCCCGGGAGCCATAGAGCCAAACCTCCTGCACCGCAGGCTCGGCGCTGAACAGGGCCAGCAGGCGGTCCGAGGACTCCGGCGGCAGGCCCGGGATCGTCGTCGCGGCGGCGGGATGCTCAGCCATCCCCCTCCTTGCCGGCGGAGGCCTGCCGCTGGGTGAGCACCTGGCGCAGCTCCCGGAAACAGGGGAGGTAGCGTGAACCCACCTGTTGGCTCACCTGCTCGGCGGTGCTGCGGTTGTAGGTATAGCTGGTGAGGTTGCGGTCCTGCACCATGGCCAGCCAGCCCTCGCCATCGCGGATCAAGCCCACCCGGAAGGCCAGCCTAAGGGTGTCGCGCGAGCCGATCAGATCGGCGTTGCCCTCCGCCAGCAGCAGGTCGCGCAGGGTGTTCCAGCCCAGCTCGAAACAGTACTCAAAGGCCTTGATCAGGCCCTGACGTTCCCGCTCGTTGAGCGCGGGGGGCAGAAAGAACGTTTCGAGCTGATCAAGGGCCTGGCAGAAGTTGGCGAAGCGCTGCTGCCAGCGGATGTCGGGCGGCATGGCGGCAGAGGCGATGGGGAGCGTGGCCAGCAAGGCCCGATCAAGTTGCCCGAACGGTTCACCCACCAGGCTCACCAGCAAACAGGTGATCTGATCGCAGAGGGCCAGGCTATCGGCAGCCAGGGCGTTGGCCGATGTGGCCTCGATCACCAGCCGCAACGGCAGGCTACGGGACGAGAGATCCGAGGTGAGCGACACGACGATGACCGTAGAACGGCCCGAATAGGCGGGAGAGAGACCACCACCAGGCGGCGTTTGCTGTCGCGCACCAGGGGGTTGCGGGGCCCAGGTGCATATAGATCGCCGGCGCTGGGATTCATGACAGGCTGCGGGCCAGCTCGGCAGCTTCACGGGCCGCGTTCAGGGCATCGGAGGGGCTGGTTATCCCCGGCCGGTCCGCTTCGGCCTCAGCAAACGCGGCGTAACCTTCAGCAATGCTGCGCTGCCATTCCTGGTCGCGCCAGTGGCGCACGGCTTCGGTGATGGCCACGGAGCGGTTGCCATCCGATTGGTCAAGAAACTGGAGCAGCTCCTCGTCAAGGGTGATCCAGATCTGGCGTACAGCCACGACACTGGATTCGGCTGATATGGAAACTATCAGTTTTTCACCCATCCACCTATGTCAGGTAGGGGCCTTTGGCAGCGGCCCTTGGCGGCGCAAGGATCAGCCCAAATAAACAAGGTAGCCCCGCAGGTAAGCCCAGGAAGATGGGACTGGCCCCAGCCTTACTTCCAGTTCTTGGCAACTACTTCGGCGAGATCAACAACCCGCTGGCTATAGCCCCACTCGTTGTCGTACCAGGAGATCACCTTTACCATGGTGCCATCCATCACCAAGGTGAGGTCGGCATCCACAATCGTGGATTCATCGGTGCCGGCGTGGTCGGTGGAAACGAGGGGAAGGTCGCAATACTTAATGATGCCCTTCATACCGTTTTGGGAGGACTCTTTAAAAATGTTGTTCACCTCCTCCTTGGTGGTGGGGCGGCTCACTTCCAGCACCATATCCACCACCGAAACGTTGGGGGTGGGCACCCGCAGGGCGATGCCATTGAGCTTGCCCTTCATCGGCGGGTAGACGAGCGCCACGGCGGTGGCGGCCCCGGTACTGGTTGGCACAATATTGACAGCGGCAGCTCGGGCCCGGCGCAGGTCGCGGTGGGAGGCATCCAAAATGCGCTGATCGCCCGTATAGCTGTGGGTGGTGGTCATCATGCCCTTGACGATGCCCAGGGATTGATCCAAAACCTTGACTAGGGGCGCCATGCAGTTGGTGGTGCAACTGGCGTTGCTGATGATGTCGAAATCTTCATGCCGATATTGATCGGCATTGACGCCAACAACAAAAGTACCAACGCCCTCGCCCTTGCCGGGAGCTGTGATTAGGACTTTTTTGGCGCCCGCCTCAATGTGCTTGCCGGCACCCTTTTGATCGATAAAAACCCCAGTAGCTTCGATCACAAGATCAACGCCCCACTCCTTCCAAGGCAGGTTGAGGGGATTGCGATCCGAAAAGCACTTGATGTGCTTGCCATTGACAACGATCGTGTCGTCGGTATAGCTCACTTCCGCATTGCGGATGTGGCCCAACATGGTGTCGTATTGGAGCAGGTGGGAGTTCGTCCTCGGATCGGAGGTGTCGTTAAGACCCACCACCTCGATGCCCGTATCGAGGCCTCGGCTGAGCCAGCAACGCATGAAGTTGCGGCCAATGCGGCCGAATCCGTTGATCGCTACGCGCAGGGTCATGGCTGGAAGGGCGGAAAAACCGCTGGCTAGGGCGTTTCGGGAGCAGATCCTACAGACCGGATCTCCGCACTTCCTCTCAAACCGATCGGCAGCCCCGGCTCAGCCCGCCGCCTCGCCATCAACCGCAGGGCAAGGCTGGCCAGAAACAGAAGCAACCAGTAAAAGGAGGGGTGTCGTCGCCAGCTTATTTTCGGCTCGACCCGGAGGTGCACTTGGCCCTGCTGCTCGATCGCCAACAGCCTCTCCACTTCATTGGAGTCGGAGGCATCGGCATGTCTGCCCTCGCAGGCATCCTGGCCAAACGAGGCTTCCAGGTCAGTGGCTCCGATCGCCGCGGCTCGCCGGTGATTGAAGGGTTGCGCCAGTGCGGCGTTCAGATCTTCCTTAGCCAGTCGGCTGAAACGATCACCGCGCTCCAGCAAGCCGGCGCTGCCAATCCGGTGGTGGTCATCAGTTCAGCAGTTCCCAAAAGCAACCCCGAATTACTGGAAGCCCGCCAACGGGGCTGGACGGTCGTGCACCGATCCGACGTTCTGGCGGCGTTGATCAGCAGTCAGCCCTCGATCGCCGTGGCGGGCAGCCACGGCAAAACCACCACCAGCACCTTGATCGCCACCCTGTTGGCCGCCACCCAGCGGGACCCCACCGCCGTGATCGGCGGCATCGTGCCCGCCTTTGGCAGCAATGCCCGCCATGGAGAAGGTCGGCTGCTGGTGGCCGAAGCCGACGAATCCGATGGCTCCCTCGTCAAATTCAAGGCCCATCTCGGTGTGATCACCAACCTGGAACTTGATCACACCGACCATTATCCCGATCTCAACGCCCTCATCGAGACCCTCAAGCATTTTGCGGCGGGATCGGAGCAGGTTTTGGCCAACAAGGACTGCCCGATCCTGAGGGAACATTTCGAGGCCGATCACTGGTGGTCAACCCAAAGTCAGGAGCAGACCTCATTTGCCGCTATTGCCGTTGAAGAATACGGGGACGGCAGCGTGGCCCAGTTTTTTGAGAACGGCCAGCCCGTTGGCCTCTTTGAGCTGCCGCTACCAGGTCGCCACAACCTCAATAACGCCACCGCCGCACTGGCTGCTTGCCGTTTGGAAGGGGTGCCCTTTGCCGAACTGCAACAGGCCATCGCCCAGGTGCGACCCCCCGGTCGTCGCTTTGATTGCCGCGGGCTATGGCAAGAGCGGATCGTGGTCGATGACTACGCCCACCATCCCAGCGAAGTAAGCGCCACCCTGGCGATGGCTCGGCTGATGGTGAACAGCGGTCGCAGCCCCTTGCCAGCGCCACCCCAACGGTTGGTTGCCATTTTCCAACCGCACCGCTATAGCCGCACGGCCCAGTTTCTCGAAGAATTTTCGATTGCTCTCTGCAGCGCCGATCTCGTGGTTGTGGCCCCCCTCTACGCCGCCGGCGAAGACCCAATCCTCGGCATTTCCAGCCAGGCCATGGGTGCGGCGGTGCGGCGGCTCGCGCCCCAACTGGAGGTGCTGGTGGCCGACAGCCTCGACCAACTGACCGAACAGGTGGTTCACCGCACCCGCCCCGGCGATCTTGTGCTGGCCATGGGGGCAGGTGATGTAAACAGCCTCTGGGATCGATTGGCAGCCCAGGGAGACCCCGGCGCGGCCCCCGCCCTGGTGGCCTGAATTGCCGGCTGAGCAACCCCCTGCCGACCTGCATGAGGCGGTGGATTTGAAGGACTTCACCACCTGGCGCGTCGGCGGACCGGCCCAATGGTTTGCCGAACCGTCAGACCAGGACTCCCTTGTAGCCCTGGTGCGCTGGGCTCAGGAGAGAAGCTTGCCCATGCGTTGCATCGGCGCCGGATCAAACCTTTTGGTCAGCGATGGTGGCCTGCCAGGCCTCACCCTTTGCCAGCGGCGCCTCCAAGGCAGCCAGCTGGATCCCCGGGAGGGCTGGGTGGAAGCCTGGGCGGGAGAACCGATTCCAACCCTGGCCCGCAAAGCGGCTCGCCAGGGGCTGCATGGCCTCGAATGGGCGGTGGGGATCCCAGGTACCGTTGGTGGGGCCGTTGTGATGAATGCGGGCGCCCAGGGAGGCTGTACCGCCGAATGGCTGCATTCCATCCAGGTCATCGATCCTGAGCGGCCTGACCAACCATTCGTGCTTCAAGCCGGGGACCTGGCCTTCGCCTACCGCCACAGCCGCCTGCAGGACGAAGCGCTGCTGGTGCTGTCGGCCCGTTTTCGGCTCAGCCCCGGCCATGATCCCGCCGCCATTACGGCCCACACCAGCGCCAACCTGCACTCACGCACCAAGAGTCAGCCTTACCAGCAGCCCAGTTGCGGCAGTGTATTTCGCAATCCAGAACCACGCAAAGCCGGCCAACTGATCGAGGAGCTGGGCCTCAAGGGCTTAAGCGTTGGCGGAGCCCAGGTTTCCCCCCTGCATGCCAATTTCATCGTCAACACCGGCAGCGCCACGGCGGCAGACATAGACACCCTGTTACGCCTGGTCCAGAACAAGGTGCTCGAAAAGTACGGAATCCTGCTCCATCCAGAGGTCAAACGCCTCGGCTTTTAAGACATCGGTCTGTAAATTCAACCTTTGTCTCCACCTCTCCATGGCCGGCTTCGGACTTCCCAATTTCGGTCAGCTCACCGAAGCCTTCCGCAAGGCCCAGCAGATCCAGCAGGACGCTCAAAAACTTCAGCAAGAACTGGAGGCAATGGAACTTGAGGGCCAAAGTGCCGATGGCAGGGTCAGCATCTGGCTTTCCGGCAACCAGCAACCCCTGAAGGTGCGGGTGGATCCCGCCTTGCTCGCTGAAGAGCCTGGCGCCGTCGAAGCGGCCATCCTTGAGGCCCTTCAAAATGCTTATCAGGTCTCCACCAGCACCATGCGCGAACGCATGGATGACCTCACGGGGGGCCTGGAGTTGAATCTTCCGGGCCTGGGGGGCTGAGTTCCCCTGCCAGCTCCTGACGGCCCTGCCGGCGAGAAGCCTGGCGCCACTGGCCCTGCAGCAAGGGTTCTTCCCGGCCACCCTTCTGGCGGGTGCCGCCCTGGGACCTACGGGTCAGCTGAGGGCTGCTTTCGATCTCCTCCAGGCAACGGCGATACAGCGAATGCCGCCACCAGTCGATTCCCACCCGACAGCCTGGATCATCCAGGTGGCGGCAATTAGCAAAGCGACAGCCTCCCTTCTCCAGACGCTGACGGATCTCGGGGAAAGCCGAGGCCAACTGCAACGGGTCCGGAGGCAGGGCGGGCCGGTTGAAGCCAGGCGTATCCGCCACCAACAGACCGCCCCCTTGCTCCAAGGCATGCAGTTCAACGTGGCGGGTGGTGTGGCGCCCCCGCTGCAGGCGACCGGAAACGGCGGCCACCCGCAGAGCCAGACCGGGAACCAGGGCGTTGAGCAGGCTGCTTTTGCCTACCCCGGATGGGCCGCACAACACGGCGATCCCACCGCCGCAAGAATTCTTTACCAAACGGGAGCGCAACGCAGCGACTCCTTCCCCGCTGAGCGAGGACACCGGCAA
The DNA here is from genome assembly GCA_947458155.1 of Synechococcaceae cyanobacterium. Lineage (GTDB taxonomy): Bacteria > Cyanobacteriota > Cyanobacteriia > PCC-6307 > Cyanobiaceae > Cyanobium. Next base: position 1,945 of record CANGZM010000053.1, on the reverse strand, counting down.
AGGGTCGTACCCCCATGGGCCAAGGCGCTCAATCCAGGCCGCTAGCTCCTCCGGCTCCACTCGATCCGCCTTGCTCAGGACCAGCTGCAAGGGCACTCCGGCCGCCTCGGCAGTGACCAGAAAGCGAGTTAGTTGTAAAGGGTCCAACTCCGGTTCGACCAAAGCCACCACCACAAGCACCTGGGTGACATTCGCCACGGCCGGCCGCTCCAGCAGGCTGCTGCGGGGTTCAAGAGAGGCCACCGCCGCACGGCCGGCCACCCAGTCCACGCCATCAAGACCGACCCGATCGCCTACTGACACCTGCAGGCCGATCTTGGCCAAGCGAGTCCGCCGTGTGCACAGCAGCCGGACAACACCGTGGGGACCGGGCTGATCAAGCTGAACCCGGCAATAATTGGCTTCCAGGGCCACAACCCGGCCCTTGACGCCCGCAGGACTGGCTCCGGGCCCTGGGGGCTCGGAGCCAGCTGGATCATTTGCCCTCATGGAGCGCGTTGGATCAGCAGTCGCGCACTATCTGGGGGCAGGTGCTCCACCTGGACCCAATGACCCTCGCCCCGCAATCCCTCAGCCACGGAAGACTCGGGTTCCCCGGCGTCCAGATCGACCTGCAACCAACCCTGGGGGGGAAGGGTTTCAAGGGCAAGCCGAGTCCGCACATAGTTCAACGGGCAGGGAGTGCCACGCAGATCGAGGCATTGCAGGGGTTCAGGGGTCACGGTCAGCCGAACAGTCCGCCGAACAAACCGCTCTTGTGGGGCGGTCGCTGCCCTTTGCTTCTGTGGTGACCGGCCAGTTGTTCCAGCAGGTCCCGTTCGTCACCGCTGAGCTTGGTGGGTAGCTGAACCTTGACGGTGACCTGGTGATTGCCACGGGCCACCGGATTGCCCAGCTTGGACACACCTTTGCCCTTCATGGTAATCACCGTGCCGGGCTGGGTCCCAGCTGGGATCTCAAGCTTGTCGATGCCATCGACCGTCTCAACCTCGATGGTGTCGCCGAGAATGGCCTGCAGATAGCTCAGCGGGGCTTCCGACAGGATGGTGATACCTTCTCGCCGCAACTGGGGATGGGGTTTGACCCCAAGAAACACGTACAAATCCCCCGAGGCACCGCCCCTTTGGCCGGCATCGCCCTCATTGGCCACCCGCAGCCTGGTTCCGGTATCAACGCCGGCGGGAATGTTCAGGCGCAATGTCTTGACTACTTCTCTGAGGCCCTGGCCCCTGCAGCTACCACAGGGATCGGCGATCATTTGGCCCGTGCCCTCGCAGGTGGGGCAGTCGGCCACCTGGGTGAAAGTACCGAAAGGGGTGCGTGTGGCCCGCCGCACCTGACCAGCGCCGTCGCAGCTGGTACACCCGGTGGGGGCACTGCCCTCTGTGGCACCTGAGCCCTGGCAAGTGCTGCAGGTTTCCAAATGGCGTACCTGCACCTCCTTCTCGATGCCGGCTATGGCCTCGCTGAAGCTGATCGAAAGATCTAGACGCAAATCGTTGCCTTGGCGAGGACTGCGGCGGCGGGGGCCGCCGCCACCACCAGCGCCAGGTCCGCCGCCAAAACCGCTGAAAAAGGTCTCGAAAAGGTCGGCGAAACCTCCCATGTCCCCCATATCGGGCATGCCCGCACCGCCTAGGCCGGCCTCGCCGAACTGGTCGTAGCGGGCCCGCGTCTGAGGATTGCTCAGCACCTCATAGGCCTGGCCAACCTCCTTGAATTTTTCCTCGGCCGCCGGATCCTTGTTGACATCAGGGTGGTATTGGCGCGCCAGCCGCCGATAAGCCCGCTTGAGGGTGTCCGGATCGGCATCTCGGCGAACGCCCAATAGCTCGTAGTAATCCGCCATCAGCCGGCCTGCTCAGCAGACCCCAGATCAGCGCCGGTCAGGGGCGCGCCACCTGGACCCGGTCCCATAGACACTTTTACTAAGGCATGGCGCAGT
>CANGZM010000052.1 GCA_947458155.1 Synechococcaceae cyanobacterium | reverse complement strand
CAGCTAGATCTTTGGCGGAAACGACTTTTTCTTGGAGTTCAGTCGCGGATCAACTGGAAACCAGCTATCGCCGAATGCTTCACCCCCTTGCCATTTGATGACGACACTTTTACTACTTATCCTCTTTGCTGGGCTGGCTGTATCGCTACTGAGTGATGATTGGAAGTCAGGAATTCTTTGGACAATTGCCATTGGTTTTTGTCAGGATCCGATCCGCAAGTTGACACCAGGACAGCCTACCTTTATGGTTGGTTTTGTTTTGGTTGCCTTCTTACTTTGTAGTCTTTTCATTTATCAAGAGCGAGGTCAGCTTGACTTAAGATATATATTTTGGACTTCCCCTCAGTTATTAGATATCATTCCATACTTTGTGATTTTACTATTAGCTCAAGCTGTCAATTCTTTCTTACGGTTTGGGAGTCCAGCACTAGTGGCTATTGGCTTATCCTTCTATATTGCTCCAGCGATTGCCCTTTGGGTTGGGTTTCACATAGGACGTGATCTCTCACTCTTGCGCCGTATTATTATTTTTTATCTAATATTGAGTTCTGTTTTTGCATTTACTGTCTTACTTGATTTTCGTGGTGTAGATATTCCAGCATTTGAAGAAGTGGGTACAGGCATCTTGATTACATTCGAAGGTGGTTCGAAATCCGGTGCCTCAGGCTTTTGGCGAACAAGTGAAATCGCTTCTTGGCATTTGGCGGCCGCAGCGTGTTTCAGTATCCTCTTGACTTTTTCGGATCGCGATGTTGGGTGGCAGATTTTTTATATATGCATAGCTGTTGTATTTTCTGTCCTTTCTGTTACAACCGGTCGTCGCAAATCTCAGGTGTTAATTGTAGCATTTCTTGGTATCTATCTATTAATATTTAGCCGTTTGTCAAGTCCAGCCTCTCGTGAGAGAGTTATCATGTCAGTATTGGGTGGGGCTGGATTATCTTTTGCTATTGTTTCAATCTTTTTATTGGATTTATTGGGTTCAAACTTTGAAATTTTCCTTAGTCGCGCATCCACTTCCTCGGAGGCACTTGGAGATCGTCTCCAATCTCAGGGTTTGAATGCGTTGTTAACAGGTTTCGATGTGGGTGGAGGGTTTGGTTTGGGATTGGGGGCAGGGTCAAACCTGGGTAATTTCGATGCTGGTGTCAACCGTGCCGCTATACGTAGTCTAGGCTTCGTTGCCGAAGGAGGTGGAGGGCGGCTTGTTGTAGAGCTTGGTATCCCTGGGATCCTTATGATTGGCTGGATTTTTCTTGTTTCTTTGCAAATGATATGGCGAAATTTTAGGCTAATTCGTTTTTTGCCTTCAGAGGAGATAGCTTTGGTTGCTGGCACTCTCTCTTTTGGTCTTGCCAACATAGTTTTCTTCTTCTCTGCGGCCCAGTTATACAGTGATCCTTTTGTACTAATTGTGTTGGGTGTTTCTATCGGATCGATGTTGTCTGTTCCCGTTCTAGTTTATAGTCGTTTGCAGATACAGAAGCCAAATTCCACTTTGGCCAGGGGGTTACCTTGATAGATTATTTAGGTTTGAATCGGGTTGAACCTGCTCTTCCTCTTACAGTTTTGTTGTTGACTTACAATGAAGAGCCCAATATTGAGCGTACATTGGCTGCTCTTAAGTGGGTTCCAAGCATTCTCGCCATCGACAGCGGTAGTAACGACCGTACTCTAGAGATACTTGCTTCTGAGCCGACCGTAACAGTCCGGCACCGACCTTTTGACACCTTTGCAGACCAGTGTAATTTTGGTCTTAATCTAATTAAGACTGAATGGGTCCTCAGTCTCGATGCCGATTACGTTGTGACTCCGGCACTTGCAGAGGAGATCTGTGCCTGCTTTCGCGTAGCGAAGCAGATGAACTTTTCTGGTTTTGCGGTGCCCTTCCGTTATTGTATTGCTGGCAAACCATTACGTGGCACTTTGTTGCCGCCGCGGATTTGTATGTATCGAACTGCTGGGGCCAGATATCGCAATGATGGACATGGGCATCGGGTTGATGTTCCGGGCAAGGTCGGGCGCTTACTTAACCCAATCCTTCACGATGACCGTAAGCCACTAGAACGGTGGCTGGCTTCTCAATTGGGTTATCTGACTATTGAAACCCGAAAACTTCAGACCACCCCCTCAAGCCAACTGTCCATCGCGGACCGTTTGCGCCTGAAAACGCCACTCGCTCCTCTGGCCGCCTTGGTGCTGTGTCTTTTGGTTAATGGAGGCATTCTTGATGGTTGGCAAGGCTGGACCTATGCGTTTCAGCGTTGCTATGCCGAAATCCTGCTCAAGCTGATGCTGTTAGAAACCAGGGCCATACGCCGAGATCCCGATCCAAAGGTCTTTGATCAGCCCAAGCGTTTACGCTCTCCCTGATTACACGATCCGGATTTCAATCCTGATCCCATTCCTGTTCTCCCTTTCCCTGTCCTTTGTAACTGATCGATGCCTTCGATCCTGATCACCGGCGGCGCCGGCTTCATTGGTGTCAACTCTGCCCTTCACTTCTCAGCCTTGGGTTGGGATGTGACCGTTCTTGATAATCTTTCTCGCCGAGGCACGGACCAGAACCTTCAATGGCTTCTCGCCCAGCATCCAGCCATTTCCTTCCAACGTGTCGATATTCGCGATTCTGAGGCCATCGCCAGCTCGGTGAGGAAGATGCAACCCTCCATGCTTCTGCATTTGGCTGCCCAGGTTGCAGTGACTACCTCCTATACCGATCCGCGCGAGGATTTTGAGATTAATGCTCTCGGTAGCTTTAATGTTATGGAGGCCATCCGTCTCCATTCGCCAGAATGCTTTGTTGTGTATGCCTCTACAAACAAGGTTTACGGAGGAATGGAATCTGTGGCAGTCCAGCTCGGAGACCATGGCTATGCCTTCCGGGATTTGCCCTTAGGAGTCCCAGAGACCCAACCCCTTGATTTCCATTCTCCCTACGGCTGTTCTAAGGGCGTTGCGGATCAGTACACCATTGATTACGCTCGTATTTACGATCTGCGAACCTGTGCATTTCGCCAGTCCTGTATTTACGGGCAACGCCAGTTTGGGATTGAGGATCAGGGTTGGGTAGCCTGGTTCAGTATCGCCTCCCTTCTTAATCGACCCATCACCTTGTATGGAGATGGCTGGCAGACTCGGGACGTTCTCAACGTCAGGGATTTGGCCCGTGCTTATGAGGCTGCTTGGGAAAATCAAGCTGAGATCAGCGGTCAGGCTTTCAACATCGGTGGCGGACCCACCAACACCCTTTGCCTGCGTGACCTACTCAGCTTTTTGGAGGACGAGCTTAAGATAAGTATCAACCCTCTTTCTGGTGCTTCCCGTCCTGGTGATCAACCGGTATTCGTTTGTGACATCCGCAAGGCCCAGGCCCATTTGGGTTGGAGCCCCCAGATTGGTGTCAGTGACGGCGTTCGTGATCTGATTCGCTGGGTGCGTGACAACAGGGATCTGTTTTCCTGGCTGAAACCCTGATCCCTATTCTGGAGTCATTCGCCGTGGAGACCAGCCTTAGAGAGCAGGAACGCTGTACCCCTGATCGCCCCAAGGCCCTGATCACTACCATCGAGCCCATCGATGGCGGGGTTCCAACCATGACCTTGTGCATGGCCCGCATTCTTGCGGATCTCGGCATCGAACCCGTGTTCGCCTGGTACGAACCCTGGAGCCGTCAGCCGGCTCTTTCCGTTCCCCTCTACGGCCTGCCTAGTGGACGGAGACCTGGCTTCGTGTGCCGTTCTGTTTATGAAGGGCATCAAGGCCATGGATTCGGTGCCTGGTTGCCAGAGCTTGAATTTACCCATTATCTCCCTAGACGCCATTGGCGCTCCTTGATCGCCGATTGCCGTTTTCACCTCAGCGTCACCGGCAACCCTCTCTGTGCAGCTCCATATGCCCGTCTGGGTCTGCCCTTCTTGGCATGGGTGGCGACGCCCTGGGAAGCGGATCGAAGCCAAAGGGTTCTGGGGTTTTCATTGCCGCGGCGCCTTCTGGATCGGGGGCTTAACGGCCCGGTTTTACGGCGCCTCGAACGCCAGATCCTCAGGGCCCCCGGAGGCCGCATCCTGGCCCTGAGTTCATATACCTCCCATGCTCTTCAAACCATTGCCTCCCGTCCGATGGATGGAGTGCTGTTGATGCCAGTCGACCCCTCAATCTTTTTCCCCGCCCCAGAGCTCCTCCAGCCCTGGAAGGTTGGTTTCGCGGGCCGCTATGCCGACCCCCGCAAGAACATCGAACTTCTTCTTGATGCCGTTCAGGTATTGGTGGCCGCTGGGCGTCCCGTCCAACTGGATTTGGTGGGTGAGATGGATACGAACGTCTTGCAGGAGCATCTGCGTCAAAGGGGTTTGACCAAGGTGACCCGTTGTTTGCCTACGCTTAGTCGCCAGGAGTTGGCGCCTGTACTCCAGGGTTTTGATGTATTTGTCATTCCCTCCCATCAGGAGGGTCTCTGCATCGCGGCTCTCGAGGCCATGGCCTGTGGCGTGCCCGTGATCAGCACTCGCTGCGGCGGCCCTGAGGATTACGTACAGCCTGGAATCAATGGAGATCTTGTGGACAGTGACCCGGTTTCTATGGCGGCGGCGATCTCCTCGATGTGTATAGATCGTGCCCATCGCCAGGCCTGTGGTGCAGCTGCCGTTGTCTGGATTGAAACCAACGCCAGCTTTAATTCGGCGCGTCAAATTGTGCGCGAACAGTTAGCCGCCATGGACCCCACCTTTTTCTCCACTTCGGGGGCAGCCTAAATGTGTGGCATTGCTGGATTGTTAGGCCGTTCTGCCGATGGATTCGCCGAACGGGTTCGCCCCCACCTCGATCATCGAGGTCCCGATGACTCTGGACTTTGGCGTGACGGATACGCCTGTTTAGTCCACACCCGACTAGCCATACTTGACCTCTCTGCAGCCGGTCACCAGCCCATGGCATCTGCCTGCGGCCGATGGTGGATTGTCTTTAACGGCGAGATCTACAACCATCAAGAGCTGCGCCAGCGACTCCTCAAATTGGGTGAGCGTTTCCATGGCAATGGAGATACGGAGGTCCTACTGGCCTGGATGATCCGCTATGGAATCGAGGGCCTGCGCGATCTGAGGGGGATGTTTGCCTTCTGTCTTTACGACACCCTGGAGCGCCGTGCCCTGCTGGCCCGGGATCCCCATGGAATCAAGCCTCTTTATTACTGGCATGGGCCTGCGGGCGAACTGGTTTTTGCCTCTGAACTGCGGGCTCTTCTGGCCAGTGATTTGATGCCCTGCCGCCTGGATCAGGCGGCACTTGCTGGGTTCCTCAGTGCTGGTTCTGTCGCGGAACCTGCCACCCTGGTGGAGGGGGTTTTTCGTCTGCCTGCAGGTGCTGTGGCTCAATGGGAAGCCGGTTACTTGCGGATTCATTCCTTCGGCCCTTTGCCAGAAAGCCTGCCGGCTCCCCGTGGGGACTGGACCCAGGCTGGGGCTCGGGCGCTGGCCCGGTCAGCCTTGGAGGATTCCGTCGCCGCCCACATGGTCAGCGATGTACGTGTTGGACTTTTTCTCAGTGGGGGTCTTGATTCTGCTGCCATACTTGCCCTCGCTCCCCGCGGGCTGCATACCTTCACCATCGGATTCGATGATGCGGGCGCTTCAGCTTTCGATGAGTCCGAGCCAGCGGCCCGAATCTCGTCCCACTTTGGCGGTGAGCACACGCTTCTTAAGCTTTCTGCCAGTCAGGCGAGGGATTGGTTGCCTGAATTTTTGGCCAGTCAGGATCAACCTTCTCTCGATGGCTACAACACCTGGTGTGTTTCCCGTCTCGCCCAAGGGCAGGGCTTGAAGGTGGCCCTATCCGGCCTTGGTGGCGATGAATTGTTTGGGGGATATCCCAGTTTTCGGATGGTTCCACGCCTGCGGCGTTGGCGCCGTCGCCTCGGCCCAGCCGGCCCGGTGGGGGCGGCTGTGATGCGTCACGGGCCTGGCGGCCATCAACACCGGCGTCAACGCCTGGCGGACTTGCTTGAGTCACCTGCGTCTATGGCTCGTGCCTATGGCTGTGTGCGGTCCCTTTTCACCACGCGGGAAGTCAACCAGTTATTGACCAATTGGGGGCTCCAGTCTGGGAGTGCCGGTGTGGGGACTGCTCTGCAGGAGCCTCCACCAGGTTCCGATCGTGATGAAGTGGCTTGGCTTGAGGGCACTCGCTACCTCCGCAACCAGCTTCTTCCCGACAGCGATGTCATGGCTATGGCAGCGGCACTGGAACTACGGCTTCCCTTTGTCGATGCCCGTCTTCAGACTGCCCTGGCTCCCATTCCCGCCTCGCTGCGACTAGCCCCCGGCAAGGGCCTCCTGCAGCAAGCGGTGCCGGAATTGCCCGAGTGGTTCAGGCAGCGGCCCAAACAGGGTTTCCGCTTCCCGTTTCAGTTATGGCTCGATGACCCATCATCCCGGCTTACTCTGCGCCTGCCAGCTACCCCGGCCGGCCTGGACCTTGCCCCCTGGTACCGCCGCTGGAGCCTGATGGTGCTCGAGCAGTGGCTCCGCCAACACCTTGCGATCGAACTGCCCTTGTCATGACCCTGATTCTCGGCATCAATGCTTTCCACGCCGACGCTGCCGCCGCTTTGATCCGTGATGGAGAGATCCTTGGCGCTGCTGAGGAGGAGCGCTTTCGTCGTATCAAACATTGGGCGGGCTTTCCCAGCGAGGCCATCCGTTGGTGTTTGGAGGATGGGGGCTTCCGCTTTGAAGATTTAGATCACATCGCCATCAATTCCTTCCCAGGTGCGCATCGTTGGCGCAAGATCGCTTACACGTTGGCCAGCCGTCCCGATCCTCGGTTTATCTGGAGCCGCTGGCGCAATAAACGGGAACGGTCGGGTCTCGCCCAGCAACTCGCCACCGCATTTCCCGGTCAGCCATTGCGGGCCGAGCTACATTTTGTCGAACATCACCGTGCCCATCTGGCTTCTGCTTATTACGCCTCCTCCTTTCAGGAGGCCGCTGTGGTGTCTGTAGACGGTTTCGGAGATTTCGCCAGCGGGGCCTGGGGTTATGGCAAAGGAACTGAGTTAAGCATTGACGGTCAGATTTATTTTCCCCATTCTTTGGGTGCTTTCTATACGGCAATCACCCAGTTTCTTGGCTTTCCCAACTATGGTGACGAATATAAGGTCATGGGTCTTGCCCCCTATGGTCAGCCCAATTGGCTTCCTCAGATGAGAAAGTTGGTGAGATTGCAGGACGATGGTACCTACAACCTCGATCTGACTTACTTCCAGCATGCTGGCCAGAACTTGCCCCATCAATGGAGCCGAGGCATCCCCGAGGTGGGCCGCCATTGGAGTGCTGCTTTGGAGAACTTGCTGGGACCGGCCCGTAGATCGGACGAGCCCCTCGACCAACGCCATAAGGACATCGCCCGATCGGCGCAAGCGATGTATGAAGAAGCGTTTTTCCACCTCCTGCGTTCGCTGCATAAACTCCATTCCAGCGACAACCTCTGTATAGCAGGGGGTTGTGGGGCAAATTCGGTGGCCAATGGCAAGGTAACCGTGGCCACCCCCTTTCGTCATGTCTACGTGCAGGCGGCTGCCGGGGACGCAGGCGGCGCCTTGGGGGCGGCTCTTGAAGTATGGAATCGCCAGGGCCAAGCCTCCCGCAGTCTTCCCATGGCCACGGCCTACCTGGGCAGTCGCCCTACCCCAGGGGCCATCGAGACGCTGCTTGCGGAACCCGCCTCAAGTTCGGCACTGGCGGCGGCGGGTTGTTCCATCCAGACTCTCTCGGATGGGCAGATTTGCTCAGCAGTGGCTGGCGCCATCAGTGAGGGACTCGTGATCGGCTGGTTCCAAGGCAGGATGGAATGGGGCCCTAGGGCCCTTGGTCACCGCTCGATCCTGGGGGATCCCCGCCGGGCCGACATGAAAGACATTCTCAATCTCAAGATCAAACGACGCGAGTCCTTTCGCCCCTTTGCCCCCTCGGTTCTTCGGGAAGCTGTTGCGGAATGGTTCAGTCTTGATGGCGATGTGCCTTTCATGATGCAGGTGTATCCGATTCGGGAGGAAAAGCGTCCTCTGATTCCGGCTGTCACCCATGTCGATGGCACGGGGCGCTTGCAAACGGTGACCGAGGCTGATAACGGCCGTTATTACCGTTTGATTCGCGCCTTTCGTGATCTCACTGGAGTGCCGATGGTTCTGAACACTTCATTTAATGAAAACGAACCGATTGTCTGTACCCCTTCCCAGGCTCTCGATTGTTTTCTGCGCACTAAAATGGATCTTCTCGTTCTTGATGATGTATTGATTCGCCGGCGCGGCTAATGACTTCGTCTGCTGGATTTCCCTCTGCGTCGATTGTTATCGTTGTACCCACTCTCGATTCCTATCTTTTGTTGCCGCGGCTGGTTGCCTCTCTGAAGCAACAAACTTGGCCCCATTGGCGCGTCATTTTCATCGATGGTCCCAGTAAGCCTGCGCACCGCCGCTGGATCGCGGATCTTTGCGCCCTTGATCCTCGCTTTCAATGGCGGCCTCAGGATCCAACCGAGCCTGGCATCTTCGGCGCCATGAATCAAGGTTTCTCCCTGGCGACCAATCCGGAGACTTGGCTGTTGTTCTGGGGGAGTGATGACTGGGCCGCCTCTCCCCAAGTCTTCGAGAAAATGGTGAATCTACTGCAAGCGGCCTGGAGTCGGGGCGGCGATCCCGATCTTTTGGTCGCGACGGGTCGCTATGTCAAGCCCACCGATGCTGCCGCTGTAACCACGCCAATCCTTGGGCGGTGCAGTGTATTTCGCTGGAGTCACTCCTTTCGCCGCTCCCTATTTCTCGGCTCCACGCCACCCCATCAAGCCAGCCTCATCGGGCCTGGGGCCCGTAAACATCTTGCACGCTATGCGGCCGGCTTCCGGCTTTCCGCCGATCTTGATTACTTTCTCCAGCTTTCACGCTGGCCCGATCTTCAGGTCGAATGCATCGACCTTGAACTAGTGCATATGCAGTCGGGAGGGGTAAGCGGGCGCGAATCTCGACGGCGTTTTCAGGAGGTACGCCTTGCTTATGGCAGGGCATTTGGTTGGCTTTGGTGGCTGCCTTACGGATTGCGTTATGTCCAGCGTTTAACTAGCATGTTAAGACAATGAGTGATGTTCTGCTCTTCGGCGCAACCAGCCCTTCGGGTCTGGCTTTCCTTCAGGCAGCGGGATACCTGTCGGTCACAGTCGCTGGCCGGCGTCCGCCACAATGCTCTGCTGACGGGCCCTTCCAGCTTTGTGATCTGCGGACAGCCGACTCCTTGGAACAACCCCTTGAAGGAATTTTGGTGAGTTTTGCCCCCCTATGGGATCTCGCCCCTTTCCTGGCGAGGTTGGCGGAGCAGCGTCCAGGGCAACTCGCCGGAGTCAGGGGTGTTGTTGCCTGTTCTTCCTCATCGGTGATCACAAAACGTTTTGCCTTCAATCGCTTTGATCGGGATTTGGTGCAGCGTCTGAGCTCTTCTCAGAATAGCTTGATCCGTACTTGCAAAGATCTGGGATTGCCCTGCACGATTGTTGCACCGACCTTGATCTACGGCCGGGTCGGGACCCTAGGCGACCGCAACCTGAGTCAGCTGCTGCAATGGATGCGTAGATTTCCATTGTTGCCTTTACCAGCCGACACCGGCTTACGCCAGCCCATCCATGCCAGTCAGCTGGCAGCTGTAGTTCGAAAACTCGTCATTTCCTTGGTTAGCCAAACCGATGGAGCTGCGACTAGTGAGATAATTGCGGTAGGCGGAGATGACACTCTTACCTATCACCAATTACTGCTACGTCTTCAACAACAATGTGAAGCGTCTGATCGAGCACGGTTCTGTCGATTAGTCCCTATGCCTACCTGGCTATTCCGTGGTTTGGCGGCTCCCCTCCTGTTAGCGGCGCCTAAAGGCTTCGAAGCTGTGATGCGTATGCAGGTTGATCTTGCAGGTTTCCTCCCTTCCCACCGACTGGTTGGTGAGGATCCGCGACCTTTCCCAGTGCTGCCCGTTTAGCGTTGAGGCGTGTCTTCTTCCTGCGTCTGCTATTGCCAGGCTTGGGGCTGGGATTCCTCCTATGGTGGATGTGGCCACGGAGTCCCATGCCGACAACAGCAGGCGGCCCCCAGGTCATCACCGTTTTTGTCGAAGATCCCTGGCGTACTTTCAGCGCCATCCAACTGCACCAAAGACGACCAGGCTCGATTCTGGTTATGCAAGGATCCCCACGATTTCAAGAGATTAACCATAGTCAACTTGTTCGTTATGGGCAGTGGCCGCCTGAGATGAAGTCTCCAGTGATCCTCACCGCAGGTTGCGACACCTTTGGTCAGTTGACTACCCTCGCTATTTGGTTGAGTAACAAACCAGGCCATGGTGATGTGACCATTGTTACCAGTCAAGCCCATCTTGGGCGTGCCCTGGCGATTGGCCGCATCGTTTTGGGTTCCCTGGGGTGGTCGGTTACCGGGGTCGTCGCTGCCACAGGAGATAATCGTCCCGAAACCCCCCTGCGAACCCTTCGTGACCAGATCCGCGCCCATGTCTGGCGAACTACCCGCTGGAATCCCATCCCTGTGAATCGTCCCTGTCTGTGACTCTGCCCGCTGCGCTGCTTTTATTCCTTTCAGGATTGCTGTCCTGGTTGTTGCTTTGGTGGCTCGTCCCGGTGCTGAGCAAGCGCCTTCCTGACATCCCCAATGCCCGTAGTTCGCATCGCTCCCCTACTCCTCGCGGTGGCGGCCTGGCCTTTGTTGTAGTAGCAACTCTGCTGACCCCATTGTTTGGTCAAGGAGCCACTGCTTGGATTCCTGTGGTTTGCGCCCCATTGGCCCTGGTTGGGGTTCTGGATGACCGTTTTAATTTACCAGCTTTATGGCGCTATCTTGCTCAAATCTTCACAGCGATGGCTCTAATAGTAATGGCCACTTTGCCTTTACCATTATGGAGCTTGCCCTTGGTACTATTAACTGTCACCGCTATCATTAATTTTTTCAATTTCATGGATGGCCTTGATGGCCTTCTAGCGAGTTGTGGTGCTGTCTTGATGTTGGTATCGGGCCAATGGATTATGGCGGGTGCACTTTTGGGATTTATGCTTTGGAATTGGAGTCCAGCCCGAATTTTTATGGGCGATGTGGGAAGCACATACTTAGGAGCAGTTTTTGCAGGGCTTGTTCTACAGAGGCACCAACCACTTCAAGCCCTACTGCTTTTATTGGTCGCCACGCCTCTCTTGGCTGATGCGGTTTTTTGTGTCTTGAGGCGTTGGCACGCTGGCCAGCTAATCTTTCAGGCCCATCGGTTGCATCTTTACCAACGTCTTCATAGCGCTGGCTGGCCCCATGCCAAGGTGAGTCTTCTTTATTTAATTATGATCACTTTGTTGGCCTTTGGTCTTTTCTTCGCTCTGCCTTTGCTAACCATGGTGGCGGCCGTGCTTGTGGTACTTGGACTTGGATTATGGCTGGATCAAAAGCAGGCAGCTCCCTTTTCAGGTTCAACTGCAAAGGAAGCATGCTAAAGTATTTGGGAATTGAATTTGTCTTCAAGGCCGATCCCTAGCCGCCCAACTTTCATAAACAGATGAGCTTCACATATTTTCATAAATTATTTTAGTTGCCAATACCAATTCTTCTATATTTGTGTAGCTAAATCTTAGTAATCTCCATGAAGTAATTGCATTAATTATTCCCCATGTCCTTCAATTTTCTCCCCCCAACAGTCGAATCGTTAGAGTCGTCCAATATCCCGTTTGAATCTAATTCACCTTTTCCCGAAATTCGATTGCTTAAATCCTCTAGGTCCTTGGTCTTGCTCCGGCGTTTGGTCCTGCTTGGCTTTGACAGTCTACTAATCGTAATTGCTTTTCTTGGTTCACTGCTTTTAGTCAGGTCGCCAGATACCCTTTTTATAGCTACATCTAAGCTTCTTCCTATCGCGATTGCAAGTGGTCTCTCGATCTTACTTATTTCCGGTTGGTATCGAGGCTTAACTCGTTATGCCGGGAGCCATTCTCTCTACGGGTTGATTCCAAGAACTGCTTCAATGGTTTTATTCATGATGGCCTTCAGTTTTTTACTGGCTATCAAGTTGCCTCTTGGTTCTTGGTTTCTGTACTGGACTTTCTTTACCGGTGGAGCGATAGCTACTCGAATTGTCATGCGTGATTTGCTAATACAGCAATTATCACGACAAAATTTCATTCATTCTCCTGAACTAGCCAATAACGCAACTATGATTTACGGTGCGGGTTCGTTTGGCATGGAGTTATTTACTGCTCTTCGCAATGATCCAAGGTTTCGTATAATTGGATTCTTGGACGATAATTCTGTTTTGCATGGTCGAACTCTTCAGAATCTAAGTATTGATAATCCCGCTCGATTGCCAGCCCTTATTGAGCGTCACAACATACGAAAAATTCTCTTGGCATTGCCTTCAATATCTCGTACGCGCAAACGTTTGTTAGTCGACCAGTTAACTCATTCTGGTCTTGAGGTTCTTTCTATTCCCTCCCTATCTCAGTTGGCGGGAAAAGAGAGAATTGTTAGTGATCTTCAGACAGTTGCTATTGAAGACTTGTTGGGGCGTGAACCGTCTATACCAGATCCAATTCTTCTCAAAGCAAGTGTTGTTGGGAAAGTAGTTCTAGTAACTGGAGCTGGGGGCTCCATCGGAAGCGAGCTCTGTCGTCAAATCGTAGCATTGGGAGCATCAAAATTACTTTTGTTAGAGCAAAATGAATTTGCCCTTTATGCTATAGACAATGAATTACGTTCAAAAAATAAATTAATTCCTATCTTTCCAATTCTAGGAGATGCAAGCAACTCAAAACCTTTAACAGCCCTTTGCATTAAGCACAATGTGCAGACTTTATTCCATGCTGCGGCTTATAAGCATGTTCCTATGGTAGAATCAAATATTTGTTCAGGTGTATCTAACAATATTCGCTCAACCCGATCCGTTATTGATGCTGTTGTTTTAGCTAGAGTTGAAAGGCTAACACTTATTTCTACAGATAAAGCAGTTAGGCCAACTAATGCCATGGGAGCCAGTAAGCGCATTTGTGAGATGATGATTCAATCTGCTGCGTCCTCTTGCGGACCCGATGGTCCAATAATGGCAATGGTAAGGTTTGGTAATGTGCTTGGTTCTTCTGGATCAGTGATTCCATTGTTCCACAAACAGATCTCCGCGGGCGGACCAGTAACTGTGACCCACCCGGCAGTTACTCGCTATTTTATGACAATCCCTGAAGCTGTTCAATTGGTATTACAAGCCACAGGAATGGCAAAAGGTGGTGATCTCTTTCTGCTTGATATGGGAGAACCTGTTCGAATTGCCGATCTTGCTCGTCAAATGATAGAACTTTCTGGTCTTCGTTTGCGTGATGAACAAAATCCTGATGGAGATATATCTATTGAATATACAGGGCTTAGACCAGGTGAAAAATTATATGAAGAACTTCTGATTGATACCCGAGATCAACCTACTAGTCATCCTCTTATACGACGCGCTTGTGAGCCAAATCCTTCCGAT
>CANGZM010000051.1 GCA_947458155.1 Synechococcaceae cyanobacterium | reverse complement strand
GCGGCCCCAGCCGATCACACAGGCTTATCGGCCCGATCAGTAACAGTGCGCACGGAAACAAGTCAGTGTTGCCAGCCAGCCCCTAACGTTTGCGGACCTTTACGAGAGCTACTCCTCCCCGTGACACCTGGCCATCCATAGCCACTGGCCAGCGCCTCCGCCGAGGAGCCTGGACAGTGGCAGCACCAATCCAGTCCCTTAAGCAATTTCTGCCAAATCCCATCTTCCCGCAGCTCAAGTCTGAGGGAGTTTGACCATCAAGCTGATCCTGATTGCCCTGGCCAGCGGCACCATCAGGCAGCAGAGCCGCCGCTTGGAGATGCCGATGAAAATCGGTCCAAGTCGTAGCTGCGATTCATTACATAGCGACAACACAAGCAGCCATTGGCGCTATCTGCCTGCCTTCCAGCCATGCAAACCACCATGACCAAGGCGATTTCCCATTCCCTCTGTCTACTCACAATCAAGAGAGATCACTTCTACTTATTACGGCGATGGGACTTGCTAAGGCGCCATCCCACCCAGCCACTGATTCCATTACCTAAGGTCTGGCAACTCCCGCAAAGGAGTTACCGGTTCAGCCAATAGCACCCCTGGTTTTCGGCATCTTCACTCACCTTTCTGCCGCCATTCCCTGTCGATTCCGTTTCTCTCTTTAAGTTCTGATTCCGTTGCTCCAGGGTGCAGCCATGGTTGCCCCTTAGGCCTCTTGCGGCCGCCAAAGCCCAACCCAATGGATTGCTGCAATCCATGCGGTCGCCTCGCTCGTTTCTCGTTTCTCCTTTCCCTTCCCCACCCATCTCGCCATGGCCCCGCGACGTCGTTTCCTGGTCCTGCTCAGCGGTGCGCTATCCACCACGCTGCTGCTGACGGGATGTCTCGGCAATCCTCCCAATAGACAAGGCAGCACGTCAACGGCTGCCATCACCAAGGTGCCAGTCGCAACCGCCAATCCCGACCTGGAGGTGAAGACCGTCAGCCTCGGGTATATCCCGATCCTGGAAGCCGCACCCCTGGTGGTCGGCGTGGAGAAAGGCTTTTTTGCCCGGCATGGCCTGGAGGTGAATCTCAGCAAACAGTCCAGCTGGGGTGCCGCCCGCGACAACCTGGTGCTGGGCGCCGCCGGCGGTGGCATTGATGGTGGCCAATGGCAGCTGCCGATGCCCCAGATGATCAGCGAAGGCGCCATCACCAATGGCAAGAAGGTGCCGATGGTGATCCTGGCGATGCTGATGAGCCAGGGCAATGGCATCGCCGCCTCTAACGCCGTCAAGGATGGCAACTTGACCGTCGACTTGAAAACCTCGTCGCCGGGCTTCTTCGATAAGTTCAGCCAGAAGCAGGGCCGCAAATTCAAGGCTGCCTACACCTTCCCCAAGGCCAACCAAGAGATCTGGATTCGCTACTGGCTCGCTGCCGGTGGTGTGAACCCCGACCAGGCGGTGGAACTACTCAAGGTGCCGGCACCGGAAACCCTGCAGGGCATGAAGAACGGCACGATGGAGGCCTTCTCCACCGGTGATCCTTGGCCGACGCGCATCGCCAGGGACGACATCGGCTTCCTGGCCGCCAGCACTGCCCAGATCTGGAAATCGCACCCGGAGGAATACCTCGCCGTGCGCAGCGAATGGGTGGACAAGCACCCCAAGGCCGCCGTGGCCCTGCTCAAGGGCCTGATTGAAGCCCAGATGTGGCTCGACAAGCCCGAGAACAAGGATGAGGCCGCCACTATCCTCAGCTCGCGCAAGTGGTTCAACGTGCCCCTGCCGGTGCTGCAGGCAGCGCTCAAGGGTCAGTACAAGATCGGCGCCAGCGGTACGCCGGAAACCAATCCGGCCATGGGTCCCCTGTATTGGAACAGTGATCGCGGTGTGATCTCCTATCCCTACAAGAGCCTCACCCTCTGGTTCCTGATCGAATCCATACGCTGGAAGTTCTTCCCTGGCACCATCGACACCATCGCCCAGGCCCGGGCTATCAACGACAAGGGAACCCGTGAAGATCTTTGGCGCCAGGCCGCCAAGGAAGTGGGGGTGCCTGAGAAGGACATCCCCAAGGGTTCCAGCCGCGGCAAGGAAACCTTCTTCGATGGCGTCGTTTATGACCCAGAAAATCCCCAGGCCTATTTGAATGCCTTGAAGATCAAGAAGTGATGGCCAAGGGCCACAACAAACGTCTTCATTCTTTCCATCCAACTCTAGGACTTTCCCATGACAACCGGCATCAGCCCCACGAGCAACCGCGCCGAGCGCACGCCGCCGCAGGGGGTGGCCCTCTGGTGGAAAAACAACCGCAAAGGCATCATCTCCCCCCTGTTTGGCATCGGCGGCTTCTTGCTTTTCTGGCAGCTCAGCGCCAGCCTCGGCCTCACCAAATTGGCCGGGCCCCTGAGCCTGTTCACCGAGGAACGCACCCGCGATCTGCTCTTCTACCCCTTCTTTGATCGCGGCGGTCTCGATAAGGGCCTGTTCCTGCATGCGATGAGCAGCCTCAGCCGGGTGGCACTCGGCTACAGCCTGGCCGCGATTGTTGGCATTGCCGTGGGCATCGCCATTGGCCTCAACAAGGCCCTCGATCGCGCCTTTGATCCCCTCTTCCAGTTCCTGCGCATGGTGGCGCCGCTGGCCTGGGTGCCGATCGCGCTGGTGCTGTTCCAGAACAACCAGCCGGCGGCGATCTTCGTGATCTTCATCACCTCAATATGGCCGATCTTGATCAACACCGCCGAGGGCGTGCGCCAGATCCCGCAGGACTACCGCAACGTCGCCCAGGTGTTGCAGATGTCGAACAAAAATTTCTTCACCAAGGTGCTGATCCCCTCCGCCCTTCCCTACATCTTCACCGGCCTGCGCATCTCGATTGGCCTGGCCTGGTTGGCAATCATCGCCGCCGAGATCGTGATGCCCGGCACCCCTGGGATTGGCTTCTTCATCTGGGATGCCTATCAGAACAGCTACGTCTCCGAAATCGTGCTGGGCGTGATCTGGATCGGCGCCATCGGTCTGATTCTCGATCGCCTGATGACCTGGCTGCAGAAGCGCATCTCCAGCAACCACTGAGCTGTTGCCAACCCTGAGCTGCTGGCAACCCTGATCTGTTGCCAACCCAGAGCCAGCAAGGCCCCATCCCTGTATCTCTGCCGATCCCACCATGCCGTTCCGCTCCCTGCCTTCCCTGCTGCAGCCCCTGAGCCGCCGTGTTGAAACTGTCGAACAGTCGCTGAGCCGCCCCGCCAACGCCATCACCTTCCTGGTTGTGCGCTTCGTGCTGATGAGCGGCATGGTGCTGGGCTTCAGTTGGTACGCCTTTCATTCAATGCCCTGATCAATGCCCTGATTTACCCACGCAAAAACCATGACAACCCTCGTAGAAGTTCAGGATCTCGAGAAGAATTTTCCCCTATCTGGCGGCGGCAATTACCTGGCCCTCAAGGGAATCGATCTCGATATCCGCAAAGGCGAATTCATCTCCTTGATCGGCCACTCCGGCTGCGGCAAGAGCACCCTGTTGAACATGATGGCCGGCCTCGATCTGCCCACGGGCGGCACGGTGCTGGTGGCTGGCGAAACCGTCAAGCGCCCCGGCCCCGACAAGATGGTGGTC
The DNA here is from genome assembly GCA_947458155.1 of Synechococcaceae cyanobacterium. Classification (GTDB taxonomy): domain Bacteria; phylum Cyanobacteriota; class Cyanobacteriia; order PCC-6307; family Cyanobiaceae; genus Cyanobium. The sequence continues at coordinate 10,552 of CANGZM010000051.1, read as the reverse complement.
TTCCAGAACTATTCGCTGCTGCCCTGGCTGACGGTGGAGCAGAACATCGCCCTGGCGATCCATGAGGTGATGCCCAATCTCCCCGCTGGCGAGCGTCGCGCCCTGATTGAAGAGCACATCGCCATGGTGGGCCTGGGCCATGCCGGCCACAAACTGCCCCGCGAACTGTCCGGCGGCATGCGCCAGCGGGTGGCCATCGCCCGCGCCCTGGCGATCAAGCCGAAGCTGCTGTTACTCGATGAGCCGTTTGGGGCCCTCGATGCCCTCAGCCGCGGCAATCTGCAGGAGAAGCTGATGCAGATCTGCAATGAGCACCAGCTCACCGCCGTGATGGTGACTCACGACGTTGATGAGGCGGTGCTGCTCTCCGACCGGATCGTGATGCTCACCAACGGCCCCGGCTCGAAGATCGGTGGCATCCTGGAGGTGGACATCCCCAGGCCCCGCCAGCGGATGAATGTGGTGCATCACCCCAGTTACTACAGCCTGCGTTCGGAGATCATCTACTTTCTGAACCGCCAGAAGCGGGTGAAGCAGTGGCAGGCCAAGCCCCACAAGGTGCTGGCTAAGCATGGCCTGGAGAAGGTGAATCTCGATCTCGGTTTCGTGCCCCTGGCGGCCTGTGCGCCGCTGGCGGTGGCCGAGGCCAAGGGCCTGTTCGCCAAACATGGCCTTGATGAAGTGCAACTGGTGCGAGAAACCACCTGGCGCGGCGTCACCGATGGCCTGCTCGATCGCACCCTTGATGCGGCTCTGATGCCTTCGGGCATGCCCGCCTGGATGACGGCGGGCGGTCATGGTGATCAGCCGACACCCGTTGTCAGTGCCCTCACCCTGAGTCGCAACGGCAATGGCATCACCCTGGCCCGTCGGCTCGCCGAGGCCGGCGTCCACAACGTGGACGACTACCGCGCCTGGCTGCAAAGCCACAACCGCGAACCCCACACCCTGGGCATCGTGCATCCGGCCTCGATGCACAACCTGCTGCTGCGCTACTGGCTGGCAGCTAACGGGATCGATCCCGACCGCGATGTGCATCTGCAAACCCTGCCGCCGGCCCAGATGCTCGCCGACATCAAGGACGGCAGCATCGACGGCTTCTGCATTGGCGCTCCCTGGCTGGATCGGGCCATGGCCGAAGGGCATGGCTTCACTGTGGCCGGCGACCTGGCGATCTGGCCGGGCCACCCCGGCAAGGTGCTGGGGGTGCGGGAGGACTGGGCCCTGGCCTACCCCAACACCCACATCGCTTTGGTGAAGGCCCTGCTGGAGGCCTGCGCCTACTGCGCCGAGCCCCAGCACTGGCCCGAGCTGAGCGAGCTGCTCAGCGATCGCCGCTACCTGGGCATGAAGAAGGAGGTGATCTGGTTCAGCGAAATCAGCGCCGATGGCAATGCCACCGTGCCCCATCATCTCTTTTTCGGCCCCGGCGTGAACCGTCCCAGCCGCAGTGAACACCTTTGGATTATCACCCAGTTGGCCCGTTGGGCTGAGATTCCCTTCCCGCGCAATTACGTGGAGATCCTCGAGCGGATCTGCGCCGTGGGCGTCTTCAGTACCGCCGCCCGCGAACTGGGCTTCGAGAAGGTGTCTTATCAGCGCGGCGCCATCGACTTGTTTGATGGCCGTGCATTTAACACGGAGGATCCGATCGGCTATCTCAATGAGGTTTCTGTTCACCGTGATTTCAGCGTGGCCGAGATTCCGATCGGGGTTCCTCGCGCCCTGGTGGGTTGAGCTCCAAGCCAGCGCCGATTATCCCAGTTATGCCTCGCCAATTCCCCCTGACACCATGACAACCACAACCTCCCAATTTCATCGGTTTGATCCTGCAGCTAATCATTCAGAAGAAGCCCCCTATCCCCTGCTGCGCTTTGTGCAGCTCGGCAAGGAATACGCCACCCAGCAGGGCCCCTATGTGGTGCTGGAGAACATCAACCTTGAAGTTGCTAAGGGTGAATTTGTCTGCGTGATTGGCCACTCCGGTTGCGGTAAATCCACCCTGCTCAACATGGTGTCTGGTTTCGCCAACCCCACCTCCGGCCAAGTGCTGCTGGAAGGCAAGCCGATCACCAAGCCCGGTCCGGACCGGATGGTGGTGTTCCAGGGCTATGCCCTGCTGCCCTGGATGACCGCCTACGAAAACGTGCACCTGGCGATCGATTCGGTCAAACCCAGCCTGCCGGAATCCGAGAAGCGCGAGATCGCCCTGGAGCACCTGGCCATGGTCGGTCTCAGCGAAGCGGCCGACAAGAAGATCACCCAGATCTCCGGCGGCATGAAGCAGCGGGTGGCGATTGCCCGGGCCCTCTCTATCCGGCCGGAGGTACTGATTCTCGATGAACCCTTTGGTGCCCTTGATGCGATCACCAAGGAGGAGTTGCAGGAAGAGCTGCTTTCGATCTGGAACACCCAGAAATGCACGGTGCTAATGATCACCCACGACATCGACGAAGCCCTGTTTCTCGCCGATCGCCTCGTGATGATGACCAATGGCCCGGCCGCCGGCATCGGTGAAGTGCTGTCGATTGACTTCCCCCGTCCCCGTAGCCGGGAAGATATCATGGAAGATCCAAAGTACTACGAGCTGCGCAACACAGCGCTTGATTTCCTCTACAATCGCTTTGCCCACGATGAGGACGAGGCTTGAGCCAGCTTGCCCCGCTGCTGCGGCTGATCAGGGGCAGTCGCGCAGCAGCCGCCTGGATGATCTAGAGCCTGATTAGGATGCACTCTAGATGATGACGTAAATTTTGTTAGCAAGGAAAGAGTTCCCTTCCTATTGCTACAATAGTTCATGCCTGATTGGCGATTCTCATGCAAATTGATGATTTCAGGTCGCTAGCTGAAGTTGAGGATTCGATGTGGTACTTCCACGCCCTCAATCGGCGCATGCTGCTGCCCCTGGCGGAACTGGCCAAGCAAAATGCCACTGTTCTCGATGCCGGCTGTGGCACCGGTGGATTAATCAAGGCGCTACAGGGCGTTGGTGCCGCCTGGACGATCAAGGGCCTTGATTACTCTCCCGTGGCCTGCTCCTATGCACGCGAGCGAACTTCAGTGCCAATTGAAGAGGGTTCGATTGAGGCTCTTCCCTTTGGCGATGGCCAATTTGATGCTGTCTTGACCGCCGATGTGATCTGTCAAATTGACGACGCGTCTGTGGCTCTCGCTGAATTTCGGCGCGTGCTCAAACCTGGCGGAATGTTGGCGATTAATGTTGCCGCTTATAACTGGATGCGCTCCTATCATGATGACCTCATGGATACCCGGCATCGCTTTCGCCGCAGTGAACTGGTGAACCTGCTCCGCCAGGCTGGTTTTGAAGTCACGTTCAGCAGCTATGCCAATATGCTGATCTTTCCACTGATCTTTGCCCGCCGCAAGATCTTCGTGCCTCGCCATCCCACCAGTGATGTGAAACCCTATCCGCCTTTAATTGAATCTTTTTGCGGTTCGATGGCAGCTCTGGAACATCTTTTTCTGCGTATTGGCATAAAGCTCCCCGTGGGCAACTCGGTCTTTATTGTCGCGCGAAAAGTTGACTGAATAGTCGCAATCTTCACACCTCCGCTTTGGCTTGCTTTTGGGGCAGGGCATCGCTGATGTTGTCGGGACGAACAGCAGGGTCCCGCAGCAGTTCGCGATCGAGCATGCGAATCCGACTTTCCCGCAAACAAAATTTGCAACCACCGGTGGTCTGCAGATGTTTTTCAGGAGTAATACTTATTGGTTTGACCGGGTGGGTTGTGCAGCGGATCAGAATAGGACTTTTATAGCTCCTGTAAACAATACCGCTGTAGTCGTAATGTTCACCAAAACGAGCCCTGGCCCTGGCCAAAAATGTTTCCAGGCTGATTGGGCTGCCCATCCATGCCTTCGGTCAGTAGCTCAACACTTTAACAAACTTTGCCTCCCTGGCCCCGGAGGTGCGTAGCAGTAAGGATCAGTAACGCCCCAGCAGACTCCCAAAGGGGCCAGGGGTCGGTTTCAACCAGCCTTGGCGGCCTGAAAAGTCAGGGCGACACCGTTGTTGCAGTAGCGCTTGCCGGTGGGCCGGGGTCCGTCGTTGAAGACATGCCCCTGATGGCCGCCGCAACGACGGCAATGATATTCAGTGCGCGGAATCAGCAGCCGGAAGTCTTGACTGGTCGCGATGGCGTTGGTCAGGGGTTGCCAAAAACTGGGCCAGCCCGTGCGACTGTCGAATTTGGTTGCGGAGGCAAACAGCGGCAGTTGGCAGCCGCCGCACAAATACTGACCGGTGCGTTGCTCCTGGTATAGGGGACTGCTGAAGGGTCTCTCAGTGCCATGTTGGCGCAACACCTGGAAAGCGGCTGGGCTCAGTCGCTTTTTCCAAGCGGTTTCACTGAGTTGCCACTTGGCATCGCTGCTGGATGGCGTTGCTGCTTGGGCAGTTCCGGCGCTTCGCCCGAGAAAAGCAAGCGAGAACAGGGGCACCAGACCCCTATCCCAAAGGCTTCGCAAGGCAAGACGACGACTGGTCCCTGCCATGGATTCAGCCCACCCAGCCGGCACTCAGGACAACCGCCAGGCCCAGGAACAGTCCCAGCAGGGTCCAGGTGACCCGGTTGAGTGTTGCCTCGGCGCTACGGGCACTGGTGAACATCGATCCCCCAGTCGAGAAGAGACCGCCCATGCCATCGCCTTTAGGGCTATGCAACAGCACGCTGGTGATCAGGAGGGCGGCGGAAAGCATCCACACAGAAGAGACGATCGTGCGCAACATGCTTGGTCTCGTGGTTCGGGGTCGCAGTGGTGGTGGGGGTAAAACCCCAAGGGTGATTGGGAGCTGGCTGGATCTCAGCTGATAACCGCAGCAGACAGGCTGCGGCTGCTCTGGGGACTGCCCAGGGGCTCAATCAAAGAACTGCCAGTCATTCTAGCGGGCTTGGGCAGGCCCAGGATCTCTAGCAAGGTTGGGGCGATGTCTGAGAGGCCGCCCTGCTCGCGCAACTGCACGTCGGTGCCATGACCAGGTAATTTTCGTTTTTCTCCCTCCACCAGAATCACGGGCACTGGGTTGGTGGTGTGGGCCGTCCAGGGGCGTCCATCGGGCCCCTGCATGACTTCAGCATTGCCATGGTCGGCGGTGATCAACATCGTGCCTCCGATCCGGTTAGTGGCCTCCAGCAATCGGCCGATACAGCCATCGACTGTGCTGATGGCTTCGGTGGTCGCCTGCATTTGGCCGGTGTGGCCGACCATGTCGGGGTTGGCGTAGTTGATCACCACCAGCGAATAGATGCCTTTTTGGACGGCAGCAATGCAGCTGTCAGTCAGTTTCTCGGCCGACATGGCGGGGGATTGATCGTAGGTGGCGACCCGTGGTGAGGGCACCAGGTGGCGATCTTCACCGGGGAAAGCCTGTTCGATTCCCCCATTCATGAAATAGGTGACGTGGGGGTATTTTTCTGTTTCTGCCGTACGAAATTGCCTCAGTCCCTGCTCTGATATCACCTGGCCCAACAGCCCTTCGAGGGATTCGGGCGGGAAGGCGACAGAGACGGGCAGGCCTTGTTCGTATTGGGTGAATGTAACGATGTGCAGCGGCGTCAGCCGCTGGCGGGGGAAGCCCTCAAAATCCGGCAGCACCAGGGCTCTGACCAACTGGCGCACCCGATCTGGGCGAAAATTGAAGCAAATGATCGTGTCGTCCGCCTCAATCAGCTCAGGAGATACTCGCACCGGTTCAAGGAACTCATCACTGATGCCATTGGCATAGGAAGCTTCCAAAATTTCGGCTGGAGATAGGGGTGAGAGTTCCGAGGGTTCGGTTAGCAGTCGATAGGCTTTTTCGGTTCGATCCCAACGGTTGTCCCGATCCATGGCCCAGTAGCGGCCGCATAGCGTGGTGAGGTGGCCGACGCCGGACTCATCGATGAGCTGCTGAAGGCGCAGCAGAAAACCCGGAGCACTGTTGGTCGGTGTGTCCCGACCATCGGTGATGGCGTGGATGCAGACCTCTTTGAGACCCCGTGCCGCGGCCCAACGCAGCAACCCCCCCAGATGTTCAAGGTGGCTGTGAACCCCACCATCGGAACAAAGACCGATCAGGTGCAGCCGACCGCCTTGGGCCAGCAGGTGGTCTCCGGCGGCATTCAGCACCGGATTGGCCGCCAAGCTGCCGTCTTGGACAGCCTGGCTGATCCGCACCAGTTCTTGGCGAATAATGCGACCACAGCCGATGGTGAGATGGCCCACCTCGGAATTGCCCATTTGGTTATCAGGTAGGCCTACGGCGGCGCCACTGGCCGAAATCAGAGTATGGGGATAGGCGTGCCAAAGGGCATCCATCACCGGGGTATCGGCACAGCGCACGGCGTTGTATTCCTCTTGTTCACGGAATCCCCAGCCATCCAGGATGGCCAGCACGACTGGAGCTACTGGACGCTGATGTTCAAGACTCGCCCTCGGTTCGGGGATGACGGCCATCGATCCAGATCCCTCAGCCCCTGCATGGCCGCTGGACGATTGTTTGGAAGAAGGAACTGAAATCACCCGAAGGCCCGCTCCTTTAGGAATTTGCATTCGCAGCCAACTTACAGCCCGCTCTTCTGAAGCCTCCAATTTGGCCGGCTGGCGTCAGGTTTTGGTCACATGGGCCCCTTAGCATCAGTTCTCTGAAGATCCAAGGCTCTGCTCCTATGTCTGCGCCGGCTGTTTCGGAGCGAGAGCCAGGAAATCGCGTCCAGATTCTTTCCAGCGTTGAACTCTGCCGCACCCTGGATCGCTTGGCTTCGCAAATTCTCGAGAGTGTTGTCGATCCCGCAGCCCTCGTGCTGCTGGGAATTCCAACCCGTGGTGTGGCCTTGGCCCAGGTCTTGGCGGATCGATTGGCGCTGATGGTCGGCCATGCCGTGGCCCACGGCAGTCTGGACCCCACCTTCTATCGCGATGATCTGGAGCGCGTCGGCACAAGACTCGTGGAGGCCACCCAGCTCCCCGTCAGCCTGGATGGGCGCCATGTGGTGCTGGTGGATGACGTGATCTTCACCGGGCGCACCGTGCGGGCTGCCCTTGAGGCCCTGCAGAGCTGGGGCCGTCCCCATCGGGTGCAATTGGTGGCGATGGTGGATCGGGGCCATCGCGAACTTCCTATCCAGCCCGATTTTTGCGGTCGGGTGGTACCCACCACGAGGCTCGAGACCATCCAGCTCTGCCTGCAATCAGTCGATGGCGAAGAAGGGGTCTATCTGATCCGTCCGCGCAGCTGATGCCCAAGCAGGACCCGACGTTGAGAAAGCTCAGAGGGGCGAGAGCTCTTCGGCTCTGAAATGGGCGCGGAAGCGGCCGAAGGCCACGATTACAGGCAAGTTGGGGCTGATCGGCCTTCCTTTCCAGTCCTCGAGCACCTGGACAACTTCTCCTTGCTGGCCCAGCAAGTCGTAGGCGGCACCCCGATGTTCTGGATGGGTGAAGACAACCACATTGCTGCTCACCCTGACCTGATCACCTGCCTGCATGAACTGATCTCGATCACTGATCATCAATCCTGTCATGGCTCCTGCTTACCCCTGCGGGGCATGCAGTTCACTTCCGGACCCTCTTCCAGCACCTGGCCTCCCACCGCAGCACAGCCCTCCACAAAAGCCTGCCACTGGGGTTGGCCGCGCTGCAGACGCCTCTTGACTTCGGCATCGAGCTGCTCGGTTGCGACTCCTGCGGGGCCAGGGCCGTGGCTGTGTTGGTGATGCTCTTGCTCCAGGGCCGCCGCCCCCTGCTCCACCCGACGGCGCAGGGCCTGGCTATGCCTTTGCCACCAGGGGTGGTCCAGGCGGTTGAGGGTATCGAGCGCCTCCCACCATTGGCCCGCAGTGGCCAGCCGTTCGGCCCGGGCGGCCTCCAGGCGGTTGCGGTTCCAGTTGCTGCGCAGCGCTTCCCCCAGTGCGGCTCCCTCGTTTGGGTTGGTTTGGCGGAGGGGGGCGAGGGCCGCCACGGCCCCATCGGGATCTCCCCGGCTGAAGCGGCGCAGGGCCTCCTGCTGCAGGCGGGTCGTCGCCAGGGTGGCTTTTTGGCTGTGGAGGGGGCCTGGGCGGTGCCTGGGGGGCTGGGGTTGCAGGGCCATCACCAGCCCCGCTGCCGCCAGGGCCAAGCCAAGCCCCACCAGTCCCCAGGGGCGTTGGGGCTCAGGGGGGGTAGTCGGTTTAGGGGGTGGACCCTTCCTGGGCATGGCCGGGGGGCTCGCGAACAGGCAGCTTCCATGGTGGCTTCGCAGCGGTCGCCCTGGCGTCAGCGCACCGGACCCAGGCTGAGGGTTCCAAGCGGCTGGGCGCTGCTCAAATCTTCGGCCTCCAGCAGCAATTGGCCACTGGCATCGATCTGGAAGCGCAGGCGCAGGCAGTCTTCTCCCCGGCGCCCCGGGCTTGCCAGGGGCAGGGTTGGGGCCGCTGTCGGCCAGGTTTCCACCCGCGGCTGGCCGACTCGCCGTCGGTTCAGCACCGGCAAACCATCGACGAACGTCACCTCCGAGCGCTCCTGGGGCAGCGGCTCTCCCAGCACCACCTCCAATTCTTGCTGGTCGTTCTGGCTGCAGGCCAGCACCACTTCCAGGGGCTGCTCGGTGGGCCAAGCCTGGCCGGCCACGAACAGGGGATGCCAGCGATGCTGACCGGAACGTTGGTCCCAGCACCGCAGGGAGACTCCCCTGGCCAGCACATCCCGCAGGGTCACTCCGGGGGTGAGGGCAAGCGCCCCCATGGCGACAGCTTCGATTGGTCTATCGCCCTGCAGGGGTACCCCGGGGAGCCGCTCCTGCAGCCAGCGACGCAGCAGGGGCAGCTGGCTGCAGCCCCCAACTGTTAACACCGCTGCGATGGCGGGGCCAGCCAGGGTTTCGCTGCGGGCGGCCGCCAGCACGGAATCGAGCAGGGCGTCCAGCTGGGCCAGCAGGCCCTGTTCCACCAGAAGCTTTTCCAGGCGGGGGCGATCTAGGCGCAGTTCCCGGGTTGTGCCGGATGGATCCAGCCACAGGCCCAGGGCCTCTTCGCTCTCACTGAGGCGACATTTGATTGCTTCGGCCACCGTGAGCAGGGTCGGATCCGGCGCGACATCGGGGCAGAGATGGGAGGCGATCCAGCGGTCCAGATCGCGGCCCCCCAGGGCCACTCCCGCCTTGCCGATCACCCGGGCCGTCCGCAGGGCCTGGCCGCTGGCCCCCAGGTCGCGCCCAGCGAAGCGCAGCAGCTGGGCGATGGGGGCCGCCCGGCCCTCACCCCCTTCCAGCGCCACGAGCGAAAGATCGAATGTGCCGCCCCCGCCGTCGACCACCAGCACCCGGCTACCCGGGGGCAGACCGGCCCCGATCGCCGCAGCGGTCGGTTCGTCCACCAAGGCCACTTCGGCAACGGGCAGCTCCCGACTGACCCGCTCCAGCCACTGGCGGTAACCCCGGTAGGTCTCGATGGGGGCCGTCAACACCAGGCGATCCGGGCTCAGCTCGGTCGGTAGGGCCTCCCAGACGCAGCGCAGCAGCAGGGCGCCCGCCGCTTCGGGATCCAGCCAGGGCGAATCCTGCATCCCCCCAGGCTGGTCCCGCTCGGGCCAGGGGTCAGTGCTGGCGGCACTTTGGCCGATGCGCCGTTTGAAATCCCGCAGCAGCCCGGGGCCTGGCTGGTCGGCCAGGCCGGCGTCGAGCACCTGGCGACCGATGAGGGGACGACGTTGCTGGGGATGGCTGAGCCAGAGCAGGCTCGGAATGGTCGTGGGGTTGGTGCCGCTGTAGGGGGGCAGTTCCAGGAGCCGGGGCGGCGCACCGGCCTCCTGCCAAGCCACCACCGTGGTGCTGCTGCCCAGATCAATGGCGAGGGTGCCCGGCATGGGGAGGGAGGTCAAGCCGCCGTGGAGTGCTGCCCTAAGTTGGCACCAAAGAAGCCTTCCGAGATGCTCACCAGCAGTGATCTGAATCCCAAGGAACTGGCCAAGCGGGCCGACAGCCTGATTCGTCATTCCAGCAATCGTTACCTCACCACTGTGCGCATCGCCTTTAGGGCCAAGCAACGACGTTTCGATGATTTCGACGGACTGCTCGACGATTCGATGATCAAACCTGTGCAAAGGGCCATCATCGAACTCAGCGACGAGCAGGACCAACCTGACCTGCTGCCCGGCTGAAGGCGCCGTGCAGGTTGGGGAAGGGGAGGGTTGGCGACTGGCCTATAACCCCCTTAAGTCACCGTTTCCCCTATTAGTGGGGGGGCGCCACTGGGCGGCGGAATTGACTCTGGCCGAGGCGCAAGTCTTGCAAAGGGCTGTCGCCAAGTTGGTCCAACAACATGCTGGGTTGGTGGATCAATTGATGGCGGAAGAGGCTTTTAGCCTTGAATTGGAGACTCGCCTGGCTGGTGAGGGCCAGCTTTGGTTGAGCCTGGAGGGAGATCGGAGCAAATGGTGCCTTGGTTTCGTCTTGACCCCGGAACCCGGGGTTCGGGGCCTGGAGGGCCATTGGGAGTCCGGGGCGACGGCGGCCTTTGTAGCCGCCTTAGGTGCCCTCAGCCTTGCCCCTGTTGAGCCCAGCGCGGCCTAGCCCGGC
>CANGZM010000050.1 GCA_947458155.1 Synechococcaceae cyanobacterium | reverse complement strand
GATCCGCGGCACCGAAAGGCCGCAGACCGCCAGATAGTTGGAGCCGGTGCTGCGCAACTTCTCGACGCCGCAGCGTTCAGCGGCATCATCGAAGGCGCCGATCAATTCATTGAGCACCACGATCGCCTGTTCGGGCTCCAGTTCGGAAGAAAGGTCTTGGAAGCCTTCGAGATCGGCGTAGAGCACGCTGACGCTCGGATATTGCTCGGTGATCGACTGTTCGCCCTGCTTGAGCCGTTCTGCCGTGCGGGCCGGCAGGATGTTGAGCAACAGCCGGTCGTTCTCCTGCAGCTGGGAGCGGATCGCCTCCTCCCGCTGCTGCAAGGTGGCGGCCATGCTGTTGAAGGAGCTAGAAAGCTCGCCAAATTCATCGGCAGAATCCACCTTCACCTGCACAGCGCTATCACCGGCAATGATCTGCTTGGTGGCACCTATCAAGCGCTGAATCGGCCGGATGAAAGTGCGCGCCAGCGCCAGGGACATCAGGGTGAGCAGGGGGATCAGGACGGCACCCAGCAGCAGCAGGGCATCGCGCAGACGCCGCACCCCCTGCAGCGCTTCGGCCTTATCAATCTTGGACACCAACCCCCACTCAAATTTGCCAATCCGGATCGGCTGATAAGACTTCAACACCCGCTTGCCGCGGTAATCGAGCTCTTCAGCCTCACCGGTCTGGCCGGCGAGAGAGCGCTTTGCCCCCTCGGTTTTCACCTCTTGAATAAGCACTGGACTATTGGTCCTCTTGATCCAGTCAATCTTCTCTTGCGAAACTCCGTTAGCACGAAGAGTTTGGAAATATTGATCTGGGTTTTCCAGAAACGCCCTGAAGGAGGAGCGTAACTTGAAATCCTGGCCCACCAGAAAAGACTCACCAGTTTTGCCAAGTCCCTTATCCTCCCACTTCTTGTTGAAGGTCATCACTCGATCGATCTGCTCAGGATTGATTTGATAGATCAGGGCACCGATAAATTTATCGCCGTCAAACACGGTGGAGCCAATGAAAAAGGCAGGCTCACCAAAACTGGCCTTGTAGTGCTCAAAATCAGAAATATAAACAAAATAGGGATCTCGGGATTTGCGAATCTCATCAAAAGTTTTGCCAAGAGCAGTATCCGCATAAATTCCGGTCTTGAGATTGGAGCCCATATCCGCCTCCTTGGCCACGGAAAATAAAACGTTACCACTGTCAATATCGACAAGAAAGATGTCGCGATAACCAAAGACCTCGGTAAGGCGGTGGAAGCGTTTAGCATATTTTCGATGCACAGCACTGTATTCACTACCATCACCAGCATCCTCCAACTCATCTAGATGGGGGGCGCGGGGATTGTTGGCCGTGTAGTGATAGGTGAGGTAGCGATCGGCAGGAGTATTGGGCAGATAGGTGGCGAGGGCAGGCTCGCCCTCTAAATTCTTTCTAAGCTTGGGTATAAAAACATCGGTGTAATAGGCAACGAGTTTTTTCTGCTGCTCCGCACTAAGCGTGGTGTTCTGAAGCTTGGGGAAGGCGGCACGGAAATCCTTGAGGCCATCAATCACCAGAAAGCCCTCGCTCATCGTGAGCACGTGATTGCGGAGGAAGCCGAAGTAATCCTGCAACGCCTCCGCGCGGCTGTTGCGCAGGGCCACCAATTGATTCGTAACCGCAGTGGTGAGCACATTGCTGCCGATGCTGTAACTCAGCAGGCCGGTGAGCAAGAGGCTGAGCAGGCTGGCCAGCAGCACCATGGCCAGCACCTTGGATTGCACACCCAGCTTGCGGAAGAGTTTGATCACCATGGCGGCAGAAGCATCGGGAGCTAGGAACGGGAGCTAGGAAATGGTGGGCTGGGCCGGGCTGCCACCATCGGCAAGGCAGCTATTGGAGCCGGTGAACGAATCAAACTGCCAGGGCTCCAGGCCGATCGAGCCGATCGCATGGACCGCAGACTTGGCGAGGGCAGACGGCGCGGGGTGCTGCGGCCACGCTTTAGGTGCAAATCCAGCCAACCCTAGGCGGGCTGGTGCACCAGATCTTTTGCAAAATCTTGTGCTTGCTGCTGTTCGGTTGGCGCCGGGATCAGGAGAGTTCTGCCTGGGCCGATGCAGCGGGGGACTGGGCTTCGCAGCAATCAACCAGCCGCCCCGCTCAAAGCAAACCCCCACCCGCTGCAGGCCGTCCACCGTGATCCGGGCCTGCACTGCAATGGCGGCCATGGGGCCACCAGCACGTATGGCTGGTTGGCGGGCTGCAGCCGCTCCAACTGCAGCAGCAGCTCCTTCACCCGGGGCGCCTCGGCCGACGAGCTGGGATGACCCCGATACCGCACAATGCGACGGCATTGATTTTCTGCAAGGCCTCAGGTCTTGCTTGGACCAGCGAGGGTGAGACGGCGCCGAATCTTGCGGCTGATTTTGAAGGTGGTAATCAATCCCAGCAAAGGCAATGGTCCTGGCACTGGGTTGGGGCTACCAGCCGGCTCATAGGTGATTGTAAGGGCATCGAGACCCCAGGCTTCATCAGTGCCACCCTGCCAGCCAGCGCCGTACGCATTAATTGAGAGCGAAAGGGAGTTGACGCTGTGGGGGATGGAAAGAAGTGCGGACGATGGCGCCATATCAATTAATGTATCAGAGAAATATATTTGTGCATTAGCCTGAACGTATTCGGCCAAAATTGTACCGCCTCCATAATTTACAGCGCCGCTAATAGTGAGCAAATCAAGGATCGTGGAACCATCAACTTCTATTTTTAGATAGTCTGGCGACCATGGCGAAGGGTTGCTAGAATCCCAGCTCTCCAGGAAGCCAAGAATAAAGCTGATATTTACTGCACTATGGGCTGGCAAATTTGAAAGGGTGAGTACGGAGGCGACTGCGGGGTCACCCATGCTGCGATTAGCAAAATAATTGCCTGTCCAGGAGCCAAAGGTGTTGGCAGCCTCCAAGCCGCCATTTGTGAATCCACCAGCAGTTACCCCAGGGGCCAGCGTTGGCAACCCATCAAAATCATTGCTATACAGAAGCGAAGCGGCAGAGGCCGGAGAGGCCGGAGCCGCCAGAGTGGCAAGACTTGCTGCGATAGCTGCGGCACAAGCCAACTTGATGCATCCATTCCGGGGGGCGGAACGAGCGCAGAGACACGGAATGGATTGAAAAAGCATGGACAGCAACCAACTAAGTGATGAAATATTACTGGAGTATTTCATCGATCGCCACGCCCGGCAACAGGGGACGCAACTCCTCAAGCAGCCGGGCGCTGGGCACCGTCACCTGCTGCGGATTCCCAGGCTGGAGGCCGCTGTGCGGATGGTGGATGGCCTCCTGCAGGGCCTTTGCCAGTGCTTTGCTGGGGTCCTCGGGATGGCCCATCGCCGTGGCCCGGATCGGGCCGCTGCCATCCATCACCAGGGCGACCAGCGGCCTGATCGTCTGCCCGTCATCGCCCGGCACGAAAAAAGGCAGCCGGGCCATGCCGATTTCCCAGGTGCCGCCTGGACTGGTACCGAAACCACTGGGTCGCTGCCGGGGTGGCGCCATGGCGTTGTTTGCAGTCGCTCCATGCTGACTGGATGGACACCCTTCCCCAGCGACCGAGCGGCCCAGGCGCTGGAGGTGCCCGGCAGCGAAGGCCTGATGCTCAACTGACGCCGGGGCCATTCCCCTCAGCCACGTTTGTGCTCCAGGATGGGGGCATGGGCACGCTTTCAGACCGCACCGCAGCTCCGCTGCCCACGCCCGGCTGCGTTGTTTACTGCCGCAGCCACAATCACCTCGTCGAAGAGGTGCGGCCGCCGGAGCAGGCAGGCGGTGACACGGTTGTGCGCATGGCCTGCCTGGATGATGGCGTCAATGGCCGGGTGCTGGAGGTGCTCTGGGAGCGGGAGGTGGATGCCCGGGTGCTGGGCGAGAGCAGCTGGGACACGGTGGGCCAGCGGGGCTTTGATGACGGCCGGGTGTTCTCCAGTTATTTGCACACCCTGCAGTGGAACTGCGTTACCAGCACCGATCCGGGCCTGTTCCAGGCGCCACTGCGGGCCGGTATCGATGTAAAGCCCTACCAGCTGGAACCGCTGCGCAAGGCGTTGCGGATGCCGCGGGTGAGCCTGTTCATCGCCGATGACGTGGGCCTGGGCAAGACGATCGAGGCCGGGCTGATCATGCGGGAGCTGCTGCTGCGCCAGAAGGTGCAGCGGGTGGTGGTGGTGGCGCCGCCGTCGGTGGTGCTGCAGTGGCAGGGGGAAATGCAAAGCCGCTTCGGCATGGGCTTTGCGGTGATGGACCGGGCCTACGTGAGCCGCATGCGGCGCGAACGCGGCTGGGGCATCAACCCCTGGGCGACCCACACCCGCTTCATCCTCAGCCAGGCGCTGGTGCGCAACGAAGATTACGCCGGCCCGTTGCGCGATTGGCTGGGCGCTGGCGAGCGTTCTTTGTTGATTCTCGATGAGGCCCACAACGCGGCGCCGGCCAGCGCCTCAAAGGTGGCGATCGATTCCAAGCTCACCAGGGCGGTGCGGGATCTGGCCTGGCGATTCGAGCACAAACTCTTCCTTTCCGCCACCCCCCACAACGGGCACAGCAACAGCTTTTCAGCGTTGTTGGAGATCCTTGATCCCACCCGCTTCTGCCGCGGCGTGAGTGTGCGCAAGGCGGATCTTGAGCCGGTGCTGGTGCGGCGCCTCAAGGAAGACCTGCGCCAGATTGGTGTGGATCTGCCCAAGCGCAATGTGGTGCCGGTGGTGCTCGATGGCCTGGCCGCCGAAACACCTGAGCTGAAGCTGGCGGAGCTGTTGCAGCACTACCGAACGGGCCGGGAAGAGCGTCTCAAAGGGGCAAACAACAAGCAACGGGCCGCCGAATTGCTGGTGGTGACCAACCTGCAGAAGCGGCTGCTCAGTTCGGTGGAGGCGTTCCGGCGCACCCTCGGTGTGCACAGCGACACCCTCAAACGCCGCGAGCAGGGCCAGGTGCTGCGCAGCGCCAGCCGCCCGGACCAACTGGGCCTGCTGCAGCAGGCCATCGACGGCGACGACGACCGGGCCAACGCCGATGAAGAAAGCGTGCTGGAAGAGGCCGACCAGGAGCACCGCCTGGCCGTAGCCACAGCGGCGCTGGCGGTGGGGCCGAGTGAGTGGGCCTTGCTCGATGAGATGGCCGCAATCAGCCGCCAGGCTGCCCACCAGGCCGATGCCCGCATCGACTACCTGCGCGATTGGATCCGCCGCCACCTCTGTCCCGATCTGGGCCAACCAGGCGCCCAGTGGAATGGGGAGCGCCTGTTGATATTCACGGAGTACGCCGACACCAAGCGCTGGCTGGAGGAGCAACTGCGCGGCCTGATCGCCGGCAGCGACCTTGAGCAGAAGCGAATCGCCACCTTCCACGGCGGCATTGGCGATGAGAAGCGCGAAGCGCTCAAGCGCAGCTTCAACAGCCCACCGGCGCTTGATCCCCTGCGAATCCTGATCGCCACCGATGCGGCCCGGGAGGGGGTGAACCTGCAGAACCACTGCCGTTATCTGTTCCATTTCGATGTGCCCTGGAACCCGGGGCGGATGGAGCAGCGCAACGGCCGCATCGACCGCACCCTGCAGCGTTCACCCGAGGTTTATTGCCATTACTTCGTGCTGCCGCAACGGCCGGAAGATCGGGTGCTGGATGTGCTGGTGCAGAAAACCGAGGAGATCCGCTCGGCGCTGGGATCCCTGCCACCGGTGGTGGTGGGCAAGCTGAACGAATTGCTGGCCAAGGGCATCAACCCCACCGCCATCGCCGCGATGATCGACGAGATCGGCGGGGTGGACCAGGGCGAAGGCTTCAAGCGCACCCAGGCGCTGATGAGCCTGGAGCTGGAAGACAGTCGCGAGCGCAGCGAAGAGCTCAAAGCCCAGATCAGCCGGCTGGAGAAGGCCCTGCAGAAGTCGGAACAGTGGCTGCATTTCAGCAGCGAGCTGTTCCGCGATGCCCTCAACACCAGCCTGCGGGTCAGCGCCCGGCAGGGGGAAGCGATCCCGCAACTGCTGCCGAAAGATCCAGCCGCAGCGGCGGCGGACCCGGAGCGGGCCGAGTGGATTTTTCCCAGTGCCAAGGAACTGCCCGGCGGCGAACACAGCTGGGGCGATGCGCTCGATGCCCTGCGGCCGCCGCGTCAGCCGGGCCAAAAGCTATGGGACTGGCGGCGCGACACCGCAGCGCAACCGGTGGTGTTCAAGGACCCGCAGGAGGTGAACGCCGATCGGGTGCATCTGCACCTGGAGCACCCGCTGGTGCAACGGCTGCTCAACCGCTTTCTGGTGCGCGGCTTCCAAACCGATGAACTGAGCCGGGCGGCGGTGCTGACCACGACCGACGACACAGCAAAGCTGGTCCTGCTGGCCCGGCTGTCGCTCTACGGCCATGGCGCCGCAAGGCTCCACGATGAGGTTATCGAGCTGGTGGCCGAATGGGATCCAATGGATCGAGATCCGGCTGATCCGGCTCGGCGGCTGCGGGTGCTCAACGCCACCAAAACCGATATGGCCCTGGCCGACCTGGAGAGGAGCCTGCGGCAACGGCTGCCGCCCGTGGGCCCTGAGGTGCAGCAACAGTTGCGCCTGGGGCTGCCGGCCGATGTGGCCCAGCTCAAGCAACGGCTGGAGGCCCTGGCCGGCGAGCGGGCCGCGAAAGCCCAGCAGCTCCTGGGCCAACGGGCCGAGGCGGAGGCGGCTGCTTTCGTGAAGGTGCTGGAGGAGCAGCGCGAGCGCATCCTCAAGACCCGTTCCAAATACGACAGTGAGGCCGATCAACTGGCCTTCAGCTTTGCCACCGATGAGCAAGCCCAGCTGCGCCAGCTGCGGGACAACCGCAACCACTGGGAGAAACGGCTGGCCCGCATCGATCGGGACCTGGAGCTGGAGCCCGCCGCGATTCGTCGCAGCTTTGCGGTGAGCACGGCCCCGCGGATCGAGCCAGCGGGGGCGATCTACCTCTGGCCCCTGGAGGCCAACGCCTGATGCCCCCCCGCCCCCCTGGCAGCCACACCCACGAGGAGTGGAAGGGGATGGCAAACCCCGTGGGTTTGGTGGTGGAGCCGGTGGTGCTCAACCGCCTGGGGATCTTTCCGGAAAGTGCCACGGCGGTGTTGGCGGATTGGCAGCGGCGCCTCGCCGACCTGCTGCAAGACCAGCCACTGCCCGAGACGGGCGAATGGGCCAGCGTGGCGCCCAGCTTCGCGGCCTTGGCCAGCGAGCTGCTCGGCTGGCAGGAGGGCGATTTAGTGGCGGCCTCGGCCCTGGAGCCACCGATCGCGGTGCGGCTGGACGACTACAACGAAACCCTGTCCCCCACCTGGGTGGTGAACGATCCTGATGGGGCTCCCCAGCTGCTGGTGCAGGAGCTCCCCGCCGGCACCAGCTTCGATGCCATCCCCAAGGGCGGCGATGGCCGCCGCCAGTGGGAGGCTTCGCCGCAACAGCGTTTGGAGCGGTTGCTGAAGGAAAGCGAGCAGCCGATCGGGGTGCTCTGGAACGGTGTGGCCCTGCGGCTGGTGTATGCGCCGCGGGGTGAATCGAGCGGCCACCTGAGCTTCCCGCTGGAGCCGATGACCACGGTGGATGGGCGGCCGATGCTCGCCGCCCTGCAGATGCTGCTGGGCCCGGATCGGCTGTTTGAGGGCGGCTCCAGCGCCACCCGCCTGCAGCCGCTGCTGGCGGCCAGCCGCAAGGAGCAAAACGAGGTAAGCATTCGCCTGGCCGAGCAGGTGCTGGAGGCCCTGTGGATCCTGGTGAAGGGCTTCGATGCGGCCGGGGCCCCGCCAGCGGAACCGCAGCACATCTACGGCGGCCTGATCACCGTGCTGCTGCGGTTGGTGTTTCTGCTCTACGCCGAAGACGAGGAGCTGATGCCGGTGGATTCGCTCTACGGCCAGCACTACAGCGTCAGCGGCCTGGCGCTGCGCCTGCGCCAGGATCGGGCCGAGCACCAGAACCAGATGGAGGGGCGCCGTGGGGCCTGGGCGGGGCTGCTGAGCCTGTTCCGGCTGGTGTATGACGGCGGCGGCGCTACGGCGGCCTACCTGCCGGCCCGCCACGGTGAGCTGTTCGATCCCGATGCCTACCCCTTTTTGGAGGGCCGCAGCCTCGGCAGCCATTACAAGGACGACCCAATCGAAACGGTGCCGGCGATCAGCGACGACGTGGTGGAGCAGGTGCTGACAAAATTGCTGGTGCTGGGCGGCCAGATCCTCAACTACCGGGCGCTGGATGTGGAGCAGATCGGCTCGGTGTATGAGGGCATCATGGGCTTCGCTGTGGAGCGGGCCAGCGGGCCCAGCCTGGGCATCAGCCACCGGCCGCCGCGCCAGAAGATCACGATCACGGTGGTGGTCAACGCCGAGCAGCTATTAGCCCAGGCGGGCGCCAAACGGGCCAACTGGCTCGATGAACAAGCGGGCGAGAAGCTGAAGCTGGCCCCCCAAATCGCCCGCGCCCTGAAGGAGGCCAGCAATGACGACGAATTGGCGGCGGCGCTGGGCAACCGCCTCTCAGCCCACACGCCCAGGCTGCTGCCGGCGGGCAGCTTGATTCTGCAACCCACCGAAGAACGGCGCCGCAGCGGCAGCCATTACACACCAAGAGCGCTCACCGAACCGATCGTGGCCGAGGCCTTGCGGCCCTGGCTGGAGCGTTGCGGCGGCAAACCCACGGCCGAGCAGGTGCTGGCCTTGAAACTGTGCGATCCGGCCATGGGTTCGGGCGCCTTCCTGGTGGCCCTCTGCCGCTATCTGGCCCGCGCCCTGGTGACCGCCTGGGAGGACCCAGATGGCCCTGGTTTTCCACCGGAGTTCAAGAAGGAGTGGGACAAGGACCTCTACGCCCGCCGCCTGATCGCCCAGCGCTGCCTCTATGGCGTCGACAAAAACCCCTTTGCGGTGAACCTGGCCAAGTTGTCGCTCTGGCTGGTGACGCTGAGCAAGGACTTGCCGTTTACGTTTGTGGACCATGCGCTGAAGTGCGGCGATTCGCTGGTGGGGTATGGCGTGCGGGATATCCAGGCGGCGATGAAAGAAGTGCAGCTGGGATTTTTGAATCACCAGAATCAGATCTATGCCGAGATGGGCATAGCACGGCGCGAAAGCTTCTCAGCCGACAGCCGCGACGACGAGGCCTACGACCTCAAGCGCAAACTGCTGGATCAGCAGATCAAGGCCAGCGAGGGCCTGCGCACGGCGGGCGATTTGATGGTGGCGGCCTTCTTTGCCGGCTCCAAACCAAAGGAGCGAGCCGACAAACAAGAGGTGTATCTGGCCCTGCTCAGCGGCACCTTCGGCGACGACGGCCTGGTGGATTCGGTGCAGGAGATCCGCGAGCGGTTAGCGGCTGGCGAGCGGGGCATTCGCCCCTTTCATTGGGATCTTGAGTTTCCGGAGGTATTCAGTAGCGAGCGGGGCGGTTTTGATGTGTTTGTGGGTAACCCACCTTTTGCCGGCAAGAACACCATCGCCGAAGGCAGCCCCGATGGCATCCTCGACTGGTTCAAGGAACTGCACCCCGAAAGTCACGGCAACGCCGATCTGGTGGCCCACTTCTTCCGTCGCTGTTTTTCGCTGTTGCGGCCAGGGGGGTCCCTGGGCCTGATCGCCACCAACACCATCGCCCAGGGCGACACCCGCAGCACCGGATTGCGCTGGATTTGCCTCAATGGCGGCACGATTTATGCCGCTCGCAAGCGCTACAAGTGGCCGGGTGTGGCGGCGGTGGTGGTGAGCGTGGTGCACCTATTCAAGGGGGCCTACGGGGGCTTGAAGCTGCTGGAGAAGCGGCCGGTGGCGCAGATCACGGCGTTTCTGTTTGCCAACGGCGGCCATGACGATCCGAAACAGCTGGCTGCCAATGCAGGCAAGAGCTTCGTGGGCAGCTATGTGTTGGGGATGGGCTTCACCTTTGATGATTCCGGCCCGGCTGATGACGAGACACCCGGCCTCCCCTCGCCGATCGCCACGATGGAGCGGCTGATCGCCGAAAACCCTAAGAACGCCGAGGTGATCTTCCCGTACATCGGTGGGGAGGAGGTGAACAGCAGCCCCACCCATGCGCATCACCGCTATGTGATCAACTTTGGGGAGCGGAGTGAAGAGGAATGTCGGCGGGAGTGGCCGGAGTTGATGGCGATTGTGGAAAAAAATGTTAAGCCTGAGCGAGATCGGTTGAATAACAACCCGGATGGTCGGCGACGAAAAGAGTTTTGGTGGCACTTTGGAAGGCCGACATCTTCTCTCTACGAGGCAATAGCTTGCGATGAGCAGGTAATGCTGGTTGCGCAGACAAGCAAGTACAAGGCATTCGCTTTCTTGAGCAACGGCTTTGTTTTTGATCAAAAACTTATTGTCTTTCCTTGCGGATCCAAGGCGCTTCTTGCAGTTATGCAATCTACCGTTCATCTGGATTGGGCTGAGCTTATGGGCTCCAGCATGAAAGATGATCCCGTATATACCCCTTCCCTCTGTTTTGATCCTTTTGGCGTCCCCACCGCTCTCCTAGATTCCGCAGCCAACAAACCTGCCCACGCAGCCACCCGCCAAAGCCTCGAAACCATCGGCGAGCGCTACCACCAGTTCCGCGCCGAGCTGATGGTGGCCAACAACGAAGGCCTCACCAGCACCTACAACCGCTTCCACGATCCCGCCGAAACCAGCAGCGATCTCCTGGAGCTGCGCAGGCTCCACGGCGAGATGGATCAGGCGGTGCTGAACGCCTACGGCTGGAGTGATGTGGCCACCGCCTGCGGCTTCGGCCTCGACTACCTCGACAGCGAAGAAGACGCCCAACTCCCCGATGACCTGCAAGAGCGCATCGACAGCGGCGAGCTGTTCTTCTGGGACGCCAACGACGCCCTCGATTTCCAAGGCCAGCTGCAGGCCTACGGCGCCATCACCGGCCGCCGCAAGCTGCCTTGGCGCTACCGCTGGCCCGATGCCGTCCGCGATGACGTGCTCGCCCGCCTGCTGGCGCTCAATGCCGAGCGCTATGAGGAGGAGGTGAATCTGGGGCTGCACAGCAAGGGGGCGAAGCAGGCGGCCAAGGCCAGCAGGGCCGCTGGCGCCTCTGGTGCTGCGGCCACCGGCAAGCGGCGGGGGCGTCCGCCCAAGAGCAGCCAGCCGGGCGAGACTGAACCCACGCAGACCGAACAGATGGGGTTGGGGTTATGAGCAGCAACGAGAAGAGCACAGGGCCGATACCCCTGTCCAAACCCCAGCTCTTGGCCATTGCTGATCCTTGCCAGCAGCACCATGTGGCACGACTGCATGCCTGCGGTTCGCGGCTGCGTTCCGACTACCGCCGATCAAGCTGGCAGACGCCTACTTCAGTCTGGAGCAGCAGCTCCACAACAGCCTCGGCTTGGCCGTGGATCTGGTGATGGCCTCAGCCTTGCGCAAGCCGATCGTGTGGGCTGACATCGAGACCTCGAAGCGTCTGATCTATGAAGCGTGACCCCCAGGGCTACGCTTGCCATCTTCTGGCCGCAGAGAGCAAGGAAGGTCAGCAAAGAACATTATGAGGCGGCTCAGATGTATGGCATTGTTAGTCGATTTTACGCCAGCATCACAGATGACCTGGTTCAAGGCCGGTGTGCTTGGCGATTCGAGACAACATCCTGGGGCCAATCTCCTCGCCATCATGGAATGCAAAGACATAGTCCGGATAGTCTGCATGTTCAAGGGTCTTGTGAGATCCTGACTGACGCTTAACTTTCCATCCAATGGACTGCAAAGCTGCCAATACTTTCTTGGCTTTGGCTGACGGCCAATTGCTCATGCAGAGAGTGGAAGGGAAAACCGGATGCTGACTGGCTCGGATTCACCATTTTCAAGCCGATCAGCGATAACACGAAGGGCTAAGACTTCAGCCTTTGCCATCGCATCAGCAGAGGAACTTCCATAAGCAAGGACTCCAGGCAGCTCTGGCACCTCGGCGATCCAACGACCGTCTACTTCTTGTTCGCACTCCAACGTGAAATTCATGCTTACCGCCCAGCGGACGCCACTGTAGCCAGAACCCAGGTGAGAGCGCATCCATTCATTCCGCCCAGCCCGGCGCCCTTCCCAGAGATTCGGCTAACGCACATCATCACCCGCCCGAAGCAACTATTGCCAGAAGCAACCTCTCTGACCCGGGTCGGGTGAATGATGTTGTTGGGCAATCTCTGCGGAGCTGGAATGCGTTCGCGAGAACCCAGCATATCTTCTGTGAGGCTCCACCTGCGGCGCCACACCAACAGCCAAACGGAAGAATCTCAGCCTTACTTACGCGACGCGGTAGAGTAAAGTTGAAGGTGAGACGGGTCGTCATGACAGATGACTCTGAACATCCTTGATCAGCGACTCGGGGATGCCCAGCAGGAGCAGCCAATCTGAGGATAGGATCTCCAAGCTGTCGTCATACCGAGTCTGAACTGCAGAGAGTGAGATCGGCAATCTGCTCAAACGAACTGACATCTGAACCGATTCCTCCAGCCAATCCAGCAGCGCCATGAGGCCGTGGGTGAAGGTAGCAAGACCCACCCCTCGAATGTATCCAGCTTTTCAGGGCTTTCTCGCAGGCTTGTTGCAGAAGGAAACCGATGCTGCTGTCACGGAAACCCGAAAGCTCCACCATTCGCCGCGCCTACGTAAGATCGGCTTGCGCTATCCGGAAGTAATGAATGGCATCGGGATCAGCCATGTAGCAAGATTCCCTCCTGATAAGCCTGGGTGGTAACAGCGCTCCTGTATTGCTGCCGTTGGCTTACTTCGCTTTCGGAATAAAGGAGCAAATCAAGGGGAAGCCGATGGCTGGAGTATTGGCGCCAGAGGGATCCCAGAAAGCGCATACGATCCCGCTCAGCCAGCCAGTGATCCGGAACGGTAATCAGTAAATCCACATCTGAGTCCGGCCTGGCTGTGCCCTTAGCTAGTGATCCAAACAGACGGATCCGGGCCTCCCGTGTAGCCGCAGCGATGGCGCTGATGCGCGGGTCGATCGTGATGGCAAAAAGCGCTTGAGGGAGCGGCAGTCATGGGGTCATTGTCGCCACGGCTCCTCGGGACCGTCCTGAAACTCTACCGAGCTTGAAAAACATACCGGGCTGTTTATCGCGTAGATACAGGCTTCATGCAAGTCTGCTGATTTGCCCAAAGCCAAGATAAGAACCTGGCAGTGGTCAATTAGATGGACATGCAACTGGCCCACACGTCTTCTACATCTGGTTGTTGGGCTATGGCTCTCGCAGGACTATTCGCAACTCTTTGGTACAACACAAGCGACTATCGTGTGCCTTTGCGTTCTATCAACAACTAGTTATCGTTGGATTAAGCCGCAAGATTTTTGCAAGTGAATTGAACACGAGCAAAGTCCTCATCGCCTTCCGCTGTATTGTAGACCATATATGTTTTACTTACGGTTTGATTTGGGCGGACTATGAAGCTTGAATGCCGCTCGCCATCCAAGTCACTTGTTGACTCGCTAGTACCCTCGTAAAGCCAAATATCAATTAATACTCTGATTCGGTTAGCGCTAAGGAGCTGAGCGTTAATTATTAGCTCTCCACGAACCTCTCCACCTACACCTTCAATGACCTCAAGAAGTTCTTCTAGCTGTTCGTCGTCTAAGGTGGCTGTTTTGTTGAAGGGTACTGTTTTAATCTCGTTTGCCCCGAAAGTCTCATAATCTTGCAGCTTCATGTTGCCGGTAATGTTGATTTTTCGAGCCATGATGATCACTTGATAAATTCTTTATTATTTTAAGCGGTGGTTCGTCAGCCCGAGCCCAGCCTTAACAAAAATATTCATTCCGCCCCCTTAGAGCCGCTAGAACTCAGGCATCGACTGACCTACTCAGGCATCGACTGACCTTACTGGAACTGGATGCTGCTACGTGCCATGACACAACTGCTGGTATCTATGTGCCAATTTATGCGCCCAGGCATCCGAGCGCGGAGCGATCTGTGTAATTAAAGTTCTTGATAGCCTCGTCGTTGGCACCCGGTGCCAGGGAGAAATACAGGGTGAGCCCAACGGCATGGATAGATCGTGCGCAGCCACGATCTATCCGGTGTTGGACAAGCCCCGCAACTCTGAGGCTCTGGGGCCTAGGGGCCCCCTACTAAAGGAGATATGTCCGCTCGTTTTTAAGATTCCCTTTACGATTCGCCTCGATCGTAG
>CANGZM010000049.1 GCA_947458155.1 Synechococcaceae cyanobacterium | reverse complement strand
TTCAGCATCATCGCCAGCGATTCACAAGCGATGGGGCGGGTGGGCGAGGTGATCACCCGCACCTTCCAGACGGCCCACAAGATGAAGGTGCAAAGGGGATTCCTACCGGAGGATGGGGCTGGCAGCGGCGGCGGCTCCGGCGGCCGCAACGACAACACCCGCATCAAGCGCTATATCGCCAAGGTGACGATCAACCCGGCGATTGCCCATGGTATCGACAGCCAAGTGGGTTCGGTGGAGGTGGGCAGATTGGCCGATCTGGTGTTGTGGAAGCCGGGCTTTTTTGGGGTGAAACCGGAGCTGGTGATCAAGGGCGGCTCGATTGTGTGGGGCCAGATGGGCGATGCCAATGCCTCGATTCCCACCCCGGGCCCGGTGCATGGCCGGCCGATGTTTGCCGCCTATGGTGCTGCGCTGGCGCCCAGCTGCCTCACCTTTGTGAGCCAGGCGGCCCTGGATGCCGATCTACCGCGCCAGCTGGGGTTACGCCGCGCCTGTGTGCCGGTAGTAAACACCCGGGCGATCGGCAAAACGGCGATGCGCAACAACATTGCCCTACCCAAGATGGAGGTGGATCCCCAGACCTATGAGGTGTTCGCCGATGGCGAACTGCTCACGTGTGAGCCTGCGGAAGTGCTACCGATGGCACAAAGGTATTTCCTGATCTAGATAAATGATAAAAAAATAAGATGGGAAGAATAACTATCAAACCATTCTTGAGGCAGCCTTAATCATCCTTAGATTTATGTCGCTCAACATCTTTTAATCGCTTCTTTGCCTCCTTTTCTTGCTGCTGTCGCAAACGGTTCATCTGCAAAGAATGCCTGCGTTGACGTTCGTTGTTTTGTGATACTTGAAGTTTTGCTTTTCGATCAGCATTGTAGGTCTTAAATACTTTGCCACCATTGACAAAAAAGAATTGGCGCAATGATTGCAGATGTTTGCTGAAACGAGCCAACAGAGACTCTGGCCAGGCTGATCGTTTGGCAGCTGCCGAAAAAGCAAACGCAAATGCGAAAGAAGTAAAAATAGAACGAACTGTCTCCTTGCCAAAGGCCCATATTTGATCTGGATTTAGATTGATACTTGATTTTGCATTCGTTTCTGCTTGCTGGAGAACTACCAATAAATTTTGGCGCAGTATCGGCAATGGAAGGCTACTATCGGCAGGAGAGATTGGTGGACCTTTAAGAGCGATAAGACGCTTTTGAAGTTCGGGAACCGTGGGGGCACTTATGATTGCATTACGAAGATTCTGAAAACCTTGGACGACATTGCGTTCGTAATTTATCTTATTCTGATTGTAATTTGAAAGTCCTTTGGTGAAGTTGTAGATTTGGAGAGGGATTATCAGTACAAAACCAAGCGTAGCCAGGATGGCCCAACTGCGTAGATTTTTACAGAATGCTTCAAAGCGAGTTTGGGATGGATCGAGATAGGCAGCCAGATGCGCTAGGGCCACACCTACCAAAGGCAGAGTGCTGTTGTTAATTATTGCATTTACTACCGTGGCTTGCCAAGCCATATCCAAAAGCTTGATAGGCAAGGCAACGGAAACCACCGTGAAGGCGTAGGCGACAAACAGAGCCGTAGCCGCAGCAGCGGAGAAGCGGGCAAAAAAGGCTGTGGAAGACAAAATTCAAACAAGAAAAAAGTGGACCCAAAAAATTAGGCCCACTAGTGGAATGAAAGCAAAACCGGCGAGAAGGAATCAGGCTTTGGCTGATTTGTTGATGCGGCTGCGGAGGCGACGGCTAAACCCGAAGGCAGCAGCAGCACCAACAAGCGGCAGTGGACCTGGAGCTGGAGGAGTGGCGGGCGTGAACTCGCCTACAGCCCAAGTATAAGGAGTACTGTCGCTTAGTAAGAAACCGGGGGCAGTCATATAGTTATCAAAGGGTCTGGAGAAGCTGCCTGCAACAAATCCACCACCGGATTGCGTAGAAAACAATACGTTAGCACCAACAACGGGAGTGGGTTGGAAGAATTGGGTAAAGGCGTTGGTCTTGGTACTCATAGTGGGGCCAAGAGGGTTGTTTGGGAAATCATCAAATACTTGACTGCCCGCCAGATTCACAGCCAAAGTACCGGCAAGATTAGTGTCTCCCCACCACGGAGAGGCTGCCATGACCTGAGAACCAACCGAGGCCCAGGTTCCCGTTATCCACCCAATTTTATATGTACCGTTGATAGTGGAAGGGGTTTGATTAGTAAGAACAATAGGATTAATTGCCAGGGCTTGGCCGGGTGCCGAGATTATGGCAGCAGCGCCCAAAAGGCCTGTAAATGCCAACTTCAGAGGAGTGCTCTTGAGAGAAAGAGTTTTCATTTTTGGGGAAACTAGGACTGCAAAAAGGGGATCACGACTGAGCCAGGATTCACCCTAAAGCCAATGGACTTCACAAACCTAGCACAGACCCATGGGTTCACTGGCAAAAGTCAACGGAAATATGCGATCCCACAGAGTCAAAGCTGGTCTTGCCCTGAGACAGATGAGCCATTCAAGGCGCCCTGGCCTGCCTTTGGTAACAAGGGCCACGGGAACCCTACCCGCCGGCGCAGCAGGATCACCTCAATGATCCTGGTGCCATGTTCACGAACTACCGCCCCAGCCATGGCTACGACGAGTACTTCAGTGCCGCCGACCAGCCCCGCGCCGCCCTGAGCCCCCTGCTCTCCTCGCTCGGCCGCATGGGGATCGACCAGCTCAATTCCAACCATGCTGCAGCCGCAGCCCTGCTCAAGCGGCTCGGCGCCACCTTTCGCCTCAATGATTCCGGCAGCGGCGGCGTCGAGCGAATCCTGCCCTTCGATCCCCTGCCTCGCCTGATCGCCGCCCAAGAATGGGAACGGCTGGAGCGGGGCCTGTTTCAGCGCCTGCAAGCCATAGATCTGTTCTTGGCCGATGTCTACGGCCCCGGCCGCATCATGGCCGATGGGGTTGTGCCCCGCGAAGATGTGGAAAGTTCCCAGGGCTGGCGACCCCAGATGCAGGGGCTGACCCCACCGCTGGGGCGCTGGTGCCACATCTCCGGCCTCGATCTGGTGCGAGATGGTAACGGCACCTGGCGGGTGCTGGAAGACAACCTGCGCTGCCCATCCGGCGTGGCCTACTTCCTGGAAAACCGGCGGGTGATGAAGCGCATCTTTCCCAGCCTGTTCGACGGACGTACCGTGCATCCGATCGACAACTATGCTTCTAATTTACTGCAAACGCTGCGGGAGCTGGCGCCCTGGACCGACACCCCCAAGGTGGTGTTGCTTAGTCCAGGCGTTTACAATAGTGCCTATTTTGAACACAGCTATCTGGCCCAACAAATGGGCATTCAGCTGGTCGAAGGCCGGGACCTCACCTGCGAATCGGGAAGGGTTTGGATGCGCAGCACCGCCGGCTTGGAGGCCGTCGATGTGATTTACAGACGCATTGATGATGACTTTCTCGATCCTGAGGTTTTCCGTGCCGATTCCCTGCTCGGCGTCAAAGGTTTGATCGGGGCCTATCGGGCCGGCAAGGTGGCCATCGCCAATGCCCCTGGCACCGGCGTGGCTGACGACAAACTCATCTATGCCTATGTGCCGGAAATGATCCGCTACTACTTGGCGGAAGAACCAATCATCGAAAATGTGCCAACCTATCTATGCTCACGCCCCAAAGAAAGGGCCTATGTTCAAGCAAACCTCAAAGACTTAGTCGTAAAATCCGTGGCAGAAGCCGGTGGTTATGGCATGTTGATTGGCCCCCATGCCAGCGAAGCAGAAATCAGCGATTTTTCCGCACGCATCGAAGCCGATCCGCGCAACTTCATCGCCCAGCCCACCCTTGAACTCTCCACAGTTCCTTCTCTAAGCGAAGGGGTATTGTATCCCTGCCATGTGGATTTAAGGCCCTACGTGCTGCGGGGCCGTGGCAGCTGGGTCACGCCGGGAGGGCTTACGAGGGTGGCCTTACGCCGTGGCTCTTTGGTTGTGAATTCATCTCAAGGTGGAGGCTCCAAAGATACCTGGGTCGTCGATGATAGCCTGGGTGATAACCTTCAAATCCAGGAGATGACTTCATGCTGAGTAGGGTCGCTGATTCCTTATACTGGATAAATCGCTATGTCGAACGGGCCGAAAATATTTCCCGTTTCGTCGAGGTCAGCCAAGCCATGGCCCTCGATTGCCCGCCGGGCAGTGCCGAACCCTGGCTACCCCTGATCGATGCCAGTGGCGATCGGGAACTGTTTGACAAGCTGTTTCCCGCGGGCAGACCGGAGGATGTTATCAATTTTCTGGTACGCGAACCGAAAAACCCCAGCTGCATCGTCAACTGCCTCGCCACCGCCCGCGAAAATGCCCGCCAGATCCGCGATGTCATAACCACCGAGATGTGGGAGCAGGTCAACGGTTTCTACTGGTCTCTGCAGGAGCAGGAGTATTGGCAACAGCCCCCCCAAGAGCAGCTCCGCGAAATCCGGCGGGCTTGCCAACTTTTCTATGGCATCACCGATGCCACCCTCAGCCGCGACCTCTCTTGGCAATTCAGTCGGCTGGGTCGCCTGCTGGAACGGGCTGACAAAACAACCCGCATCCTTGATGTCAAGTATTTTCTGCTGCTTCCCTCGACCGAAGCGGTAGGGGGGGTGCTGGACGAACTGCAATGGATCTCCCTGCTGCGCACCGCCGGCGCCTATCAAATGTTCCGGCAATCCCAACAAAAGGCGATCGCACCGGATGCGGTTGCGGCCTTCCTGCTGCTGGATCCGATCTTTCCCCGGTCGGTGCGCTACTGCCTGGAGCGCATCAGGGATAGTCTTCAGATTGTGCAAGGTCAACGGGTACCCGGTCCACCCGATGATCTGGAATGTCTGATCGGCCTGGTTTTGGCCAGGTGGAGTTATACACGTATCGAAGAACTGATCGCCAATGGCTTGCACGAGGCTATCGATCATCTGCAACAGGATCTAAATAAACTTCACGGCCTCATTGAAAAGCGCTACTTCATCATTCCAACTAATACCCCTGATTCGGAATGCGAGCCCGCGTAACCCATACCCTCACTTACCGCTACAGCGCACCGGTGCTGCTAGGCCCCCATCGCTTCTGTCTCAAACCCAGGGGCCACGGTTTTCAGCGACTACTGGACTACCAATTAAGCATCATCCCTAAGCCTGCTTCTCTATATCCCCTGCTGGCCGCCAGTGGTGATGAAATTCTTAGGGCCCGCTTTGACAGTGGCACCGAATTCTTCCAGTTGATCTCCACCAGTTTGGTTGAAACCCAGGTTCCCCCTGATCTTGAGGAATGCCTTTTCGAGAACCCACCCCATTTGCCCTATCCGGTGGGTCAGCTCAATGGCGACCTGATGGGCTCCCTGCAGGGCTGGCTGCCCAATGGCCAGCACGACCCTGCCGCCGTGGACTTGGCCCAGGAGGCCTTGATGGGCAGTGATCAACGCGCACCCAAATATCTGGAACAATTGGTGGCGATCATTCAAGACCAGGTGAAATACACGCCCCGTCACCTGGGGCCCGCCTGGCCCGCCGGCCGCACCCTCAAAGAGCGGGTGGGTTCCTGCCGCGATCTGGCCATGCTGATGATTGAGGTCTGCCGCTGCGTTGGCTTGCCCTCCCGTTTCGTCAGCGGTTATCACCTGGTCGAACCCCGGCCAAAGCAGTACGACCTGCATGCCTGGGCGGAGATTTATCTGCCTGGCGCCGGTTGGCGCGGCTACGACCCCAGTGGCCAGGGCGCGATCGATGATCGCTACATAACCCTGGCCACCTCCTCCAAGCCCCATCTGACCGCCGCGGTCAACGGCAGTTTCTCTGGGGCCACCAAGGTCAGCAGCGACCTTGGCTGGTCGATTGAAGCCGAGGTGCTGCAGGTAAGCCCTTGATGCCTACGCTGAAAACCGTCTGAATCGACACAAATCAGGGGGCTGGTAGCGGATGGTGCAGCGCCTGACCCGTCTTACCAGAGATATAAGCGATAGAAACGTCCGGCCATCCCAGCCGCCCCACCCATGGCCTCCTCCTCGGTTTCCTCGCCCACCGAGCTGCTCTCAAACCCGAGTAAATCGTTGCTGGACTCGATGCGACGCCATCTGTTTTCCAGCCTGGCCAAGACTCCCTCCCTGGCGACCCAACACGACTACTACCTCTCCCTGGCGCTGGCGGTGCGGGACCTTTTGCTGCAAACCTGGGTGGATACCGCCGAGACCTACACCCAGCAGAGCGTACGCACGGCTGTCTATCTCTCGGCCGAGTATCTGCTGGGCCCGCACCTGGAAAACAATCTCGTCAACCTGGGCCTGCGGCGCCAGGCGCAAGAGGCCTGTGAAGCCCTCGGCTTCTCCCTGGACAGCTTGCTCGCCCAGGAACCGGAACCCGGCCTTGGCAACGGGGGGCTTGGACGCCTGGCGGCCTGTTTCCAAGAATCGATGGCCTCCCTGGAGATTCCGGCCATTGGCTATGGCATTCGCTACGAATTCGGCATATTTCGCCAACAAATTGGTGCCCAGGGCCAGGTGGAAAGCACCGACCCTTGGTTGATGGGAGGCAATCCCTGGGAGGTGATCCATCCGGAGTGGAGTTACCCGGTAACTATTGGCGGCCATACCGTCATCGGCGTGGCCTATGACACCCCGATCCTGGGCTATGGCGTGCACACGGCCAACACCCTGCGGCTCTGGGGAGCCCAGGCCCCTGATGCCTTTGACTTTGCCTCTTTCAATGCCGGGGATTACACCAGGGCCGTGCTGCAGAAGGTGCAATCGGAAACCCTCTCCAAGGTGCTCTATCCCAACGACGAACTGGAACAGGGCAAGCGGTTGCGGCTCAGTCAACAAATTTTCTTTGTGAGTTGCTCGTTGCAGGACATGTTCCGGATTCTCAAGGGGCAAGGCCTGCCGGTCAGCGACTTTCACCGCAAATATGCGATTCAACTCAATGACACCCATCCCGCCATTGCGGTGGCGGAGTTAATGCGGCTGCTGATCGATGAGCATGGCTTGGACTGGGATTCGGCCTGGACCATCACCACGGCCACGATCAGCTATACCAATCACACCCTCTTACCGGAGGCTCTTGAGGCCTGGAACCTCGAACTGTTTGAGCAACTGCTGCCCAGACAGTTGGAAATCATCTACGAAATCAATGCCCGCTTCCTCAAGGTGGTGCGCCTGCGCCATCCCGGCAACCCGGCCCTGCTGGAAAAGCTTTCTCTGATCGAGGAAGGTCCCCAGCGGCGGGTGCGCATGGCCCACCTGGCCGTTGTCGGCAGCCACAAGGTGAATGGTGTGGCCGAGCTGCACAGCGAACTGCTGCGCCAAAACCTTTTCCATGATTTCGCCACCCTTTGGCCAGAGCGATTTACCAACATCACCAACGGGGTCACCCCCCGCCGCTGGCTCGCCGTCGCCAATCCCCCCCTGGCCGACCTGCTGGACGCCAGCCTGGGCGAGGGCTGGCGGCGGGATCTGGATGCCCTCAAGGGCCTGGAGCCCCTGGCCCAGGACCCCGCCTTCCTGGAGCGCTGGCAGGGCGTGCGTCGCCAGGCCAAAGAACGGCTGGCGGCCACGATCCGTCAGGAATGTGGTGTGCTCGTCGACCCGGCCAGCCTCTTCGATGTCCAGGTGAAGCGGATCCACGAATACAAGCGCCAGCACCTTGCCGCCCTGCATCTGGTCGAGCGTTACCTACGGCTGCGGGCCGGGGAAGATCTGCCGGCGCGCACGGTGATCTTCGGCGGCAAGGCGGCTCCGGGCTATGCGATGGCCAAGTTGATAATTCGGCTGATAGTGGGCATCGCCGACATCGTCAATATCGATCCGGCCATGGGGGGGCGCCTCAAGGTGATCTTTTTACCCAACTTCAACGTCAGCTTGGGCCAGCGCATCTACCCCGCCGTCGACCTCTCGGAACAAATCTCCACCGCCGGCATGGAGGCCTCCGGTACCGGCAACATGAAAATGGCCCTCAACGGCGCCCTGACCATTGGCACCCTGGATGGCGCCAATGTCGAGATTAGGGAGCAGGTGGGAGCGGACAACTTTTTCCTCTTTGGCCATACGGCCGCCGAGCTCGCCGCCATCAACCGCAATGGTTACCACCCGATGCCCTGGCTGGAGAACGACCCCGTCACCAAAGAGGCCATTGACCTGATCGGTTCGGGTCATTTCAGCGAAGGGGACCGGCAACTATTCCATCCCCTGCTGGCCAACCTCTGTGGCCTTGATCCATTTCGGGTGATGGCTGATATCGGCGACTATCGCCGCGCCCAAAATGAAGTCGATGCGGTCTGGCCCGACCAGCAACGTTGGAGCACGATGTCGGTGCTGAACACTGCCCGCTGTGGCTTCTTCAGCTCGGACCGCTCGATTCGGGAATACGCCTCCCGCATCTGGAATGTCGAGCCGGTGCCGGTAATGTCCTGCAGTGTCTGATGGCCTGGAGCCCCAAGACCATCAAGAGTTCAAGATATTCAACAGCTGCGTCGATGCTCGCCTTGTCGAATGCCCCGCTATCCCTCAGCGCACCAGCTCCCGACTGGATGGAAACGGTGGCCCAGGAAGTGGAACGCCGGTTGCGGGCCCAAGGGGTGCGCTTGACCCTGGGGGGTGAACCAACGGTGGTGCCCCTCGACCCCGAGGGGCCCGAATGGAGCATCACCGCCGACGGGCCGACAAAATTGCCCCTGGCCCGCCTTCTGGCCCAGATCCTGCAGCGGGATGTCTGGCCCGGCAGCACCCTGCTGTTTTGCCCTGGCAAGTGTTACGAAGGCGAAGTCAACCCCCGCTGGGCCCTGCGGCTCTTCACCGGCAGCGACGGCACCCCACCGGTGCGCTGGCCAGAACCCAGCCAACCCGGAGAGCCGAGGGCTGCATTAGCCCCCGGGCAAGCACGGGCCTGGCTGGAGGAGCTGGGCCAGCGACTGGGCGTGCCGCTGCAGCCCCTGGAACTGCGCGATCCCCTCGATCCGCGGCGCCGCATCTGGGCCGTTCCCCTGACGGTGGACGAACCCTTGAGTGACAACGACGCTGATCCGATCCATTGGAAAGCGGTGGCCTGGCCCCTGGAAGAGCGCCTCTGCGAACTGAGTCGGGCCACTGGACCAGCAGGGCTGCGCCTGCCTCTGGAGCACTTCCCTGACGATGTGCCCCGCCAGGTGCTCACCCTCGAACTACAAGACGGCCAATGGGATCTGTTTCTGCCGCCTCTGCTGCGCCATCCCCTGGTGGCCCTGCTACAGGCCGTGGCTGACAGCCTTGGCGGCCTGGCGGCCCCAGGACTGGGGGGCATGCTGCCCAGCGATCTTGACGATCGCTGGCAGGTGCTGGGCTTGACCGCCGATCCAGGCGTGCTGGAGATCAACCTGCCGGTGTGCCATGGCTGGCGGGATTACGACGGCTGGCTGCGGCGCCTGGAGCTGGCATCTGGCTCCCTGGGGCTGCGCAGTTGGAAGCTGACTGCCGCAGGGCAGCAGCAGGGCACGGGGGGAGGCAACCACCTGCTTTGGGGCGGACCGAACCTGGCCAGCAATCCGTTTTTCTCCCGGCCCGCCTGGTTGGTGGGGGTGCTGCGTTACTGGCAACATCACCCTGCCCTGGCCTACCTGTTCAGCGGACCGGGGGTGGGGCCCGCCTCCCAGGCGCCACGGCCGGATGAGGCCGCCGGGGAGCTTTTTGATCTGGAGCTGGCCTATCGCTCTATCGCAGCCGCCGATGGAACCCCTTCGTTAGAGCCCTATGGCGATCACCGCGGCCTGATCGGTGAGACCCTGCGCCATCTGCATGCCGACCGCAGCGGCAACAACCATCGCAGCGAAATCAGCTTCGACAAATTCTGGAATCCCGGCACCCCCGCCGGTTGCCTGGGATTGATCGAATTTCGGGCCCTGGAAAGCGTGCCAGACCAGAATTGGACCAGTGCCATCGCCCTGCTCTGGAGTGCCCTGGCTGCCCATCTGCTGGATCCCCGCCATCGTCCCGCCGCCCTCAAGGACTGGGGCGAAGGGCTCCATGATCGCCAATTGCTACCCAGCCAACTGTGGGCTGATCTGGAGACGATCCTGGCGGAACTGGCGCAAGACGGCTTGGCACTGGATGCCGCACCCTTTCGCGAACTCTGGCAATGGCGCTTTGCGCCGCTGCTGCATTGGCGGGGGGTCGAACCAGCCGCGGGCGATCAAGAAATCCCTGAACTGTTCTTGAGACCAGCCCTGGAACCCTGGCCCCTGATCTGTGATTTTCCCCGCGAGGGAGGTTTCACCAGTCGGTTTATAGATGGATCCCTGCGCCGCTTTGAGGTGGAAGCCAACTCCGCCTTCCGCCATAGCTGCAAATTGATCCTCAACGATCGCCCCCTGGAGCTCGCAAAAACACCAGAAGTATTGGCGGTGCGTTATCGCCAGCAGCGGCTCTATCCTTGTCTGCATCCGGCGATTGAGCCCCACTGGCCCCTTAATCTGGTGGTGCGTGGCCCCGGGGGCGACCAACACTTTGTCCTGCGGCAGGACGGGTTGGAGTTTGCTGAATCAGACCCTCCCAGCCCCCTGCCGCAGACCTGGAACAGCCACCCCTGGCAAGGGCGCCGCCGCAGTGATGCGGTGACCGTGGACCTCAGGCTGGGCTGAAGCTGGAGTTCACCAGCTCACCCCGTGCAGCTTGGGCAAGGGGGCTGTCTTGGAGGTGACGGCGAAGAGGCGGGGAATGCGGTGGCTGTTATAGACGCGAAATTCACGCAACAGGCTGGCACCCTCCTCACGAACGGCCTGATTCAAGACCAAAGAACCATCGGGATCGGAAACCGAACGGTGGAAGGTGCCAGGGGGAATTCGCAGGATATCGCCGCCGCAATCAAGGCGCACAATATGGAAGGGATAGTTCCAACCGAGGTTTACGAGATAGAACGTACGTCCGCCATGCATGGCCAATAGGTTATCTTCTTGATGGGGGTGCAGATAAAATTGCCAGGCTCCAGATTCAGTGTCGTCAGGAGGGCTTACCGCCGGCCCGCTATGGACAACCATGTCGCGGGCATTAGAGGTGGGAATCGTAATGTCATAAAATCGAACCGCTGGAGTATCGCGAAACTTCTCATAGGGAATCATCTCGAACATCGGCGCCGATCCTGCAGGCCCGCGCTGTGGTCGTTCTTGGTGACGTCGTTCTTGGTGTTGTCGTTCCTGGGTCCCAAGGCGCTCAGACTCTGGCCTTGAAGGCAAGGTACTTGTCATTCAAACCACCGGATCCAATCAATCCGTAGAAACAACCAGTGAACCCAGGAAAAGGCTTGACTTAGGGTGCGGGACGCTACGGAAAACGCTTTTCCGCAGGCACTTTAGCCACTGGCGGGCCCTGGCCTGCCGCTGCAAACTAAGGACCCTGCTGCCTTTGATTCTGTGCGGAACCCCTGTTTTCAAGACGTGCCCAATGGGGCCAGGCTCTCCCCCCGGGGCTGTCCGGGTGGCCTGGGGCTGGTCCTCGGCCTGGCCCTGGCGCTGCCGGCCGCCTGGATGCCGGCGTTCTGGGCCCCAGCCGCGTGGGCCCAGGGTGGCAGGGGCCTGCCGACCGTTTCGGTGCCCGATTTCAAGAACAGCGTCAGCCAGCCCACCTGGTGGTGGCAGGGGCCGGTGGCCAACGATCTGGCCCATGCCCTGAGCAACGAACTGTCGGCCACCGGTGAACTCCAGGTGGTGGAGCGCAACAACATCAAGGAGGTGCTCTCGGAGCAGCAGCTGGCCGAACTGGGCCTGGTGCGCAACAACAGCAACGCGGCCCGCAAGGGCCAGCTGACAGGAGCCCGTTACATCGTGCTCGGCACCGTCACCTCCTACGACACCAACGTGGAGGCAAAAAGCACCGGCAACTCCTTCGGGTTGTTGGGTTTTGGCAATAACCAACAGCAACTCGAAACCAAGGACTACGTGGCCATCGACATCCGGGTGGTGGACAGCAGCAGCGGCGAAGTCGTGGGCTCCCGCACCGTGGAGGGGCGGGCCAGCAGTGGGGCCTCCAGCAAGGAAACCGGCTTCAGCCTGTTGCCCCTCGCCGGCGCAGCCCTATTGCTGGCCCCCAACATGGGCCGCACCGGCCAGGTGTTGACGGGGGCGGCCGGGACCCTCAACTTCGAAAACCGCAGCAGCGAGGTCCAACGCACCCCGGCCGCCAAGGCACTGCGGGCCGCCCTGAGCCAGGCCGCCGACTATGTCAGCTGTCTGCTGGCGCCGCGGGGCAACTGCATGGCCCGGTTCCAAGCCCAGGATCAGCAGCGCCGCGAACGGACCAAGGGCGTTCTGCAGTTGGAATGAGCCAAGCGATGAAGTCAAGTTTGCCCAGCCCCACGAGTCCGTGATCGCACCAGTGCGACCATCCCGCTGGTTCAGGCCCTGGGCTCCTGGACCCCTTGGCCATTGGCCCAGGGGTCGGCTGGTGCTGGTGCCGTTGCTGGTGCCGCTAATACTGCCTTTCCTGCTGCACGGCTGCCCAGCGATTCCGCGAGGTCGCTTTGATCCCGAAGCGATCCTGCGTCGGGCCGAGCGGCGCACCGCCCAAGGGGTGAGTGTCGATCTGGCGGCCTTGAGTGCCGCCGAGGCAAATGCGCTCGTAGGGTTTGATATCACCAAAGCCGGCATTCAACCGGTGTGGGTGAGGGTGCGCAATCTCGAAGGAGTGCGTTATTACATCCCCCCCATCAGCATCGACGACGACTACTTCTCCCCCCACGAGGTGGCTTGGAAGGGGCACCGCTGGTTCGACCCCGCTGGCAATAGCCGCCTCGACCAGCGTTTACGGGGCCTGGATCTGCCTGAGGCGGTGGAACCGGGGGGCATGGTGGGCGGCTACGTGTTCACCAACCGCGATGAAGGGCTCAAATACGCCAACGTCGAACTTGTGGCCCCAGGCCAGCGCAAGGTCCGTAGATTCCCCTTTCTGGTCAAGGTGCCGGGGCTGCGCACGGATTTCCAAAGGGTCAACTGGCAGCACCTGTTGGCCCCCGGTCGCCAAAAGGATCTTGAAGAGCCAGAGTTCCGGCGTTGGCTCGAAGAGCTGCCCTGTTGCACCCTTGGCGGCGACCGCCGTACCCCCGCCGATCCCCTCAACATCGTCTTGATCGGCTCCGTCGACACGGTGTTGCCACCCCTGGCAAGGCGCGACTGGCATGTCACCCAGACGCTTTCAGTCACCTCCGCCTGGCGCACGCTGGTTTCCTCCCTATTCGGCCGGCCCTATCGCTACTCGCCGGTGTCCTCGCTGTATTTGTTTGGGCGGCCCCAGGACATTGCCCTGCAGAAAGCGCGGGGCAATGTCAACCAGCGCAACCACATGCGGCTGTGGTTGGCCCCTGTGACCCTGCGGGGCCAACCCGTATGGGTGGGCCAAATCAGCCGTGACATCGGTGTGCGGCTGACCGCAAAGACTCTGACCACCCACAAGATTGATGCCGAGGTGGATGAAACCCGCTGGTATCTGATGCAGGATTTGTTCTTTTCAGAAAGCCTGCACAGCTTCAACTTTGTGCCAGGTGTGGGCGTCTCCACCTGGAACCATCCCCGCACCAACTACACGGGCGACCCCTATGTCACCGATGGATTGCGAGCGGTGCTCTGGCTTTCCAGCGCCCCCGTGACTTACCACCGGGTCGTGACCCGCTGGCCCAAGGTCGCAGCCAACCAGCCGGTACCCGATCCCCGCCGCACGCCCAGGCCCTGATCGGTGCCGGTTGGCAGGATGCTGAAGGCCGCCAAGGGCGACCTTCTGACCCGACCCCCTGCCACCGCCATGCCAGCTCGCCTTGCCGGATCCTCGACCCCGGAGGCCACCCAAGCCTCCCAGGCCCGCCGCAGGCTCGGCCAAGCCGGCTGGGCCGCCGTGATCACCGTGCTGACGCTGCTGGGTTTTGGGGCCACCAGCGTGGTTGCACAGGCGGCTGAGAGCCCAGTCAGCCTGGTGTCGCATAGCGGCCTTTGCAATGCCTCTGCGGGCCTGCGGTTCGGCGAGGGGATGTTTGTTGTTGCGGACAACGAAAATGCGGCGCCCACCTTGCTGCATCTCTACAAAGCGGGCCAGGGTGGTCCCGAGCTGGCGGTGGGGCGGATTGCTAAGGAGGCGGTGGCCCAGGTGGCTGACGGCTCCTTGGAAATGGACCTGGAAGGGGCGGCCCGCCTGGGCCCGCTCGT
>CANGZM010000048.1 GCA_947458155.1 Synechococcaceae cyanobacterium | reverse complement strand
GCGTCATTGCCACCGGAGTTGGAAACGGCGCTGTTAACGGCCTATCGCGGCCTGGTGGGGCCCGGCGAAGAGCCGGCCGCCGTGGCCGTGCGCTCCAGTGCCACCGCAGAAGATCTGCCGGAGGCCAGCTTTGCCGGCCAACAAGACACCTTTTTGCATATCCAGGGCGAAGCCCAGCTGTTGGCGGCCACCCGCCGTTGCTATGCCTCCCTGTTCACCGATCGCGCCCTGTCCTACCGGCAACACAACGGCTTTGGCCACCTGGCGGTGGCCCTCTCGATTGGCGTGCAGCGGATGGTGCTTGCCGATCGGGCCTGCTCCGGGGTGATGTTCAGCCTCGACACCGAAAGCGGCTTCCGGGACACAGTGCTGCTCAGTGCCGCCTATGGCCTGGGCGAAAACGTGGTGCAGGGGGTTGTTAATCCCGATGAGCTGTTGATTTTCAAGCCCACCTTGGCCCTGGGTTTTGATCCGATCCTCAGTCGGCGCCTGGGCAGCAAGGAGCAGCGACTGGTTAATCAAGGCGCCACCGCCCTTGGCGGCACCGCACTTGGCGGCACCGATCTTGGCGCCAATGCCCTGGTCAATGAACCAGTACCCCTGGCCGAGCAGCGGCGCTTTGCCCTCAGCGATGCCGAGGCCCTGCAGCTGGCCCGCTGGGCCTGCCGCATCGAAGCGCACTACAGCGACCTGCGGGGGCAGCCCACACCGATGGATATCGAATGGGCCAAGGATGGGCCCAGCGGTGAGTTGTTCATCCTCCAGGCCCGGCCCGAAACGGTCCGTTCGCGCCAGTCCACCGCCGTATTGCGCAGCTGGCATCTCGATGCGCCACCGCCCCCGCCCCTGGTGACGGGTCGGGCGATCGGGGCCTCGGTGAGCAGCGGCCGGGCCCGGTTGATTCGGGATCCGGGCGAGATTCAGCGTTTCGCCGCCGGTGACGTGCTGGTGACCAGCCGCACCGATCCCGATTGGGAGCCGATTCTCAAGCGCGCCAGTGGGGTCGTTACCGACCAAGGCGGCCGCACCTGTCACGCCGCCATCATTGCCCGCGAGATGGGCATCACCGCCATCGTCGGCAGCGGCGACGGCAGCCAGCGCATCGTCGATGGTGATCCGATCACGGTGAGCTGCTGCGAAGGCGACGAGGGCCATGTCTACGCCGGCAACTTGCCCTTCCATGTCGACGAGCAATCGCTGCTGGAGCTGCCCCCCACCCGCACCCGCCTATTGATCAACGTGGGCAACCCGGAGGAGGCCTTCAAGCTGGCGGCGATTCCCTGCGACGGGGTGGGGCTGGCCCGGCTGGAATTCATCATCGCCAACCACATCCGCATCCACCCCCTGGCGCTGCTCGAACCCCAGCGGGTGCAGGATCCGCTGGAGCAGGCCGCCATCGCCGAGCTCACCCGCGGCTATGACCAGCCGGCTGATTACTACGTCGATCGTCTGCGCGAGGGGATGGCGCGCATCGCCGCCGCTTTTTATCCGCGCCCGGTGACGTTGCGCTTCTCCGATTTCAAGAGCAACGAATATGCCCGCCTGCTGGGGGGGGCCGCCTTCGAGCCCCAAGAGGAGAATCCGATGCTGGGCTGGCGGGGCGCTTCGCGTTATTACGCCCCGGCGTTTCGGGAAGCCTTTGCCCTCGAATGCCTTGCCCTGCGCCAGGTGCGCCAGGA
Organism: Synechococcaceae cyanobacterium; assembly: GCA_947458155.1. GTDB lineage: Bacteria > Cyanobacteriota > Cyanobacteriia > PCC-6307 > Cyanobiaceae > Cyanobium. The sequence goes on along the minus strand of CANGZM010000048.1, from coordinate 12,521 downwards.
AATGGGCCTGACCAATGTGATTCCGATGGTGCCCTTCTGCCGCACGCCCGAAGAGGGCGACCGAGTTTTAGCCGAAATGGCCCGCAATGGCCTGGTGCGGGGGCAAAACGGTCTGCAGGTGTATGTGATGTGCGAACTGCCCAGCAATGTCATCGGTGCCGAGGCCTTCGCCGAGCGTTTTGATGGTTTTTCGATCGGCTCCAATGACCTCACCCAGCTGACCTTGGGGCTGGATCGCGATTCAGCCCTGGTCGCCGATTTGTTTGACGAACGCCACCCCACGGTTAAAGAAATGATCAGCTTGGCGATCCGCACGGCCCATCGCTGCGGCCGACCGATCGGCCTATGCGGCCAGGCCCCCAGTGATTACCCCGATTTCGCCCGCTTTCTGGTGCAGGAGGGAATTGACAGCATCAGCCTCAACCCCGATGCGTTGGTCGCCACCCGCTTGACGATTGCGCAGCTGGAGGCTGAGCTGGCCGCCCATCCGTAGCAGCAGCAGGCCTTGGGCGCCGACCCGGCCGATCGAAAGCAGCGCTAATCCGATACAAAGTGGGCAGTGGAGCGGACCCATGGGCCGAAACCTGGCGGATAGCGTTATCTCCACGATGGCACCAGAACGCCTTGGCTGCCTCACATCCTCACGATGCTGCATCTAAGTGAACGTCTAAGCGAACTAAAACTGCCCCTGGAGCATTCGCCAGCGGATCTGGAAGCGGCAATTTTGCGCCGCTTGCAGCTACCCGCCGCCAGCCTCGTCGGCTACACCTTGGTTAAACGCAGCATTGATGCCCGGCGCCGTGGGGCGATTCAGGTCGTCTACTGCCTGGATCTGGAGCTGACGCTGCAAGAGAAGGAGCAGCGGCGGCTGCGGCGCCGTTTTGCCGGCGACCCCCATCTGCGCCCCACCCCTGATCACAGCTATCACTTTGTCGCCCAGGCCCCGGCCCCAGCCCCGGCCGGCAGCCTGCCCCCGGTGGTGGTGGGAGCCGGACCCTGTGGCTATTTCTGTGCATTGGTGCTGGCCCAGATGGGCTACCGACCCCTGCTGCTGGAGCGGGGCAAGCCGGTGAAGCAGCGCACAGCCGACACCTTTGGCTTCTGGCGGGGCGAAAGGCCCTTCCAGAGCGAATCCAATGCCCAGTTCGGGGAGGGGGGCGCCGGGACGTTTTCCGATGGCAAGCTCTACAGCCAGATCAGCGAGCCGGCGGCTTACGTGCGCAAGGTGCTCGAAGAGCTGGTGGCCGCCGGCGCCCCCGCCGAAATCCTCACCCGCCACCGGCCCCACATCGGCACCTTCAAGCTGGCCACGGTGGTGCGCGGCCTCAGGGCCCGCATTGAAGCCCTGGGGGGCGAAGTGCGTTTTGAGCAGCGGGTGGCGGGACTGGATCTGGATCCGGCCGACCATTCCGTGCGCGGGGTGCTGTTGGCCGATGGCCAGCGGATTGGGGCCCGTCAGGTGGTCCTGGCCGTGGGTCACAGCGCCCGGGACACCTTCGTCTGGCTGGACCGCTTGGGCGTGGCGATGGAGCCAAAACCCTTCGCGGTGGGCCTGCGGATCGAACACCCCCAGAGCCTGATCGATGCTGCCCTCTGGGGGGAGGCCGCCGGGCACCCCCAGCTAGGACCGGCGGAATACAAATTGGTGCATCACGGCTCGGATGGGCGGGCCGTATACAGCTTCTGCATGTGCCCCGGCGGTCTGGTGGTGGGGGCGGCCTCAGAAGCGGATGGGGTGGTGACCAACGGCATGAGCCAGCACAGCCGCAACGAACGCAATGCCAACAGCGGCATCGTCGTGAACGTGACCCTGGAAGACCTGAGGCCGTGGCAGCAGCGACCCGGGGATCCCTTGGCGGGGATGGCTTTTCAACGCCACTGGGAACGGCAGGCGTTCATCGCTGGTGGCGGAGACCATCGGGCACCAGCCCAATTTCTAGACGACTTTATGGCGGGTAACGAAAGTGTTGAAGGTAGGCACAGGGATGCCGAGGAATCGACATCTGAAGATCTAATAAAAATTGTGCAGCCCTCCTACCTGCCGGGGGTGCGGCTCGGTCGGCTTGACCATTGCTTGCCGGCCCCGATGGTGGCAGCCATCCGTGAGGCGTTGCCCCATTTTGCTAAAAAAATTCGGGGGTTCGGCATGGCTGGTGCCCTGTTGACGGGTGTTGAGACCCGTACGTCATCCCCCCTGAGGATCTCTCGCCAGGGGGAAACGCTTCAGAGCCTCAACACCCCGGGACTATTCCCGGCTGGGGAAGGCGCCGGCTATGCCGGCGGAATCCTTTCAGCGGCGATTGATGGCATCAAAGTGGCGGAGGCTCTCGCGCTCAACCCTCCTCTTCTTCAGCCCCCAGCGGCACGAGACGGATTTGCTTGCGACCAAGCTTGATCTCGAATTCGTCGCCGGGCTTCAGGTCGAGCATGGCCGTGTAGGCCTTACCGACCATGAGGTTGCCGTTGAACTGAACTTTGGTGTTGAAACTGAGCTTGCGACCGGCTTTGCCCGCTTTGGGGGCGGCGCCGAAATCGACTCCCTTGGCATTGAGAAGGGCTTCATAGAAGGCCGTGAAATTGAGGCGTTCGCTGCCATCAGCCTTGGTGGACACATAGCCGCAAGACCGAACAAGGTCGGATTTGCTGACATCGCCCAGCTCCTTGACCTTGGCCAGCAGATCAGATCCAGTAAGCATGGTGAGAAAATGCAACAACTGCATTTTCTCCTGTCTTGGGTCCTTTGCGCAAGGTCTTGCCCAGATTTTCTTGTTGCTTCGCCATGCCAGTTGCCGAAATCCTGTCGGCAACAGAGCTAGTCCCATCAGCAGAAAGAGCGTCGCAGCTCAAGTTTTCGAGCCGCCAAGGTGTGTGGAGTCGTCTGTGGTTTCTTGCTGAACTGCGGATTGCTGATGATGACCGCAACGCCGTTTGTCAAACGGAGCAGTCGCAGCGAATGCCAAGAGTCTCTGGTAGCCATCGTGACCCTCTCACTGGCTGATTCTCCCAGGCTGATTTCAGCCCTGGGCGACGATGCCACTCCATTGCACAGCTTTCACCTGGTCGCGCCGCCAGGAATGAAACAGCAGGGGCTCGGCCACCGTGCACAGGGGGCAGACACTGACCCGCTGCGGGTCAATGCCTGCATTTGCAAGCTGCCGAACCGTGGCCGCCCGAATATCCAGGCGGTCGCGGTCGGCTTGGGGATCGGCGCCCAAGGCCCCACAGGCCCGCAGCTCCTCCAGGCTTTCTTCCGCCTGGCCCGCCAACGCTTCGGACGGATGCAGCGAGGCGGCCACCGCCAGGCTCACCCGGCGCTCCACCTGATAATTCGCGCCACTGACAGCCGGCCCCAGGGCCACCAGGAGGTCTTGGCGCCGGCTGCCGGCCTGCTCCAGCAGGGTGATGGCCTCGGGCAGGATGCGGCCGGCAACGCCTCGCCAGCCGGCGTGGGCGGCGGCGACCCGACCACTGGCGGGATCGGCGATTAAAACGGGGGTGCAGTCGGCGCCACATACCCACAGGCTCTGGCCCGCCGAGTCGCTGACTAAACCATCGGCCTGGGGCCAGGGTGCCGCGCTGGCTTCACGGGCGGACAACACCAGGGCGCTATGAATCTGTTGGGGCCGGTGCACGCTGACTCCGGCGCTGACAAAGGCGGCCAGCTCGGCGGGTTCGCGGCCCTGCCATAGGCGTGTAAAGAAGCCGTGCTCAAAATCGCGCAGGCACTCGGCTTGCAGATACCAGCCCCCATAGGTGCCTACCCAGGTCCAGCCAGGCAGATCATTGAAGCCGGCATCGGGCCGGTCAAAGGGGGCCGGACTGGCCTCAGCCATCGGGCAGGTCACGCAGCATCCAGAAGCCCTCAAACCGGGGTTGGTCCGGGTCGGATTGCACGGCGATGAACTGCAGGCCTCCGGCCTGCTCCCGGGCTGCGGCAAAGGCGATCTGGGCTGCTGATGCTTCAGCTGCCTCCAGGCGGGCCAAACGCCAGCGGTCGTCCAATCCCGCCTCCAGTACCAGTTGATCGTCCTCGATTTCCAGCCGTACCGGCTCCAGCCCCGCTAGCCAGCCGGCAATCGCCAGGGGGCGCCGTTGGCTGAACAGCCGTAAGCCGGGGACTGGGGTGTCTGGGTTGATGCCCTCGGGTAAGGGCAGTAAACCGCTGAACCCGGCTTCCCATTCGCTGGCATCTGCCAGGGCACCGGCATTGAGGCTGGCCCAGCTCCAGCGGTCCCCCCGGGCGGCTTCCGGCAAAGCAATGGCCAGCGGCCGAAGGGGTTGGGGTGCGGGGGCGAGGGGACCTGCCAGATAACCCTCCTGCTGGGGGTAAACGTCCCTTTCCCGCTGCCGCAGCCAATCCTGCAGGGCGTAGCAACGGCGGGAGGCGACAAGCTCCATCCCCAGTCCATCGCTGGCCCTCTGCACCATCGCCCGCATCGAACCCCGCCAGCAGCGCAGGCGGCGCGGGGGGGCCAAGCCCTGTTCGCTGGCAGCGGCCAAGGCACTTTCGATGGACTCCCGCAGCCAGATCGAGTTGACACTGTCAGCGGGACAATCACGCAGCCAGCGGAAAGGGCTAGTGGTGGCGTTGGCGTCCGGGGTTGAGCAAATCAGCAGTTCCCAGCGTTTGCGGCCATCGCTCTCGAGAATGGGCCTGGAATAGAAATCAATTTCCCAGTCGGCCTCCTGGGAAAGGCTGGGGGCGGTGGAGCCAGGATTCATCCTGCGGATTGCTCCTGCTGACGGATCAAGGACCGTGCCCGGGTGGCCCGATCCTCAGCTTCGGCCATCACTTTCGCCTTTTCGACCAACAATTCACCGGGCTGACCTTCCAGCAGGGCCGTGTTCAGCGCAATGCGTCCCCGGCCAGGATCCACCTGGGTGACGAGGGCCTTGATCGACTCGCCCACCTCAAAGGCCTCGCGCAGATCCCTCAAGACGCCGCCGGTGACACTGGATTGGTGCAACAGGCCACTGACGCCACCGAGGTCAATAAAGAAACCGTAGGGCTTGAGGGCCACTACCTTGCCCTCCACCAGTTGGCCCACCTCCAGCTGGGAGAAACGGGCGGCCGTGGCGGCTTTCTTCTCAGAAAGCACCAGTTTGCGGGTCTCAGGATTGACCTCCAGGAAGGCCACCCCAATGGTCTTGCCCATCAGGGCTTCGTGCTGCTCGCCGTCTTGCAACTGGGAGCGGGGGATGAAGCCCCTCAGGCCCTCCAGATCACAGGTGACGCCACCACGGTTGAAGCCATTGATCTTGACCTGAACCACCTTGCCGTCCTTTTCCTGCTGGCGCAGCTTGTCCCAGCTTTGGCGCAGGGCCAGGGCCCGGGCGCTGATGGTGACCATGCCGTCGGCGTTCTGTTCCCGCGTTACCAGAACCTCGATCGGCAGACCTGCCGGGAAGCGTTCTTTGAGGTTGGTAATAACGCCAAGGCCACATTCCTTTTTGGGCATGAACCCGGGCGCCTTGCCGCCGATGTCCACGTAGACCCCGTCACTTTCAATGCCGATGACCTTGCCTTGCACCACATCGCCGGTGGTGCCGACGGGTTCGTTCTCCTCCAGGGCGGCCAGGAAGGCTTCCTCATCAAAGTCAAAGTCATCCACGGTGCGGGATGGGGTTTTGACCACCTCTTTGACCACCGCGGCGGTCGCGCCCGCCGGGGGGGACTGGCGGCGACCCTGGCTAGCCGGGCCGAGCAGGTCGGCCATGGTCAGCCCTTCCAGCTCGTCCGTCGAGAACAAATCGTCATCACCCCGGGCGGGCCGGCTGGGTGCCTGCGGCGGCGCCCCGGCGGCGGCGGCCAGTGGCACCGGCTTGGCAGCCGCCCCAGGCTCTGGCGCGCTGGTTTCCTGGCTCTTGATGGCGGGGATTTCCTCGCGCTTCAACAGCACCACCTGGGGGGGGCGGCGCGGCGGCGCGGGATTGGGAGCCGTGGGGGCTTGGGCGGGAATCCGGGGCTGACGCGGCGCAGGCTTGCCAGTTCCGGTCATGGCCTCAGGGGGGCTTGGTGAACCGACACTGTAAGGACCCCCCTTGCCTGCCCCAGCTGATGTCCTCCGCCCCCGAGCGCCGGCTCGACTGCTTGCCATGGCCTGAAATCGCCGAGCTAGCCCAAAGAAAGGGCAGCACCGTGCTCTGGCCCCTGGGGGCTACGGAACAACATGGCCCCCACCTGCCTCTGGGCACCGATGCCCTCTTTGCCGACCGGGTGGCCGATGCGGTGCTGGCCCGGCTGGATGGGGATTTGCCGATTGTGCGCTTGCCCTTGCAAAGCCTGGGGTTCTCCCCAGAGCATCGTGGTTTTCCAGGCACCATCAGCCTGCCGGCCCAGCTTTTGCTGAGCCTGGTGGAAGCGGTGGGCCGGGACCTGCAAGCCGCCGGCTTCCAACGGCTGGTGTTGCTGAATGCCCATGGGGGGCAGATCGCCCTGCTGGAAGCGGCGGCCCGCCAGCTCCATGCCGCCTGCCCCGATCTGGGCGTGCTGCCCTGTTTTCTCTGGAAGGGTCTGGAGGGCTTGGGGTCGTTGATTCCCGAGCCGGAGCGCAGCGAGGGGTTGCATGCCGGCCTGGCAGAGACCAGCTTGATGTTGCACCTCGCCCCCCAGCAGACCCGCGCCAGCCGCGAGCCAGATGGGCTGGGGGTCGAAGCGGCGGCCCCGCCGGGATGGAGCTTGGAGGGGGCGGCCCCCTGCGCCTGGCTGACGGCCGAAATCAGCCGCAGTGGCGTGATTGGCGATCCCCGGGGGGCCTCCCCATCCCTTGGGGCTGATTTGTTTGAGCGACTGGTGGCTGGCTGGTGGCTCAGGCTCGATGGCTTGCTGCGCAGTGAGTGGCCACCAATGGCAACCCGGAAGTGATTACAGTTACAGACTCAGCACCTACGAGCCCATGGCGATCCTCGAACCCAACTCTTCTGCCGCAGTGGCCAGCCGGGTTGATGGTGAGGAGCTGCCAGATTTCACAACGGCCCAGTACAAGGATGCCTATAGCCGCATCAACGCCATCGTGATTGAGGGTGAACAGGAAGCCCATGACAACTACATTGCCATTGGCACCCTCCTGCCTGATCAGGCCGAGGAGCTGGGCCGACTGGCCCGCATGGAGATGAAGCACCTCAAGGGTTTCACCGCTTGTGGCGCCAATCTGGGGGTTAAAGCCGATATGGACTTTGCCCGGGAATTCTTTACGCCATTACGAGATAATTTTCAGGCAGCTCTGGCCGAGGGTAAAGTGGTGACTTGCCTGCTGATTCAATCACTACTAATCGAGGCTTTCGCCATATCCGCTTATCACATTTATATTCCCGTATCCGATCCCTTTGCCCGCAAAATCACCGAATCCGTAGTTCAAGACGAATACACTCACCTCAACTACGGCCAAGAGTGGCTCAAGGCCCATCTGCACGAGTGCCGTGAGGAGCTGCAGGCCGCCAACCGCGCCAATCTGCCCCACGTGCGTCGCATGCTGGATCGGGTCGCCGCCGACGCCGCCGCTTTGGGCATGGCTAAGGAAGATTTAATCGAAGATTTTCTAATTGCCTACCAAGAGTCCCTCACCCAAATTGGCTTTAGCTCTAAAGAGATCGCCCGCCTGGCTGCAGCCGCCTTAGTGGGCTAAGCCCCTCCTACTGACGCCCCATGCGAGGATGGGCGGCTGGCAACAGTTATCCTGCCTCCAGCCGCCACATCCTTTAAAACTGCCCATGTTCGGCCTCATCGGTCACTCCACCAACCTTGAAGAGGCTCGCACCAAGGCCAGCTTGCTTGGCTATGAGGAGTACGCCAAAGGCGATCTGGACATGTGGTGCAGCGCCCCACCCCAGCTGGTCGAACGCATCACTGTGACCAGCCCGACGGGCAAACAAATTGAGGGGGCCTATATCGATTCAGTGTTTGTTCCTGAAATGCTCGGGCGCTTTAAAACCGCCCGCCGCAAGGTCCTCAATGCCATGGAACTGGCCCAGAAAAGTGGCCTCGATATCACCGCCTTGGGTGGTTTCACCTCGATCATTTTCGAGAATTTCAACCTGTTGCAACAGCAGCACATACGCAATACCACCCTCGACTGGCAGCGTTTCACCACCGGCAACACCCATACGGCTTGGGTTATATGTCGTCAGGTCGAGACCATCGCCCCCAGCATTGGCATTGATTTGGCCAAGGCGTCCGTAGCGGTGGTCGGGGCCACGGGTGATATCGGTAGTGCGGTCTGCAGCTGGTTGAGCCAGCGAACAGGCGTGGCAGAATTGTTGCTTGTCGCCCGCCAGCAGGCCCCCCTTGAGGCTCTGCAACTTCAACTCGGTGGGGGGCGCATTCTTGCCTTGGAGGAGGCATTGAGCCAAGCCGATGTCGTGGTCTGGGTGGCGAGTCTGCCCCAGACCCTCAGCATCGACGGGGAACGGCTGCACCGTCCCTGCTTGATGTTGGATGGGGGCTATCCCAAGAACCTTGACAGCAAGGTGGCTTGCGAGGGGGTTCATGTCGTCAAGGGCGGCATCGTCGAATTTGGCAGTGATATCGGCTGGCAGATGATGGCGGTTGCTGAAATGACCAATCCCCAGCGCCAGATGTTCGCCTGTTTCGCCGAGGCCATGCTCCTGGATTTCGAAGACCACCACACGAATTTCAGCTGGGGTCGCAACAACATCAGCTTGGAGCGCATGGAGTGGATTGGGGCCGCTTCCGTTCGCCATGGTTTCCAGCCCCTGGGGCTGGAGGAACGGCCCCTCGCCCGCCTTGTCAACGTCTAGTAGGGCTCCATTTCCCGAGTGCCCTTGCTACCTTTTAATCCCATGGTCCGTCGCGCCCTGCTGGAATTTGAGAAACCGCTGGTCGAGCTGGAGGGGCAGATTGAGCAGATCCGTCAGTTGGCCAGGGATTCAGAAGTTGATGTCAGCCAGCAGATCCTGCAACTTGAAACCCTTGCAGCGCGTCGCCGCGAGGAAATCTTCAGCCATCTGACCCCGGCTCAAAAAATTCAGGTGGCCCGCCACCCCCAACGCCCCAGTTGCCTCGATTACATCCAGCTGATCAGCGATTCCTGGATCGAGTTACACGGTGATCGCTGTGGTTCCGATGACCGGGCTCTCGTCGGCGGCCTCGGCCGTATCGGTGACCAGCCCGTGGTGATGCTGGGTCACCAGAAGGGAAGGGATACGAAGGAAAACGTGGCCCGCAATTTTGGCATGGCTTCGCCTGGGGGCTATCGCAAAGCCCTGAGGCTGATGGAGCACGCCGACCGTTTCCACTTACCCATTCTTACTTTCATCGATACGCCAGGGGCCTATGCCGGTGTCCTGGCGGAAGAACAGGGTCAGGGGGAGGCCATCGCCGTCAACCTCAGGGAGATGTTCCGGCTGGAGGTGCCGATCATTGCCACGGTGATTGGCGAGGGAGGCTCAGGAGGCGCCCTCGGCATTGGTGTGGCCGATCGCCTGCTGATGTTTGAGCACAGCGTTTATACCGTGGCCAGTCCTGAGGCCTGTGCTTCGATTCTCTGGCGTGATGCGGCCAAGGCCCCCGTTGCCGCCGAAGCCTTGAGGATTACGGCGGCCGATCTTTTGCGTCTTGGTTTGATTGATGCCGTTCTTAATGAACCCTGCGGAGGCAACCACTGGGCGCCTCTCCAGGCGGCCGAATCACTGAAAGCAGCCCTTGCTCTGCAGTTATCCGAGTTATTGGCCCTGCCCGTTGCCAAACTCGTTGCTGAGCGCTACCGCAAGTATCGGGCCATTGGTCGCTTCATCGAAGGGGTGGGGGCTGACGATCCGCTGGGCTCCTAGGCTGCAGCAGGGCCGGCATGGGCCCTGGTTCGGACACCCCTCCACCCAGCCTCTTTTGGACAACCACATTTCTTGCGAAGACGTGCCATGCTTTGCAATGACCTGGCACTCTCAAGCCATTCTTCTTTTGGCCTAACTGCCCTAGATCAAGACATAAATCAATGTCTATGTCTGCAGCCGGCCATTTCCGCTAAAACCCATGACATCGACGCTCCCCTCCAACCCGTCCAGCCGGCAAGAGAATTCAGACTCCTTGCTGATTCCCGTCAGCCAGAGAATCAAGAATCGCCTTCAATTACAAGGGGTTCCATTTCTTGCCAATGACAATATTTCCGAATATATCGAGGCCGGAGAACTTGAGCATCTTGAGATTGAAGTTGCTGGCAAAGTGCGTGAGATGCTAAAAAGTCTTGTGATCGATATCGATAATGATCATAATACGGAAGAAACCGCCGAGCGCGTAGCTCGAATGTATCTCCAAGAGGTATTCAAGGGTCGTTACTTACCCCAGCCTAAGGTGGCTAGTTTTCCAAACGTTAAGGACCTGGATGAAATTTATACCGTTGGCCCCATCAGCGTCCGCTCCGCCTGTTCCCATCACCTTGTGCCCATCATGGGAAATTGCTGGATAGGAATCAAGCCCGGCGAGCGGGTCATCGGCATCTCCAAATTTTCACGAATCGCTGATTGGGTCTTTTCCCGACCCCACATTCAAGAAGAGGCCGTGATTATCCTCGCCAATGAGATTGAAGAATTGTGCAAACCCCAGGGCCTGGCCATCCTGCTTAAAGCTCAGCACTACTGCATGAAGTGGCGGGGCGTCAAAGAACCCCAAACCAGCATGGTCAACTCTGTAGTTCGTGGTGATTTCCGTAATGATCCTAGTCTCAAGCAAGAATTCTTTGAGCTTGTCAAACAGCAGGAATCAATGATCGGTTATTGAATTGACAGTTTACCCGTAGTGATTAACGGCTTGTACCAGTTTTGCAACGCCTTCGATATCCTTGTCTCCGGGGCCTTTTTCGACGGCGCTGGAGACATCCAGTCCGTCGGGTCGCACCCTGGAGAGAATTTCTGGAAGGGCCTGGCTGGCAATCCCACCCGCCAGCCACCACGGCACCTCAGGCTTGAACCCCTGCAGCCACTCCAAGGGCAGCCGTTGCCCCGTACCCCCCAGTTGGTCGGCCACCCAGGCATCCAGCAGCAAGCCGTCGACATGGGGGGCGTAGAGGGCCGCCCGGTTCAGATCGGTGCGATCGCGCAGCCTCAGGGCCTTCCAAACCTTGACACCCAAGCTCTGGCGCAATTGCTGGCAGCGCTCGGCACTTTCCTGGCCATGCAGCTGCAGGATGTCATGGCCCTGGCCGCAGCCAAGCCACTCCAGATCCGCTGCCTGGGGATCGGCCACCACCAGAACCCCAAGGCAGGATGGACTGGCTGTTTTGGCCGCCAGAAACAACTCGGCCCGTCGCTCCGGCGGCACAAACCTCGGCGAGGACGCCACCGCGATCACTCCAATCGCCGCCACACCCATGCCCGCGATGGCGGCAGCCTGGTCCGGTTGACGCAGGCCGCAGATTTTCAACAGCGGCAAGCGCCTCTGGCCAAGATGGCAACCTTTATAAGTCTGCCGATGACCCTCTCCCCTTGCGATCACCATGGCTGAAGGTTGGCAGATAGCCCGTGTATGGGGCATCCCCGTGCTTATCCACCCCACCTGGCTGATCATCCTGCTGATCTCCACGGTGGCTTTTGCGCGGGACTATCAGCCTGCTGCCAGCGGTGGCGACCTGATGATTTGGGGCCTGGCCTTCCTGACGGCGCTGTTGCTGTTCGTTTCGGTGCTTTTGCATGAGCTGGGCCACTCCCTGGTCGCTCTCAGCCAAGGGGTGAAGGTGATCAGCATCAAGCTGTTTCTGTTAGGCGGTGTAGCCAGCGTGGATCGCGAATGTGCCACTCCAAAGGGGGCGGCGCTGGTGGCTGCGGCGGGTCCGGCCGTCAGCCTGGTCCTGGCCGGCCTGTTTTTGGCGCTGCGGGTCCCTGCGGGCCAGCTTGCCCCTGGCCTTGGCCAGATGGTGCTGCAACTGGGTTTGCTGAACTTAACCCTGGCCCTTTTCAACCTGCTTCCCGGCCTCCCCCTTGATGGCGGTCTGCTGCTCAAGGCTTTGGTGTGGCAGATCAGCGGCAGCCAGCGCCGTGGCATCCAGGTGGCCAATGGCTGCGGCCGCTTCCTGTCCTTCATGGCTTTGGGCCTGGGCACCTGGATGCTGCTCAAGGGCGTTGGGGGGCCGGGCCTTTGGCTGCTGGTGCTCGGCTGGTTTGGCCTGGGGGCCGCCAGCAGACAGTCCCAGCTGCTGCGTCTGCAGACCGTGCTGAAGGAACTGCGGGTCGCCGATGCCAGCCGCCGCCGTTTTCGGGTGGTTGAGGCCAGCGCCAGCCTGCGCCAATTGAGCCAGCAACGACTCCAGGCAGCGGATCCTGTTCTACCCGGTCCTGCGGCGCCCGGTCCCGCTGCTCCCGGATCTGCTGCGCCCGGATCTGCTGAAATCCCTGGCCTGCCCCCCTGGATCCTGGTGTGTGACCGGGGCCGCTGGCAGGGGGTTATCGACGATGGGCCCCTGCAATCCCTACCAGTCCAGCGTTGGGACGGGGAACGCATCGGTGACCATGCCCAGCCCCTTGCCAGCCTGCCGTCCATCGCCGAGCAGGCGCCCCTGTGGCAGGCCGTCCTG
>CANGZM010000047.1 GCA_947458155.1 Synechococcaceae cyanobacterium | reverse complement strand
GGCGCCACTTTCCACCAGGCTCATCGGCCGCAGCCGCAGAAACGCAAACCGCCCCGCTCCGGTGTGGCGCTCGGCGTCATCGGCCGGCACCGCCGAACCGGTCAGCAGAAATTGCCCGGGCGCCTCGACGGCATCCACCGCCCGCCGCACCTGGTTCCATAGCGCCGGCTCCACCTGCCACTCATCCAGCAAGCGCGGCCGCAGACCCGCCAGCACCAGGGCCGGATCCACCGCCAGGGCCTGGCGGGCGCCGAGGTCCACATCCAGCAGCACCGTGGAGGCGGCCAGCTGCTGGGCCAGGCGGGTCTTGCCGCAGGCTTTGGGGCCTTCGATCACCACCGCGCCAGCTGCGGCCAGACAGTCCCGCAGCTCGGCGTCGGCAATGCGCGGGCGGTAACCGGAGGCCATGGGGCGGCAGTCAATGCAGCAGATGCCGGGATCCTAATGCAGGAAAAACTGGCTTACGGATGCAGGAAAAGCCGGGCTTCTGATGCAGGAAAAATTGGCCTGCTGATGCAGCAAAAACGGGTCAGCCGATGCGGGAAAAACGGGTCAGTCGCTGCGGGAAAAGCAGAGATGCTGCCCCTGGACCCCGATCTACGACCAGCATGGTTCTGGTCGCTGGGTCTTAGAGGGCACAAAAGCGCGCCAGCAGCGAAAGCTGCTGGGTGGGCTTGGGCAGTTCGGCCGCATTGAAAGGCGGTGGTGCCGGGGCCGGAGCGTCGGACCGCATCGCCATGGGCATGGGTCGCAGATCACCGTTGCCATCCAGTTGCACCTCCAGGGGAGAGAGCTGGCGCCTGCGGCCGATCGCCGCCGCCACTTCCTGGGCTTGGTGAAGCGCGTCCTGGTAGGCCGCCCGCAGCAGCTGGGCGCGGATGGCGCTGTCCTGGCTTCGATCCGTCTCGGCAGTCACCGGCGCCAGCCGAACTCCGGGCAGGCCGCCCACCGCGCTGATCAGGTCCTGCAGCTGGGCCGGCTCAATGCGGCCACTGACCTGCAGGCTGGCCTGGACGCCGATTCGTTGCCCCTGGGCTCCTGTGCGCTCCCAGGTGCTGGGGGCCCCCACCCGCCATTCCTTTACTCCCAGGGCCTGGAGTTTCTGGCGCACCGCCGCCAGGCGCCATTGCAGTTGCTCCAGGGCCTGGTCCGCCTTGGCGGCCTCCGCCTCCAGCCCCAGCGAAACCCCCAGGGCACTGGTGGGCCGCTGGATCTCCGCCTTGCCGCGTGCCTCCAGCAGGGTGCCTTGGCAACGCAATTGGACTTCCGCCAAGGCGGGCCCACCCGTCAGGGTCACCAGTGCACCCAGGGCCAGCGGCAACAATGGCCGGCAGGGGTGGAGGGGGGCGTTTTTAGTCCTCATGGCAGCCCTCATGGCAGGGTGAAGCCGGAGGTGTTGATGTGCTTGAGGTCGAGCATCACGACCGTCAACCAAGCCAGCAGGGCCAGGCCGCCGATCGAACCGAGCACCGTCAGCAGGCCCAGGAGCACTGATTTGGAGGAACCGCTGTCGTTGGCCACGGGTACACCAGAGCGAGAGGTCACTTTCCCACGGCCAGGGCGGGAGGCGCCGGCACACAAGCCACGCTTTTAGGCGGTGAGGTCCGCCACGGTCGTGAGCCTGCCAGCGCTTTCATCCCAGAGGATGTAATCAAAACAGGTCGGCAGGTCGCCAAGCTTCAGACGCTTCACGCCGGTGAGCAGATGGGCGTTGCGCTTCTGGCAGGCCTGTAATCGATAGTTCGGGATCGCCTCGCAGAGGTGATGGATCGCATGGCAGCCAATATCGGCGGAGAACCAATTCAGCAGCGCTGGCAGCTCTAGGTCACTGGTGCCTTGCATGGCCCCATCCATGGCTTTCCATTTATCGTCGCCTTGGGCATAGGAGCCTGGAAAGTTGTGCTGCACAAAGAAAATGCAGATGAAGATGGCGGCCCCGCAGGCCATCACCGGCGCATAGATCAACCAGAAGGTCCCCGCCCCCAGCCAGCGGGCCATGACAATCCAGCTGGCGACAACGGCCAGGTTGTTGAGCAGCAGGTCAACAAATTCTTCTGGGCTGTGCCACCAGCTGGTCTTATGGCTGGCGACAATCTCGCGCCAGCCTGTCTTGGGTGATTTCCCCAGGCTGGAGATCAAGTGGGGCACCAGGCCCGCCAGGCCTGCCAGCAGTTCGATCCGCGGCTTGATCACCAGGTAGAAGAAGCCCCCGGGAATCAGCATCAGCGGATGCCGCAACAAGCGGTAGAGGGCCTTGGCGCGGGGGCTGTAGCCGCTATATACCCTGGCGCTGACGACCGCCGCAGGCCCCCTGTATTTGGCCCAGTTGCCGTTGTGGCGATGGTGAAAGGCGTGTCCCCGCGACCAGGGCAGCTGGGGGATGCCTGCCACGATGCCAAACAAAAAGCCGACGGCACGATTGGTGGCGGCATCACGAAACAGGGCGTTGTGGCCACAGTCGTGCATCAGCGAGAAGCAGCGGGCCAGGAACAGCACCATCAACGCCAGCACGGGCAACAACAGCCAGGAACCCTGCCGCAGGCAGGACACTGCCAGCCACCACAGCAGGCCATAGGGCACCAGGGTGTTGGCGACCTGCCAGGCAGCTACCCAGTTGCTACTGCCCAAGAAAGGCTTGAGATCGAAATCAGTGCGTTTAAGAGACTCTGCTGCAGTGTGTTGGGGAGTTGACCGCTCTGAGGGGGACCCCAGGTTGGCTGCTGTGGTTTCTAGAACAGGAATACCAAAACCCCTAAATATTGAAGACAATCATAACTCTTTACTGAAAAACCGCGTCAGCTCGACAAAACCCCCTCCAGTTCACACCCCCACGTACACCCACGCCTGGGCCCCCGAGGCCAGGGGGGCCAGCACCCGCTGGTAGTCGGAGACTTCGTAGGCATCGGCGCGGGCCAGTTCGGCGTCGCTGATTTCGAACACCGTGCCTTCAACCCGGTCGCGGGCATCGTCGCTGAAGCGCACGATCGGGTGGTGGCTGAGGCCGCTGGCCGCCAGTACCGCCGCGTCTTCGATGCGCAGCAGCGACTGGCTGTAGCCCACCAGGGCATCGGATCGGCCCGTCAACAGGCGCCCAAAGGTGCTTTGTTGCACGCTCTGCTGCTGCAGCGTGCCATAGGAAAACAGCAGGGGCATGGCGAGGCAGGGGAGGGTGATGGGGGGGAGGCGCCAGGGGGTCATTTTGGCGGGACCCAGCCCTGGAAACCGTCCATGAAGCGTCGGTCGATGCGGTGTTTGAGCCCCCCTAGCCAGGTCGTCGGTCCCAGCACCCAGGGGCCCCAGAGGGCCAGGGCCCGGGGTTGCTGGTCCGGCCTGCCGGCGCCCGAATCCCCCAGTAATTGCAAGGCGTGGCGCCGCGGCGTCCAGCAGCGCAGCGCCAGCGGCGGAGCCGCCAGCGAGCGCCCCAGGTTGGTGGCCAGCACCGCCGCCGCCCGCACCGCCCACACCCCCGCCGCCGGCCGGGGGCGGGCGCTTACCAGGCCGCAGTCGCCCACGGCAAACAGTCCCCTTTCTCCCAGCACCGCCAGGCTGGTTTCCGTCAGCACCCGGCCGCTGTCCGGCTGCACCGGCAGGCCGGAGGCGGCCAGCCAGGGGGGCGCTTGGCTGCCGGTGCAGGCCAGATCGGCCGGGCCCTGGTAGGTGCCATTGCGTTCGAGGGCCACGCCCGCTGCCGCCAGCAGCCGCTCGCCGGCCCGGTTGGCGGCGGGGCTGCCCAGGGCCAGGCCGGGGCCCCGCAAAAGCAGGCGGCAGGGATGGCCGCGCCGGCCCAGGGCCAGGGCCAGCTCGACGGCGCTGGCGCCACCGCCCCGCAGGCGCAGGGGGGCCCCCGCAGGCAGGGCGTTAACCCAGGCCAGAAAGGGCTCCAGCGGCTTGACCGCCATGGCCCCATCCGCCGGCGCTGGCGTGATCGCTCCCACATCCAGGCTGAGGATGTCGAAACCCAGACGCTCTCCCCCCTGCAGCAGCAGTTGGCGAGGCCCCAATTCAAGGCCCGTGATTTCAGCCTGCAGAAAGCGCACGCCGGCCTGCTGGCAGAGCCGTTTGAGGTTGATGCGGGCCGATGCCGGGGTTGCCAGGCCGGCCACCACCGCCGGCACCAGGCCTGAATACAGGCTGGTGGGGTGGCGGCTCACCAGGGTGACCGAGCCGCTGGCGGGCCGGCTATGGGGCCGCAGGGCCCATTGGCGCAACATCAACACATGGCTGTGACCACCGCCCGCCAACAGCAGCTGGGGCTGGCGGGCGGCGGCGTTCAAGGCTGGAGGCCCAGTCGCTGCTGGTCCATGGTGACGACGATGCCAATGAATAGACCAGTCCCCATCATGCCCCTGGCGATTTAAATAATGTGCCGGGCGAAACTGGCCCAACTCCCCCATTAATTGTTGGTCTACGCCATAGGCTAAATTACCATTTTACGATACCCAAAGTCACCTTAATCCCTCCAACAAGTGTTGAGCCTCCATAATCCTTGGCAAGTCGCAGCAATGTTTCTTGGAAGCCCAAGTTTGGAAACGCATTTTCGACTTTTTGAATTTGCCCTCTCCCCATGCCCTTGCGAAGTAATCCCTTTGAAGCATCGATCCAGTCGGCCTTGCGGCAGGCCTCAATCACTTTTCTGTGCGGTCCGGTGTAAGGAAATATCTTGTGGTGCCAATGGATGGCTGCACGCAATAAGCCAGGATCCAACCCCAGTCCATACTTCTCGTTGTCGGCTATGGCCACAGCCTCGGATGGCTCCAGATAGGCCAATTCATGATCAGTCCAGAGACCGATGTCATGGTAGACGAATGCAGCCTCGACCAGCTTCTCATGTTCTTCGGCATTACCTAGAAAATGCATTGCATACGTGATCGTGCGATAAACGTGGTTCCGGTAGCTGGGGAAGTCTTTGCCGATCAGATTTTCGTATCGCCCAAGCAGTTCTTCCACAAAAGGGCGTTCCAGCTTGATCACGATGTCTGACATCGGGCATAGCTCCTTATGGTCCTGGCCACACTATATATGGTGTGAAGCGGTACGGCCTGGTCCAGTCTGGATGCCATACGTGTCGAGCTGGATATTCACGCCGCAGGATCGATCAACCCTGTAAACAAACAGACCATTCATCGCGTTGAAATTTGTCAAAATTAAAGATCGCTGGCTATAGGACAGGTGATCCCTGCAACGCCCCAATCCCGCGCCGGTGCAGCTCGCGGGCGTAGTCGGTCCAGGTGCCCTGGCCCCAGTAGCGGAAGCAGCTGGTTTCCAGCAGCAATAAGTGCAGCAGCGCCCTCTGGTAGGGCTCGCTTTGGGTGACGGTCGGATCCTGGGCCACCTGGGCATCAAAGCGCTGGTGGAATTGGGCGCTGAGGCTATGGATCGGCTCCAGCACATTGGCGTAGCCCTCCACCCAGCTCAGGTTGTTGGTCCAGGAGGCCCCCGCCATCGAGAGGGGCGGATCCTGCCCCTGCAGCTCGGCGATCGCCGCAGCCACGCTTTCAGGCGTCGGGGGGCCATCCAGGTGCTGCCACAGCCTGTGTTGCTGCACCGCCTGAACCACTGGCAAATCGCCTTCTTGCACCCCGGCGGCCTCCAGCAACTCCAGATATTCGCTGCCGTTGATCGCCACCGTTTGCGCTTGGCCGCTCACAGGCCGAGCGATCTTGTGGTGGGCCTGTAGAAAGGCCGGCGGGAATTCATTCATCATCACGCCGCCATTTTCACCGTCGGCGATCTGGGTGACGATCGCCGGCACCGCTATTCCCCCCAGCTCCTGCCGCTCCAGTCCCAGGGCTTCGTAGTAGGGCTGCATCTGGCCCACCAGCTTGGTATCGGAGCCCTGGGTTTTGATCAACGCCACGATTGAGCTCGTTTCGCCCAGGGAGTTGCGGGCCTGCAGCAGGTTGGGGATCAGCTTTTGTTCCTGGCGCAAGCTGGTGCCATCGAGGTTTTCAACGCTGTGTTCCTGCACCAGCAGCCAGCGGTAGCCGCACTCCTTGAGGGCCCTTACCAATTCGTAGAGCGTGTCGGGATGGTTGGGCAGGTGCATCTCCGGTGGCGAAAACCCTTTCACTCGCCGCAGGGCCTCGCTGCCAAACAGGGCGGCGAAATGGTGCTGCCAGGCCAAGATTTGCAGCTTCAGGTCGGGAATCGGGGTGGAGGGGGCCACGGCATGGCTCCAGAAGGTGCCAAGCCACTCCACATGGGGTTGCAGGTTGGCATCACAAGCGAGCCGTTGCAGCGCCTCAAGAATGTCAGTCCGGCCCATCTGCTCGAAGCCCCAGAGCAGGTTGCCGGAATAATCCAGCATGATGCGCGGATCGCAGCCCTCCGCGATCAGCTGGGGCAGGATCTCCGCCATGCGCTTGTAGCAGTGGGCAAAGGCCTCGGCGTTGTGGTTATCGCCTTCGCCGGGATGCTCGAACATGTACTGCAGATGGCCGATCAGCTCTCCCTGGGCCCCGGCTGGGATCGTCGGCTGATGCATATGCAGGGCGCAGGCAAAGACCGAGCGGATCGACTCCAGAGCCAGAGGCGTCTGCCTTGCAACGGCCGGCTGGCCTTGCTGCACCAGGGCCAGGATCTCCGCTTCACGGCCGGCAATTGGCGGCAGGGCATCGTGGCTCATGCGGGGGGCTCCAGGGCTTGCGCTTGAGCCTGGAGCATTGGGGGAACCTGCCATCTAGAAGGGCTCCGCCCTTCGGCCAGGGAGGGGCTCTGGCTGCCCAAGTCCTTGGTTATCTCGGGTGAGACGGGCGAACGGGTGACCTTCGCGGTCAAGTCCTGCAACCTCAGGTGATCTCCGCCCTGATCCTGTCACCGAGGTGCTGGTCAGCCACGGCGACAATCGCCTCGGCGGTGATGGTTTCTCTCGACGGCCGCAACGTCTGTTGGCCAAACGGTTTGAGCAGATCCATGGGGTGCATTTCAGTCAGCTGACCCACTGGCGTCTAGCTTGATTGATAACGATAGTTAGATTATGGCACAGCAATATACTTGCTCTGTAATGCAATTCTTGCAGTATGGTGCTAATGCAAAATGGACAGAAGCCTTTTGGCAAGTGCGGCGGATTAAGATACATTAAGATCTTATTGACGGCCATGGCGAGAAGAGTATTTTTTGTATTGGAAACCCATTTGGTTTTCCTGTTTTTGTTCTCATAAAGGAGTAAAGTGATGACCAGCTCTCCAGTCAAAGACAATTCATTTCTCAAGCAGCGAGGATCCGCAGTTCGTCTAACTCTTGATGTAAGCGTAGCAAGCGACCTCAAGCAACTAAAAGTAAGCTTGAAAAATCTGGCAGAAAGGTTGGGGCATTCTGCTTGCGCAACAGGTTGTAACTCACTATTTCTGAATCTTCAACGAGACTTTCTTGTTAGATCGGATCGAGGTGTGGTTTCATTCAATCCTCAACCAGATCCACCAGGGCTTTCGATTGGGCTGCCTCAAGATCCGATTCCATGGAAGTCTATAAATGTTTCTGTACCAGGTGCTGTATTCGACAACATTGATGTTCTAGGTAGTACCATAGAAAAGGTGCTTGGCCGTCTTGGCTGCCCTGCCTGTTGTTCGGGCTTTGACATCTTCTTCCAGCGTGAAATGGACGGTTTTGTTGTCAACGCTAAACAGGAAATTACGGGCACTGGCCAATTTGCAAGATGATTCAGAGTGACAAGCACTCTGTTGGTGTTAGTATTACCTGGTCGAGTTATCTCGACCAGGCTGTTTTTCAGCAAGAGGGCTTGATTGATTGGATTGAATTTGAACCGCAGACTACTTGGTTGGTAACTGAGCCGGACTCGCCCGAAAGAGCACCCTATTCAATACTTGAACATTTACAGGAACTAGGCAACCACTTTCTTGTCCACAGTGTTGCCGCTCCGGTTGGGGGAACTAGTCGCCCAAGCGACCATCATCTCGAACTACTTCGAAAAACGATCACTGCCTTAAAGGCTCCATGGGTGTCTGAGCATTTGAGTTTTAATGCGTCTCACGGAGTTTCGACTGGCTTTTTTATGCCACCTCGGCAAACCAGCGCACAAATTCAAGTAATTGCAGATAATATCCGCAGACTACAAGATTCTCTTGGTGTCCCAGTGGCTATAGAGAATGGCGTGTCCTATTTAAATCCCCGCACCGATGAGATTCCAGATGGCGAGTTTATTGCAATGGTCGCTGAAGCTGCTGATTGCGGGCTGCTTTTGGATCTTCATAACGCCTACACTAATGCCATAAATGGTCGCCAACCCCTAGACGAATTTTTAAGGGGTCTACCCTTGAATCGTGTTTGGGAGATTCACCTGGCTGGGGGTATTCGGCAGGACGGCTTTTGGCTTGATGCCCATTCGGGGGCAGTACCTGATGACTTGTGGCCTTTGATTCGTGATCTACCAACAAAATTAGCAAGCCTACAGGTTGTCAATTTTGAAGTATTCCCCTCATTCTTGACTGAATACAGCATTGAAGAGGTGGCTGCTGAATTAGGGCTTATCCGCTCTTGGATCTCCGGATCGTTTTCAGTTGCACCTTCGCCAAAGGATGATATTCAACCCAAACCGCTATCATTAAAACACGTGAGTAGTATTTCTCCTGTGTTTGATCGGGGAGACGCTTGGGAGGCGGTTTTGACTTCTATTGTTACTTCACGTGAGGTTGTTCTGGACAACACTGACGCTTTGCCACTGCGTCAAGATCTTGTCAATGAAGCTGGTTTAACTTTGGTAGGGGAGTTGGTGTTTTCGTTCCGAGCATCTATGGTCGTTCAAGTTCTGAAGTTATCTACGTCTCTTTTGCTCAATACTGTTGGTCCTGATGTCTTGAGGCAAATGCTTGGTGATGCCTTCCTAAACAACCCACCTGTTTTATACGCATTCTTGGAGGCGCAGGCCTTTGCTCAACACGTTCAGGTGCGAGGATGGAAAATTCCGTATTTGAAGGAGCTATTGGACTATGAGCTCGCTGTGGCGCAAACCTTAATTGACATGAAGGCTCGAGTCGTTCAGTTTCCATTTGAACCCATGCCACTTCTGCGGGCATTGGCTGATGAACGAATCCCAGACCAAATGCTTCAGGAAGGCCAGTTTGAGATTGAGATTCTGCCAGATACCAATTTATATTTAATCTAGAATACTTTGATCACTTGCGGGCTTGCACATCCGGCGACCCGGGCTCCTTTGAGACGTCCTTGATCAATTTCGCCTCAATCGCGGCCACCACATTGGCGACGCCATCTTCACCGCTAAGCATCTGCTGCAGCTCCCTGGCCCGGATGCGAAAGCTGGGATTGTTGGCAATGGCCCCCATGCTGAGCGCCAGGGTCTCGGCGCTCAAGGTTGGCAGCCGATGGGTCGCCGGGCTGACACCCAGCCGCTCCAGGGTTCGGCCCCAGGCGGGCTGATCAGCGAAGAAGGCGACCACCGTTGAGGGCAGGCCATGGCGCAGGCTGGTGGCGGTGGTGCCGGCGCCGCCGTGGTGAATCGCTCCCTTCAGTTGCGGGAATAGCCAACTGTGGGGGCATTCCTCTAGGAGATACACCGAGGCTGGCAGCGCCGTGCGGGGGACGATGCGCCCCCAGCCCGGTGACAGAATCAGCCGTTGGCCGGCTATGCGGGCCGCCTCCACCAGTAGCGATCCCAGAGCGGCGGGATCGGGGGCAATCATGCTGCCGAAGCCGGCATAGAAGGGCCTGTCGCCGGAGTCCAGAAACTCGCGAAGATCATCGGCTGGTTGATAGCTGCAAGCCAGGATTTCGTCTGCGGCGGAGGGGGATTCCAGAAAGCAGTAGCCCGCCACGCTGGCCGATTCCTGCCAGTCGGCAGGACGGGCTAATACCTGGGGGCTGAATAGGTGCAGCACGGTCGGATTAGCCAGTTGGGCAGGGGCGTCCCTGCGGCTGCGGGCACCGCCCCAGGGAAGTGGCGCCAGGCCCTTGTTGCGGCGCCAGGCCTGGATGACGCCGCTGTCCTGGCGCCACTTCAAGAGGCTGACGCTGTGATAGCTCAGCCGGTTCAGCCGCCGTTTCAGTCGCTGACCAATCCTGCGGGGCGGCGGCGGGTCGGCTGGGCCAGGGAATTGCAGCAAGGCAAAGTCTCCGGTGGCGATGATCGGAATCGGACTCAGCACCATCAGCGGACACCCCTCAGCCTCGGCCAGGTGATATCCCCACAGGGCCAGCGGCGTGACCAACAACAAATCGGTGCCGGCCATCGCCGCAGCGGCCGTTGTCAGCATTGCCTCCAGCAGCTGCTTTGAGACCAGCCTTACGGGCTTGCCCCTCATCAGTTCCAGCCCTTGTTTCGATGCCAGCAGTTGCCTGTAATCGCCAGGCAGCGGCAAAAACGGAACGGCGTGCGCCGTGGCAATCGCCTCGAAGTTGACACTACCGATCAACTGAATCGCATGCCCACGTCGCTGCAACTCCAGCAAAATCGCCAGGTAAGGTTGGAGATCACCGCGAGAACCCACGGAAAGCAACCGGATCGTGGCCATGGTGAAGCTCTTGGCGTCAGATAGCGTAAGAGAACTTTTGTCGTGTTCTTGGGATATCTCTACAGGCCGCTAATGGGCGGCTAATGGCTGGAAATGGGATAAATCGATCCGGCTCACTTCTCCGCCGCCAACGCTGCCGCCGCCGCCCCACCAAACTCTGTGGGCTCCGGCTGCCCCTTGCGGCGGGCCTTCTCGCGGGCCAGCTGATGGTTCATGTCGGCAGGAATGAACGTCACCGGCTTGCCGGCTCGACGGGCGGCGATTAGTTCGTCGCGGGCGACTTCGCCACCACCGATGCCCACCAAGGCATCGCTGCTGTACACGATGGCGCTGGATGTGGGCGACAATCCCTTGCCCTGCGGCAACTCGCCGCCCCAGGTGCTATCGGGCACGAAGAACACCGTGTCCACACAGGGAGAGAGGCGAACTTGCTCCTGGCGGGCCACAGACTTGACACGATGCCCAGGGTCTCGAATCCCTTCCCCTTGGCCAGTGCGTAGATCAGGCCAATGCCTTCGGCGGTGCCGCCGATATTGATCAAGGTGCGGGCCGGAGCGTGGCGATCAAGGATGCGGCTGGCTTCGTGAATCAGGGCATTAGGGTCTTAATAACCGGCCCCCGAATAGCCCACGAAGGTAAGCACCTTCTTCCCCGTTGCCTTCAGCTGGCGGGCGATGGTGGCGGCATCGCCTGTATGGATATGGGCGGGCCCCTTGCAGGCCAGCGGGGCAGCGGCAGCGGGGCCCACCCAAGCCCCGGCCAGCAGGGCGACGGCGGCCAGGGCCTTACTCACAGGCAGAATCAAGATGTGTTCCAAGTCCAGGCACTGTCGCTGCAGAAGCTGGGCAGGTATAGGCATCGCTGCAGCCATGGGCATGAACATCAAGGACCCGCAGGCCCATGCCAGGGTCCACCCATGGGCCACCCTGACGACCCGATCTCTCCGCCCAGCAGGCAGCGGCTCCGGGAGTTGGATCAGTTGTTGGTCAAGGCTGTGACCGATCTGCATGGACCAATCAGCCCCCCCCGGTGCGCGACTCCGCACATAGGTCGTGGTTTTGCTTGTGGGAGTCCCGGTCTTGCCTACTAATGGATTGGGCCTGTGTCAGGTGGATCCTTGGTGAGATTTCTGGTGCCGCGGGAGCACTCCCCCGGTGAAAAGCGGGTGGCCGCCACGCCCGAAACCGTGCGCCGCCTGCTGGGCAAGGGCGTGAGCGTCAAGGTGCAGCAGGGGGCCGGTGCGGCGGCTGGGTTCCGGGATGATGATTTTCTGGCCGTCGGCGCCGAGCTGGGTCCGGAGGAGGGCCTGCCCTGGGAGGAGGCCGACGGGGTGCTGTGCGTGCAGGCGCCACCGGCTGAAAGCCTGCAGCGCCTGCGGCCGGGCGCCCTGCTGGTGGGATTGCTTTCGCCCTATGGCGCCAGCCACCTGGCCGAGACCCTCAACGGCCGCGAGGCCTCGGCCATCGCCCTGGAGCTGTTGCCCCGCATCAGCCGCGCCCAGAGCATGGATGTGCTCTCGTCTCAGGCCAACATCGCCGGCTACAAGGCGGTGCTGCTGGCCGCCGCCGCCCTCGATCGCTACGTGCCGATGCTGATGACGGCCGCCGGCACCATCCAGCCCTCGCGGGTGCTGGTGCTGGGGGCCGGTGTGGCCGGCCTGCAGGCCCTGGCCACCGCCAAGCGGCTCGGCGGCGTGGTGTATGTGTCCGATGTGCGCCCAGCCGCTAAAGAGCAGGTGGAGTCCCTGGGGGGTCGCTTCATTGATCCGCCCGAACTGGAGGACAAGCCCGCCGAGGAGGGCGGCTATGCCAAGGCCGCCAGTGAGGCCTTCCTGGCGGCCCAACGCCAGCAACTGGCCGACCAGCTCGCCCTCGCCGACATGGTGATCTGTACCGCCCAGGTGCCGGGCCGCACGGCGCCGCGGCTGATCAGCGAGCAGATGCTCGATGGCATGCGGCCCGGGGCCGTGGTCGTCGATCTGGCGGTGGCCCAGGGCGGCAACTGCTTCGGCACCGTCGCCGGCCAGACGGTCGAGCGCCGGGGGGTGCAGCTGATCGGTGCGGATGCTCTGCCCTCCAGCGTCCCCAACCACGCCAGCGCCCTTTATGCCCGCAACGTGGCGGCCCTGATCGAGCACCTGCTGGCCGATGAGGGCCTGCGGCTCGATCCCGAGGACCCGATCCTCGACGGCTGCCTGCTCACCCACGGCGGCGTCTGCCGTCGTGAGGATGTCGTCTATCCCAATGGTTCCCGCAACGGAGGTTCGTGATGAGTGCCCTTTCCCAGGCCCTGTGGGTGTTGCTGCTCGGCAGCCTGCTGGGTCTTGAATTGATCGGCAAGGTGCCCCCCACCCTGCACACGCCGCTGATGTCCGGCGCCAACGCCATCAGCGGCATCACCGTGCTGGCTTCGCTCACGCTCATCCAGAAGGCCGGTGACAACCAGGCCCTGCTGTTGATCGGCGCCCTTTCCCTGGGCTTCGCCCTTTACAACGTGGTTGGTGGCTTCCTGGTCACCGACCGCATGCTCGCCATGTTCCGCCGCAAGGGAGACAACTGATGTCGACTGAATTACTGACCGATGGCATCGACCTGGTGGCGGTGCTGCTGCTGGGCCTGGGCATCAAGGGCCTCTCCAAGGTGCGCTCCGCCCGCGGCGCCAACCAGCTGGCGGCGGTGGCCATGGGCCTGGCCGTGCTGGGCCTGTTGATCGAAATCCGTCCGGGCCCGATGGCCTGGTTGTGGATCGCTGCCGGCACCGCCGCCGGTGCGCTGGCCGGCGTTGTTACCGCCCTGCGGGTGCCGATGACGGCCATGCCCGAAGTGGTGGCCCTGTTTAATGGCTGCGGCGGTTTGGCCTCGTTGCTGGTAGCCGTTGGTGTGGCCCTGTTTGATTCCGATGGCGCCGACATGGTGGCCTTGGTGTCGATTGCCATCTCGGTGTTTGTCGGAGCGATAACCTTCAGCGGCTCGATTGTGGCGATGGCCAAGCTGCAGGGCTGGCTCAGCACCCCCGCCTGGACCCAGAGTTCCTTGCGCCACGTCGTCAACATCTCCCTGGCGGTGGCGGCCCTGGTGGGGGCGGTGCTGCTGCCTGGCGATCCCGCCGGCCTGCCGCTGTGGTTGCTGGTGATCAGCTCCAGCCTGCTGGGTATCGGCGTCACCCTGCCGATCGGTGGCGCCGACATGCCGGTGGTCATCTCTTTGCTTAATTCTTATTCGGGGGTGGCCGCCGCCGCCGCCGGCTTTGTGGTGGGCAGCCAGCTGCTGATCGTGGCTGGCGCCATGGTCGGTGCGGCCGGCCTGATCCTCACCCAGGTGATGTGCACCGCCATGAACCGCTCGTTGCTGTCGGTGCTGTTTGGCGGCGCCCTCGGTGCCAGTGCCCTCAGCGGTGGCGGTGGTGCTGGCGGCGAGGCGGGCTACACCCGCATCACCAGCTGCAGCCCCGAGGAATGCGCCATGGCGTTGGAGCAGGCCGAGCGGGTGGTGTTTGTGCCCGGCTACGGCCTGGCGGTGGCCCAGGCCCAGCACGCCCTGCGCGAGCTGGCCAAGCTGCTCGAAAATCACGGCGTTGAGGTCAGCTATGCCATCCATCCGGTGGCGGGTCGCATGCCCGGCCACATGAACGTGCTGCTGGCTGAGGCCGATGTGCCCTACGAGCAGCTGCTCGAAATGGACACCATCAACCCCGAGTTCCCCCGCACCGATGTGGTGATCGTGCTTGGCGCCAATGATGTCGTCAATCCCGACGCCAAGAGCGATCCCACCAGCCCCCTCTACGGCATGCCCGTGCTG
>CANGZM010000046.1 GCA_947458155.1 Synechococcaceae cyanobacterium | reverse complement strand
CTAATTTATCTACAATCATGTTGATGCACCTTCGAAGTTAAATCACCTTCTCTGGATCAAATGTTATGACTAATTCTAGAGTTTCTGCGCCACTCGACAGCCAGCCAAACGCAAACGTCAAATCTCCAATACCCAATCAGTCATTTAACTGGAAACAATCAATGTACTGGTCAAACACCGAGACAGCTGCCAACACTAAAGAGCAAGCGCTCCCTCCCCAGCAAGATGATCAAACCGGATTAAGCAATCCCTTTCTGAACCATCTTGAA
Organism: Synechococcaceae cyanobacterium; assembly: GCA_947458155.1. GTDB lineage: Bacteria > Cyanobacteriota > Cyanobacteriia > PCC-6307 > Cyanobiaceae > Cyanobium. Next base: position 14,304 of record CANGZM010000046.1, on the reverse strand, counting down.
CGCCTCGAAAGCCCGGAAGCAAGCCGCCATCTTCTTGAGGGGGCCCTTGATGTGGGTGAATTCGAAGCCGCTTTACAAGGGGGATCCCCCTGGCTTTACCAAGGTGCCAATATCCACATCGGCGAACTTCCAGTAGTTGCCTACATCAGCGGACCGGCCCAGGGCCTGATCCAGCCCAGCGATGACCTCACCCTGGTCTTGGGCTACGGCGGTGAACAACGTGTGCGCCAAAAGGGAGTGCTTTGGACCTGCAGGGAGAACACTTGCCTGCTGCTAGCACCAAAGGCCAGCTGGAGCTTTGAAAACACCTTGACGAGTTGCGTGGTCTTACGAATTCATGTGGAAACCCTCAAGCGCAGCGCCATGACTATGGGCGGTTGGCGGGAGGCACCTCCCCACTGGCAGGAGCTGATGGACCAGGCCCATGGCTGGCAGATCCCCAAGGAGACTCCGGGCCAATCGATGCAGGTTTTCCTGCGGCAGGTAATGGCCAACTGCAATGATCTTCTCGGTTTCAGTCAGACCCTGCTGGATCGGATGCATCTGGAAGACCAGATCTACCGGCTCGTGGCGGCAATGTTGATCCCGGATTTACGGCAGGAATCGCCCCACAACCGGCTGCGGCTCCGCCAGGAACATGGCCGCGACGCCTTTGACGAGCTGATTGATTACATCCTCGCCAACCTGGGCGAACCCCTGAACCTCACCAATCTCGAAAATCACAGCCACTATTCGCGCCGTACCTTGCAGTACGTTTTTCGCGACCGTTTTGGCTGCACCCCCTCCCAGTGGATCCGCAAGCAGCGACTGGAAATGGCCCACCATCGCCTGCAAAATCCCCAGCCACGGGACTCTGTCTCCGAAATTGCCTTCGCCTGCGGCTACCGCTCAATGAGTCTTTTCAGCCTTGATTTTCAACAGCACTACCACATAAAGCCCTCGCATTTATTACGGGAAGGGCTCCGACGCACCCCCTGAAGCCATCAATTCGCCGCAACAGGCCTCAAACGCCGCCGCCGGATCCTTTGCCTCCCGAATCGGCCGGCCAATCACCAAGGCACTGGCACCGGCCGCCAGGGCTGCCGCCGGGGTCATCACCCGCCGTTGATCGCCCAGGGCACCGCCACCGGGCCTGATCCCCGGGGTCACCAACACAAAAGGATGGGGATGGGAGCCCCGGAGGGCCGCCACCTCCAGGGGAGAACAGACGGCACCCCCCAGGCCTGCCGCAGCCGCCAGATCTGCCAAACGCTTGGCATGGGCCCCCAGGGATTCGCTCAAGCCCAGTTCGGCCTTGAAACGCGCTGGATCCCAACTGGTGAGCACCGTAACCGCTAAGAGCGTCGGCGAGTCCCCTAGGCCCGCTTCAGCGGCTCCCTGGACCGCCGCCGCCTGGGCAGCCTCCAGGGCCTCCTTTCCGGCCGAGGCATGGACCGTGATCAGCTCAGCCCCTGACCGGGCCGCCGAGCGGCAGGCCCCGGCCATGGTGGCCGGAATGTCGTGAAACTTGAGGTCAAGAAAGACCCGCAGGCCCAGCTCCCTCAGCCGGCGCACCACCTCGGGCCCTGCCGCCGTGAACAGCTCCAGCCCCACCTTGACCCGCCTGAGGGCGGGAATCGCCGCCACTAGGGCCAGAGCCTCGGCAGCATCACCGCGATCGAGGGCCAGGATCAAGACATCGGCGGGGTGGGGAACCGGGGGGGCAACAGGAGAATGGGCCAGAAGAAAGCACGATTACGAAAAGACGAAGCCACGCTAATAAGGGATTTCGAACGCGTCGAGCCCCCCCCTAGGCGGCCCATGGCGCCTCGATGCACCGGGCGTCTTCCCCCACCAGCTCCCGGACCAGGCGGTCGTGGTCGAAGTGACAGCCGAGGTGGTCCCTGATCGCCAAAGCGTCCCGCTCGGCATTGCCCAGACAGCAGGTGCCCCCCGGCGAGGGCGTCACGTTGAAGCTGAGCCCGGGCCGGGCGGCGATACACACCTCGCCAAGCATCAGCCGGCGGTTTTGACGATCGATAAGCTGGGGCCTCACCCCGCCATAGCCCTCCGCGAAACGCAGGTCGTCGAGTTGCAGGGCAGGCACGATCTTGCGGGCATCAGCCAGGAACAGGCGCCGCCGCAGCCAGGGCACCTCAAACAACAAATTTCGAAGGATGTAGCTGCGGATATCAGCATCGCCAAACAGCTGCCACAACACCGCCAACACCGCCCCATCGAGACGCAGCACCCGCAGAAATTCCCAGAACGAGGCGGGACGGTAGCGCTCTAACAATGGCAGCAGCAGGGCCGTGGGGCCAAAACGAGTCTTGCCAGGGCTGCGTACATCCGGATCGCCATGGAGAGCAGCGAAGGGCAGCTTGTCGTTTTGCATCGTGTAGACCTTGCCACGCAACAAATCGGGAGTGAAGTAGAAGCTGCCCGCCACCGGCAGGCACGAATACTCCAACCCATATCCCATCTTCTGCGCCAACAACAAGCTGTGGGCGCCTGCGTTGACCACCACATGGCGGGCCCGCAACCAGGTCCGGGGCTTTTCCGCCGCGCCAGGAGCCAGCTCCACACGGTAAAAGTCGCCCTCGGCTTCGATCTGGATGACGCGGGTGCAAAGTCGCACGTCGACGACACGATTTAGACCCGCAACGGCTGCGTTGGCCAGCTCCACAAACGACTCCGAGAGGGCCTCGTAATCGACGGCCGTCGGTGACAACCGGATACCAATGGCTAGCAACTCCTCCGGCCGAAGGTCTCCATTCACGAGGGCCACCTCCGGCTCCCACTCCGCTATCTGCGGCTTCTCAAGCAGCTCCATAGCCGGGAAATGCGGGGAAAATCGCTGGAAGCGCTCCCTAAGCAGCTCACATTCCCTCGGGCCCACGGCCAGGACCATCTTGGGAGTGCGGAACACACAGCGATCGCGGCGCCCAGGATCAAGCAGATCGCCATAGCGGCCGATCATTTCGGCGGTGCGTTTAACCCGCAGCGCCTTCTCCAGGGTGTAGTTGGTCTCGATGTCCCCGCAATGGATGGTCTGGCTATTGCTGGTGGCCTTGGAATTGACCTGGGCCAGCTGGTCGTAGCGCTCTACCAGGGTTATGTGGGCCAGGTCGGTGTAGCGGGCCAGGGTGAACAACAGGGCTGTACCACAGACTCCGCCGCCCACGATCAACACATCGGTGGCGGCGTCGGTGCTGGACGAATCGGCAAGGGGGGAGGCGTCGCTTTTCAACGGTGATATGGCCTATTTCCCCCAGCATCGGCCCTTGGGGGAGCCGGCCGAGCCAGGGCGCAAGTCGTGAACTATGATCATCAGGCAGCAAAAATCCCTAAAGATCAGAACAGTCGGGCGATTAGCACAGCGGTAGCGCACTTCCTTCACACGGAAGGGGTCACTGGTTCGAATCCAGTATCGCCCATCTCAGTTTGGTCTCAGAGCTCCGGCCAACGGGCTCCAGTCATACTGATCACCACATCCAGGTCACGGTTATGGAGTGGCTTCCTTGAGCGGCATTCCGGATCCCCAGCAAACGACCCCAACAAGCGAAGGGTTACTGCCCCCGACAGAACCGATCCCGGAACTGCAAAAGCTCGGCAGCTCACTTGCGGCCGCAAGGCGCCAGCGGGGCATCGACCTAGAACTGTTGGCTGAGCGCTTGCGGATCGGAGCCTCCCAGCTCAGGGCCCTTGAAACCGGTGACCATACCCATTTGCCCGAAGGCGTCTTTGTCATAGCCCTGGCACGAAGAGTGGCCAGTGCCCTCGATTTAAATATCGATGAAGCCGTACAGGCTCTTCGTGGCAGCCGCTTGATGGTGCGGTCCCAGCCCCGTCCCTCCCTGCCACCGGTTCCAACACGCCGCAGCAAGCCCTCCCCCACCGGTCCCCAGCCTCCCCGGCGGGAGGTGTCAGGTCCTGGCCAGTACAGCACCAGCCAGGGCCCATCCCCCTGGCTTTGGGGCCTGCCTCTGGTACTCGGCGCCCTGGGCATAGCCGCAGCCTTGAGTTTCAACGCCTGGCAGCATTACTCCCGAGCGGCCCGCCCTGGTTCTGCCGCAGCCGATGCAAACCGGTCGCCCGCTCCCCCTAGCCGCCCCAAGGCCCCCGTAGCTGCCAGCGCCGCCGCGCCCCCACCAGCAACACCTACAAAATTGCGACTTAAATCCACTGAATCTAGTTGGATCCAAGTGCGCCAGATCGATGGCAAAGTCATTTTTGAAGGTACCTTGACGGGCGAGCAAACCTTTCCCCTAGGCCAAGGGCTTGAGGTTCTTGCTGGTCGCCCCTATGCAGTGCTTGCCTCCGTCGGCGATGGAACCGCCCGACCACTTGGCCCGGTCGATGACCTGAGTTGGCACCGTTTCAAGCCAACAGCCCCAGCTTCGTCCGGTGCTTCCCCCTCGGCCGCTCCGATTACAGCACCAACGGGAACTACAACTGACTCCCCAAGCCCAGCTCCTAAGCCTCAGCCCCCGGCACCTGCAGCTGCAGCCCCGTGACCTCCAGCACCACAGGGGCACAGGCAAGCAGGCTCCAGCGTTCCAGGCTCAGGTCTGCACAGATCCCGTCTGGCCCAAGCCGGGGCTCCAGGGTCACCACCAAAGCACCAGAGCCCTCCTGACGGACGGCGAACCGCTCAATCACCGCCTCGGGACGCCGATCCAGGGCCGCAGCCAATCTCAAAAACAAAGCCAGAGACGTCACCGTCCGGCGCTCCTCACGGCCCTCAATCAACTGCCAGGATTCATGCCGCTTCTTTGGCAGACTCCGCCGGTGGTAGCGGGCAATGGCCGCAACCATCAAGTGTTCGAGCTCCGAGTAACCAAGCAATTCACCGTGCCGAATCAGGTACCAAGTGTGCTTGTGGTATGCCCCCACATTCACGTATTTGCCGCATTCGTGGAGCTGGGCCGCCGCCCAGAGCAACAGACGCCCCTTACCTTGATCATGGTGCAACCAACCACGGGTTTGGTCGTAAAACGACAGGGCCTGGGCCGCCACCCGGTCAGCCCGCTCCTGGTCAACTCCATAGTTGCGGGCCAGGTACCGCACCGTGCGCTCGCGAATCGTGCTCTGAAAAGCAAAACGATCTCCGAGCAGGTCGTTGCGCAGCATCCAGTCCACGATCAAGCCCTCCCGCAGGGCCCGATCACAGACCACCAATTCCCTGGCCTGGAGCATCCGCATCGCGGTTTGGAGAATCAGGGCCCCAGGCACGATGATTTCGGCCCGTCGCTCGTTGATCGCCGTGAGGGCGCGCCGCTGTTCCGGCGTCATGCCCAGGAGCTTGGTGATCAATTGGTCGATCCGCTCGCGACCGAGGCGATAGCCCTGTAATTTCAAAAGTGACTTGGAATCCTCCGCGGTAGCCAGGGAGGCCAAGGCCATCGCCGTACCGCTGGTTGCGACCAACAGGGGCTTCTCGCCGGGTCGCAGAGCCTGACGCACCTGAGCCACGGCAGGGTCCAGGGAGCCTTGGATGTAAGCCTGTAGAAAACTACGACGGCCGGCAGGAAGGGGATCCTGTTGGCAGAACTCCCGCTGCAGCCTCACGGCCCCGATGCGGGTACTTGTCAGGACCCGGGCATCGCCGCCATCGGCCAAGATCAACTCGGTGGACCCCCCGCCGATATCCAGAATCAGGTGGGGCTTGTCCCCAAAGGTCATGCCGGAAAGCACCCCCAGGTAGATCAGGCGGGCCTCCTCAAGACCGCTGACCAGGTCCACCGTCAGGCCAAGCTGATCCTGCAATGCCTGCACAAACTCCCGACCATTTGGGGCCTCGCGCACGGCGCTGGTGGCGGCCGTGACGATCTGCTCCACCCCATGGCTGGCGGCCAGATCGCGGCAGTGGCGCAAGGTGAGAAAGGCCCGCTCGATGGCGGCGGCACTGAGATCGCCATTAATGGGATCCCGCTCTCCCAGCCGGGTAGTGGACTTCTCCGCCACCACCACGCTGAAACTGTGCAAAGCCGGATTGATGGCAGCGATCAGCAGATGGATCGAGTTGGTACCAATGTCTATGGCCGCCACCCGACGCTCGCCGCTGGCAGGGAAGGGCGGCTCGGACAAGGGAGCCTGCGAGGAGGCCATCGGAATCGGCACCGTTTGGCGGCGTCACTTTGCCATCGAAGCGGTCAAGATGACACGAACTAGGGTGCCACCAGCATCGCCAGGAGACCATCCGCCATGGCCAGGACGGCTCCAGGGCCATTGCAAAAAATCCGCGACGGAATCGAACTGTTGCGCTGGAACCATCCCAGCGGCAGGCTGATTTTACTGATTCCGGCTGGCTGGGCCCTTTGGCTCAACCCGGCATCACCGCCGTCGTTGCGCTTATTGGCCTTGATTGTTCTGGGGGGCTTGGCGGTAAGCGGTGCCGGCTGCGTCGCCAACGACCTCTGGGACCGTCGCATCGATAACCTGGTCGAACGCACCCGCAACCGGCCCCTCGCCGACGGCAGGATCGGAGTTGCGACCGCCGTCGCCCTGCTGGTCGCCTGCCTGGTGGTCGCCCTGATCGTGGTCCTGGCCCTGCCTACCCCGGGCCGGAATCTGGCCCTGCCCTTGGCCCTGGCAGCTCTGCCCCCTGTGCTGCTTTACCCCTCCGCCAAGCGCTGGTTTCCCCTACCCCAGCTGGTCCTGGCCTGTTGCTGGGGCTTTGCGGTGTTGATTCCCTGGGCCACAGCCAGCGGCGAACTCGCCGGAGTGGCCCTGGCCCTCACCTGGTTCGCCACCCTTAGCTGGACCTTCGGCTTCGACACCGTCTATGCGATGAGTGACCGGGAGGACGACCGACGCGTCGGTGTGCGGAGCAGCGCCCTCACCCTGGGTCGCCATGCGCCCCTGGTGGTCGCCTGCTGCTACGGCCTGACCGCCGCAGCCCTGGCCACGGCTGCCTGGTTGCGGGGCATCGCCATGCCCGAATTCTGGCTTCTCTGGATTGCGGCCACCTGGGGGATGCAACGGGAGGCGTCGATCCTGAGGCGCCCCGATCTGCCGCGGGCCGCCTACGGCGTGCATTTCACCCATCAAGTCATGCTGGGGGCCTTGATGCTGCTGGCGCTGATCGTGCCGCAGTGATCCCCTCGCCTGCCGTTGACCATGGCTGCTCCCCTGAGCCACCCCAAACCGCTCCGGTCCGGAGACCGCGTACGCCTGGTGGCTGCCAGTTCGGCCCTTGAAACGGGCGAACGGCTGCAGTTGGGCATGGAGGTACTGCGGAGTTGGGGACTGGAGGTGGAAGAACGGCCCGAACTGGTGGGACGTCGCTGGGGATTCCTGGCCGGCGCAGACCACCAACGGGCCGCCGACCTCAATCCCGGTGACACCAGCAGCCAGGCTGGGGCGGCATTGTTGGCCTGTGTCCGGGGCGGCTGGGGTGCGGCGCGGCTGCTTGAACAGGACCTGCCCGACCACAACGCCTGGTTGCTGGGATTTTCGGACGTCACCTCCCTGTTGTGGGAACGGCTGGCCCGGGGGCGAGGCGGCGCCATCCATGGCCCCCTGCTCACCACCCTTGCCGCCGAACCCGCCTGGAGCCGGGACCGTTTAAGGGCCCTGCTCTTCGGTGAACCACTGCCGGATCTGGAGGGGGAAGGCTGGCAAAGCGGCGTGGCGACAGGTCCCCTGCTAGCCGCCAACCTCACCGTGGCCACCCACCTGTTGGGGACCCGTCATCTGCCGAATCTGCGGGGGGCCATTCTGGTGCTCGAAGACGTGGCAGAAGCGCCCTACCGACTGGAGCGGATGCTGACCCACTGGCGACTCTGCGGTGCGTTGCAACAACTTGCCGGAATCGGCTTCGGCAACTTCCGCGACTGCGTCGACCACGACCGCAGCGACCAACCGAGCCACCACTACTTCACGGCCGAACAGGTGTTACGCGAGCGCACCGCCGACCTGGGCATTCCTGTAGTTGCCCAACTCCCGGTAGGGCATTGGCCTGGCAATGGGGCCCTTCCCCTGGGCAACCTGGCCAGGCTGGACGGACGGACGGGCCGTCTCAGCCTGGTCGATTCCTGAGGGCATCCAAGCTTGGCAGCGGCGGCACGGTGCGGGCACTGCCATCACGGTTGCACTCATAGGTCGGAGAAAGAATTTCCACATCGGCCTCGGCAAAAACATCCTGAATCGACGCCAGCAAATCCGAAAGGGTTTCCCGATAAGTCATGACATCCCCAACGCTGGCATTGAGCTCATAACTGATATTGAAATCGTTGAGGGAAATCTGCAGCACAAACGGTTGGGGATCGGCCGCTATGCCTGGGACCGCCAAGGCGGCCTTCAACAGCAGCGCATGCACCTGGCGCCAAGGAATGTCGTAGCCGATGGTGATCGTGGTCGCCAGCGCCACGGGTTTGGCAATTTCCCGGCGCGAAAAACTGAAATTGACAATCGAAGCACCAATCACCGTAGCGTTGGGAATGCTGACCAATTCGTTACGTGGTGTCTGGATACGAGTCACCAGTAAATCGCGATCCTGTACGACCCCAATCACATCATTGATTTCAACCCGATCGCCTTCACGGAAAGCACGGGTGTAGATCAGCATCAGCCCGCTGATGACATTGGTGGCCACCGCACTGGACCCCAGGGCCGCCAAAACGCCAACGAACAGGCCCGCCCCCTGGAAGGCCTTGCTCTCGGATCCGGGAATGTAGGGATAGGCGGAAACCAGTCCGGCCACCAGAATCGCCGCCGCCACCAAGCGGCCCGTGGGCCGGGCCCATTCCCTGTAGAAGCCAGGAAACTGCAAGCGGCCGCGCTCAATGGCCGCAAACCAAGTGCGGCAAGCCCGCATCGCCATACGGGTGAACAGCAAAATCAGGGCAATTGCCAGGAGATTTGGAATGGCTGCGACCACCCCATCCAGCACCCCGTCCAAAACCAAGCGGATATGGCCCCTCAGCCCCTCGGCGATTCCCTGGGTCGGCGGAAAAAAGCCGAGCAACAGCGGAATCATCAGGTAGCTGGCCAGAAGCAAAACTCCCCAGTGCAGGACCCTCAGTAACAGGAGCACGGCGCCACGCGCCTGTTCGCTGTCCAGCACTTGGCTGCCTGCCAAGCTCACCCCCCTCAGCCAGGTGGTGGTTCCCCGGAGGACTCCCTCGCGCAGGCGCTGATTGAAATCCCCTTGCAGGCGCAGCCAGAGCAGATAGGCCCCAAGGACCAGCAAGGCCAGGGCCGTACCCCTGATCCAGGAGGTGAGACTGTGGGTGCTGCGGTACTGGCGGATGGCGCCCCGCAACTGGTCCCGATACAACTCGGCCAGCTCTTGGCGGCTAGTTGCAAAGGCGCGGCCGGCCCGATCATCCACCGCCAGGTAGGGCTTGAACTGGCCCTTGGCGTCAATCACTCCAATCATCGAATAAGGAGGGTCCTCCTGGACCACTAATTGCTCCGGGGCGACAGTGACCTTGCGGGCCAGCTCCTGCAGCAACGCCGAACCGCGGTTAGCCACCGATTCCAAGCTCTGGGCACCCGCCACCGAACGCAGTTCGAGGATGCGCCGGCCGTCCAAGCTGACCCATTGGGGTGAGGAGGAACTAGACCCTGGGCTCGCTCCAGGCGCCGCCACCTGAGGCGCCAACTTCGGGGACGGCGGCGGGGGCGCCGCCAGCGCCATCGCGGGAGCGGACCAAAGCCCCAGCAATACGGCCAGCAATAGGGCCCAAACCGCCCGGCCCCAACCGCCTCGAATGCGGCGATGGCGATGAACCCGGCTCCAAACCGGTTCCAGGCGGAAAAGCTGGGCGCTCAACATAAAAACAGCGTTCACCCACTCAGCTTGCCGGGCCCCTGGGAATCTGGCCGGCTCAGGGCCAGGCCAGCAAGACCGCACCCCCACCCATCAGCGCCACGCCCAGCCACTGCCAGGGGTTGAGGCTTTCCCCCAGCAAAACCACCCCGAAAGCCGCCACGATCACGACGCTCAACTTGTCGATCGGGGCCACCTGTGCCAACGGGCCCAGCTGAATCGCCCGGAACCAACACAACCAGGACACCCCGGTGGCCAAACCGGAAAACAGCAAAAACAACAAACTGCGACGGGGTAAATCGAGGGGTGATTGCCATTCACCACGGCAAAACACCACTGCCAGAAGCAGCAACAGAACCACCACAGTGCGCAGCAGGGTAGCCAGATTGCTGGGTACCCCCTGCACCCCTATCTTGGCCAACAGGGAAGTCAAAGCAGCGGTGACGGCCGCCAACACAGCCCATATCTGCCATTGGCTCCAAATAGATCCCATCGCGTTCGCACACCGTTGGTCCGCTCTTGCCTAGCAGGCCCCTCGCCGGGACCTCAACGGCAGGCACTTGGCCCAGGGCCCGGTTGGGGGGCCCAGCTGCCACGAGTCTTGAGCACGGCCTCGGCCACGGTGAGGTCGAAGGGGGTGGTGACTTTGATGTTGGAAGGTGGGGCCTCCAACACATGCACCGGCCAACCCAGTCGCTCGAACAGGGCAGCATCGTCGGTTACGGTCCAGCCCCGGGCTTCGGCCTTGGCATGGGCCTGGCGCAGGGGATCCACCGCAAAGCCCTGGGGCGTCTGGGCAGCCCACAACAGCGAGCGATCGGGAGTCCCCTTGATGCGGCCGCCCTCCCCCACCTCCTTGATGGTGTCGGTGACCGGGGTGGCGGCAATGATGCCGGCCCCAGCCAGGGTCGCTGGGCCAAGGGCCGCGCAACAACGCTGCAACAGCTCTGGTTCGACCAGACAGCGGGCGCCATCATGAATCAAGACCTGCTTGGCGTCAGCCGGCAGGGCCGCCAGGCCCAGACGTACCGAATCCTGGCGGGTGTCGCCCCCCACGATCCAGACCACTGGTGCCAAAGGCGATCGGGCCGTTGCACCCCGGCGGACCTCCGCCACCAGGGCCTCAATCGCTTCCGCATCGACCGGCTGACCCACTACACCGATCCAGCGGATAGCCCCACAGGCGAGGGCCGCCTCCAGGGTCCAGGCCAGCAAGGGGCGGCCAGCCAGGGGAAGCAGCAATTTGTTGCCATTCGCCCCCATACGCCGGCCACTACCGGCTGCCGCAATCAGCAAATGCACAGGATTTCCAACCTCGGTAGCAAACCGCTGGGATTCTTCTCCATACAATCAGGCGGCGGTCCCATCCACCGCCCAGCCGAGGCTCGATGCGCGCTTTATTTCTGATTCCAGGGGATGCCGTCCGGCAGCTCCAGGCCCTGCCGGCGGTGGCAGCAACAGCCCAGCAGCTGAAGTTCCAGATCCAAGTGGCCTGTCCTGCTTCGGTCGGCGGTATCTGGGAACTGGTTCCCGCCGTTGAGAAGGTAATTCCCTTCAACTACTCAGATGCCACTCTTGCCGACTGGACCAACTTGATGGGGTCTGTTCGGGATCCCGATTTCCAGGTCTGTATCAACCTGGCCCAGGGACGCCAAGTGGACTTAATGCTGTCCATGAGCCATATCCCCAAGCGGCTGGCCGCCTCCGGCTTCTCAGCCACCGAAAAGGTCAAGCCCCTGGACCAGGGCTGGCCCCCCCAGAGACTGGCGCCCTATCTGGTTCCCATCGGCGTTCAATTGGACGCCCAGGCCTTTCGCCTGCTGCTACCCAAATCCAATCTTGAAAAAGCCTCCAAATCCCTGCCCCCTGGCAATGGCCCCGTGCTGTTGGTGGCTCCAGAGGGTGGCCCCCAAGACTGGCCCAGGTCAAACTGGGGCACCGTGACACAACAAATCCAGCTAAGACTCAACGATCTCAGGGTACAACAAACTCTCCCCCCCGGAGCCCCATGGGCCCAAAAAGCCGCCCAGGTGGCCTCAAGCGACGTAGTGCTGGCCAGTGATCCTGTCAGCATTGAACTGGCACTGCTCTGCGGCGTGCCCTTGGTGGCCCTTGGCTCCAGGGCGGACGACTTGCCAGTAAGGGAGGGGGTGACCGGGCTAGGCGGAACCAAACCGCTGGCCCAGGTGAGTGTGGACAACGTGCTCGGAGCCCTGGGCCTTGGCTGACCACAAGACCAGCTCCCCGGCCAAGCGATGAACTGGCCTCGGAGCTGGCGGATGCGCTGGAGACGCCCGCCATTAAGCCGATCTAGGCGGTCCTGGCTGCTGCCGATCCTGTCCCTGGGGGGATTGGTCAATCTGGCCGCCGGTCTCTATAAGTTCACGGAAGGCTGGGATTGGGGGGACTGCTATTGGATGGTGCTGATCACCCTCAGCACCCTCGGCTTCAGTGACTCCCACACCAAGGTCCTGACGGCCTCGGGCCGGGTGGTGACGGCTTTTCTGATCGCCGGTGGACTGGTGGTTGTGCAACTCACCATCCGTAGCCTGCTGGGTTTGGCTGAGTCGGGTTATTTCAGGCACCTTCGGGATCGCCGCCTTCGCCGTTGGATCAGTCGCATGGACAATCACGTCATTCTTTGCGGCTATGGCCGCATCGGTCGCGAAATCGCCGAACAGCTCAACCGTGAGGGGGTGCGGTTGCTGGTGATTGAAACCGACCCGGCCAGCAAGGAGGCAGCCGAAGAGCGTGGTCTGCCGGTGTTGCTGGCGGATGCCACGTTGGATGAAACCCTGATGGAAGCCGGCATACAACACTGCCGCAGCCTGGTGGCGGCCCTGAGCAGCAACGCTGCCAATCTCTATGTTGTACTAAGTGCCAGGGGCTTGGCACCGGGTTGCCGGTTGATCGCCCGCGCGGACAGCGATGAGGCCGCACGCAAACTGAGGCTGGCCGGAGCTGACCAGGTGGTAAGCCCCTACGTTGCTGGGGGTCGCACCATGGCCGCCACAGCCCTCAGACCCCTGGCCGTCAGTTTCATGGAACTGCTGGCGGGCTCGGAGTGCGAGGTTGAGGAATTTCAGCTCAGTGCCGATCCCAAGCGCCTCGGAGAACTGCAGGGAGCCAGCCTGGAAGATCTGCATCTGCGCCGTCGCAGTGGTGCTCTGGTGCTGGCCGTACGCAACCCCGAAGGGGATGTCAGGGAAGGGAGGTTCGCACCTTCCCTGATTGCCAACCCCGGAGGTCACGTACGCCTTGAACCCGGACAGCTCCTAGTTGTGATGGGTAGCCAGGAGCAATTGAGCCGACTAAGGGATCTTCTTGGAGAGGCCTTGGTGGATGTGGCAGTGATGCCGGCCTGATGCCCCAGCAGACAGAGTCAGCTGGGCCGACATACGATCAGCGGCGAAACACGGCGCCTCGATGTCCCATTCCCACCCCCTGACTGGCCAAACCGCCCTGGTAACGGGTGCCAGCCGGGGTATCGGTGCCGCGATCGCCACAGAATTGGCAGCTGCAGGGGCAACCGTTGTCGTGAATTATGCCCACTCCGAATCGGCGGCAGCGGCCCTGGTGAACTCCACTGCAGAGGCCGGTGGCAAGGCCTGGAGCCTGAAGGCCAACGTCGCCAACGAAGATGAGGTGGAAGCGATGGTTAAACAAATCATGGATCGGGAAAATCGAATCGATATTCTTGTCAACAATGCCGGCATCACCAAAGATGGCCTTTTGATGCGCATGAAGACCGCTGATTGGCAAAGTGTGATCGACCTCAACCTCACCGGAGTATTTCTTTGCAGCCGAGCCGTTAGCCGGCCCATGCTCAAAGCCAGAAGCGGACGCATTATCAACATCACTTCGGTTGTGGCTTTGATGGGCAATCCAGGCCAAGCCAATTACAGTGCAGCCAAGGCAGGCGTGATTGGTTTAACCCGCAGTTCTGCCGCTGAATTCGCCAGCAGAGGTGTGACCGTTAATGCTGTTGCTCCAGGATTTATAGCCACTGACATGACCAAAGAACTGGAAAGCGAAGCAATCCTTCGCTCTATCCCCCTTGGCAGAATGGGTAGCACAAAAGAAGTGGCCGGCGTCGTCCGCTTTCTTGCAGCCGATCCCGCCGCAAGCTATATCACTGGCCAAGTACTGCAGGTGGATGGTGGCATGGTGATGCGCTGAAGACAAAATCGTAGATGCAGCTGTTGGCGATCCTCTGGCTGCAATACATTCAGATATTGCTTTCATCTCAAATCGCCTTTAGCAGCGGAATACAGAAGCCACCAAGGCAACACTTGGCATTTTTTTCTAACCGAGACGCCTGGAGAGCACCTCTGATTCCTGTATCAAATTGCCAAGGAAGACGTTGATCCAGTAAAAATCTCAAACATACCTGTGAAACCATCCTCCTGCAACCATGTCACCAATACGGCAAGTAGCGCTGGTCACGGGGGGAATACTGGCCAATCCTTCTACAAGCATCGCCCTATCTCGTCCAAGGTGGAAGATTGCCTATTTTGCAAGAGCTCGGCGCTTAAAACAGCAACCGG
>CANGZM010000045.1 GCA_947458155.1 Synechococcaceae cyanobacterium | reverse complement strand
TATCCCCTCCGCCCCGGCCCCTGGCTGCTGCTGACCCTTGGGCTGGGAGTGCTGATTTTCTTTTGGCAGCTGGGCGCCACCGGTTTGGTGGATGAAACCCCTCCCCTGTTCGCCGCAGCGGCGCGGGCCATGACCGAAACCGGGGATTGGCTCATTCCCCGGGTCAATGGATTGCCCCGTTACGACAAACCACCCCTGGTGTATTGGCTGATGGGGTTGATTTATGGCCTGCCGGCCCAGATGACCTGGAATCCGCTGGGTACCTGGGCGGCCCGCTTCCCCTCCGCCCTCGGGGCGGTGCTTGTGATGTTGGCCCTCTGTGACACCCTGCTGCGCTGGCCCCAACCAGCCCTGGCCGCAACCCCAGCGAAAGCGCCCACCGGTCCGGCCGTTGCCCTCGGGGCCGCCCTGGCCTTTGGCCTTTCACCCCTTGCCCTGTTGTGGGGCCGTACGGCCGTCAGTGATTCCCTCTTCACAGCCAACTTGACCCTGGCCCTGTTATTTGGCTGGCGCAGTTATGCCTCGGCGGGTCGTCACTGGTGGTGGTGCTGGTTGTTGCTGGGCCTGGCGGTCTTGACAAAAGGACCGGTGGCGGTTGTGCTGGCGGCGCTCACCTGGCTGGCCTTTGCCTGGTTCCAGGCCGATCCGTGGGGGGTTATGCGCAGCCTCCGCCCCCTGCGGGGCCTGGCGCTGACCACCTTGGTGGCGCTGCCTTGGTACGCCCTGGCGCTGGTGCATGAGGGGGAGCCCTATTGGCGCAGTTTCTTTGGATATCACAACTTCCAGCGTTTTGCCGGGGTGGTGAATAATCATCTCCAACCCTGGTGGTTTTTCGTACCGGTGCTGGTGGTGGCGAGTTTGCCGGCGACGCCGCTATTGCTGCTGGGCCTGGGCCGCACTTTGGGGCCGCTGCCCTGGTTAGGGATATGGTCAGGAAGGGCCGGTATTCAGCCGTCGCCACCCACCTCCCTGGCCCGTTTTGCAACCTGCTGGCTGCTGGCCATCCTGCTGTTCTTCAGCATCGCCGCCACCAAGCTGCCGAGCTACTGGTTGCCAGCGACCCCAGCGGCGGCCCTGCTGATCGCCCTGGTGGCCGCGGCCCAACCGGACAGGGCGCTGCGCTGGGCCTGGGGACTCAGCTTGGGCATGACTTTGTTTTTGGGAGTTGGCTTCCTGGCCGCGCCCCGCTGGCTGCCCCTGATTCGGGATCCGGAGTTACCCACCCTGGCCCCCGAATTGCTGCGGTCGGGTCTGTTGCCTTTGGCAGCCTTTCTCTGGCTGCTGGCAGCCGTACTTGGCCTTTGGAAGGGCTTTTGGAAGGGCAAGTTGCAGGGCCAGCAGCACGCCGCTTGGCGGCTGCTGGCCCTGCAGGCGCCCCTGGTGTTGTTTGTGCCTCTGGTGCTGGTTCCCGCCTGGAGCCTGGGGGATCGGTTGCGGGGCCTGCCGGTGCGCCAGATGGCCGCGGCGGTCCTGCGCCAAAGCCCCCCGACTGAACCGCTGGCAATGGTGGGTATTCTCAAGCCCTCGTTGCATTACTACAGCCGCCGGCTGGTGATCTACGAGGGAGTCAAGCCCCGGGCGATCGTCAACCTGGCGGATCGCCTCCGTTACGAGCGTCGACGGGGCCAAACTCCCACCACCCCAGACCAGCAGCCCAGCGTTCTGGTGGTCATCGACCGGGCCACGGCCGCAGCTCCCCATTGGCAAGGTCTGAAGGTGCAGGAGTTGGGGCAGGCCGGGCTCTATCGGCTGTGGCGGGTCGATCGTCGCAGCCTGGAGCAGCGGGCCGGCGCACTGCGCGCCGACGGAGTGGCACTCACCTGGCGGGCTCCGGTGCCGGAGCGGTATTGATTCAGCCGCGGCGAAACCCGCACCAAAGGCCTCAAGCAGCAATCGGTTGAAGCGTCAGCTCGGCGTAAAGCTTTTCAAGGGCGTCGATGTTGCGCTCCAGCGTGTAGCGCTCCTGAACCCGGGCCCGGGCCCGTCGCCCCAGTTCGGCGGTCAGCACCGGTTGGTCCCGCAAGACGGGCAACAGGGTGCGCAGTTGGGTGGTGACGCCCTGGGTGCTGATCACGATGCCGGCACCCCCCTGCAGCACTTCGCCGTCGGCGCCGGCATCGGTGGCGACGCAGGCGGTACCGGTGGCCATGGCCTCCAGCAGGGCCAAGGAGAGCCCCTCCACCAGGGAGGGCAGCAAAAAGACTTCGGCTAGCTGCAGCAGGGCGACCCGCCGGGGCAGGCTGGCTTCATAGCCCCACCAAATCACATCGTTTTCGGCCTGGGATTGGAGCAGCCCCCGCAAGGGGCCATCGCCGACGATCAGCAAAACACACCCCTCGGGACGTACCAGCCGCCAGGCCCGCAGCAGGGCCTCGACGTTTTTTTCCGTGGAAAGACGACCCATGTAGAGAAAGACCCGTCGCCCCTCAAACTGGTGGCGCAGTTCCGCCAGGTTCGGCGAATCGAAGTGGGGCGAGGGGGTCCACAAGTCAGTGTCCACGCCGTTGGGAATGATGGCCAGTCGATCGCGGCGTACCCCAAGCCGTTCGAGCAGATCGGCCTGCAACGCCGAGAACACGATGACCCGATCAAAGCGGGCCAGGGTGGGTGCGTATAGCTGATAGGTGAGCTGCTGGGTGCCGGCGGTGAGGTTGCGCAGTCCCGCATCAAAGGCCGGATGGAAGGTGGCCACCAGGGGCAATCCCAGCTGTTGACAAAGATCGGGAAGCCGGAAATCCAGGGGGGAAAGGGTGAGGCTGGCGTGGACCAGATCCGGCCGCAGCCGCTCCAACGATTCCCTTAACTCCCGCTGGGCCCCGGGTGAAGGAATCGTGTAAACCTGGGACTTGACCAAATAGGGCAGGGTGACCACCTCGGCACTTTCGCTGCTGGCCAAGGCTGCGGCCAAAGAAGCTGGGCTTTCGCCGTCGTTGGCGTCGTGGCGACCCAGTCCGGCGGGCGGGGTGTTGAAGTGGATGAAACTGACTGAGTGGCCCCTGCGCCGCAGGGCTTCGGTAGTGCTCAATCCGTAGGTGACATTGCCGCAAAACGGGGATTTCTTGCCCAGCCAGGCAATGTGCGACACCGTTGCGAAGCGTTCAGCCAATAAAGCTAGCAGCCACGCCAGGGCTGTTCGCTGAGGGCCGCAAGAATTGCCAAAGCTGCCAGCCCCCACAGCACCGGCAAGAGTCCAAATCGGGAAACCACCGTTCCGGCCAGGGCTAGGGGCAGGCTGAGGGCAATGTTAATGAGGTTGTTTTGCAGGCCAAATACCTTGCCCCTTTGGTCTTCGGGGGTGTCTTCTTGAATCGTGGTCTGGGCCGGGATCGCCAGCAAGGCTGAACCCACGCCAAGCACGGCACAGAGGAGCAACGTGATGGCCAGGTGTCCCCGGAACTGACCGAGCAATACCAGGGAGGCGGCAATGGTGCCCAGCCCCGTGCTGGCCAGGAGCCTGCGGCTGAAGCGGTCACCCAGTTGGGCCATGGCCACGGCCCCCAGGGCTAGACCCAGGCCGCTCATGGCTAGCAGGGTGCCAAATCCGGTGGGCCCCAGCTGGCTGATGGCTGCAGCCAGGCTGATTGCCAGCACGTATAAGGCTGCCAGCAGGCTGTATAGAAGCACCAACTGCAACATCGCCGAGCGCACGCTACGTCGCTCCCGCAGGACCACAAGACCCTCGCCAATTTCCTGCCAGACGGTGGCGCTACGGGGTTGGCGGGGCGGTTCGTTCAGATTGATGCCCGCGAGCACAATGGCCGCAAGGCCATAGCAAAGGGGCAACAGCAGGAATTCGCCGTGGCGCAGGCCCAACGTGGCCAACAGACGATGCAGTAACCGCAGCACCGGATCACCGACAGCGAAACCGACGATGGTGACGGCCATGCTGGTGGTCTGGTACACGGAATTGGCCGCCAACAGCTGGTGGTTGTCGACCAGCAATGGAATGGCGGCCTGTTCAGCCGGGGCGAAAAACTGGGTGAGGACCGATTCCAAAAAGGTCATGCCGACGAGGGCCCAGTAGCCCCAACTAAGGCCCAGCCACACCGGACCCGGCAGCAGGGCCAGGGGCGCCAGCAAGACCAGCACTGCCCTGGCGCCGTTGGAGATCACCATGACCGAGCGCTTCGGCCAGCGGTCGGCCCAGACCCCCGCCACGGTGCCCAGCAGCATGGCGGGCACCGTGTTGGCCACGTAGATCCCCGTGGCCAACAGGGTGATGACCTGGGCCCGGGATTCGAGATTGATGCGGATGGCCGCCGCCGCCTCCGCCAGGGCAGAATCCGCCCCGGGGGTGTCCGTCACCCAGTACTGGGCGATCAGAAACACCATCAACACGATGTAGAACTTATCGCCGAGCTGGGAGAAGATCTGACCGAGCCAGAGCCGGCGGAAGCCATCGCGGCTCAGCACGCCAGCCAGCCCCCGTGCTGTTTTGTCTGGATCCGTACTCATCGCTTTTCCGGCATGGGCTGGGGCATGGATTCAAAGCCGGTGCGCAGCAGTCTGAAGGCGCGGGGGCGCCGGCCGAGGTGTTCACCACACCAGGCCTCCACCAGGTCGAGCAAATGGAGCCATACCGTTTCCGGTCCCATCAGGGCGCCATCGCGGCGGCGCGGCGGTTGGGGCCGGGGCAGACGCTGCAGCAGGGCCAGCTCGGAGGCATTGAGCAGCACCCGCGCCCCCGCCTGGGCGCCGATCACCAGGCCTTCGCTGGGGATCAGGCTGCAGCGCCATTCCCAGTCACCAAGGGGGGGATCGAGGCGATCACCGCTGCGGGCACAGTGTTGCAGTGGCAGGGCAAACCCGCCCAACGCCAGCAGGTGCACACTGCCTTGCAGGGCAATGGCCAGCGCTTCGCTGCGGTGGCTGCGCTCTTGCACCACGTCTTCGAGGCGGCCGAGCTGCAAAAGGAGGTCGGCGAGCATGCCAGGGGCCGCCACCTCTGCCACTAGCGCCAGACAAAGCTCCACGAGGGCCTGGGCGGCGGCCAGGGTTTCGAGCCGCTGGCCCAGGTGCCCGTAGTGCCGCAACACCCGCAGCTGCCGCACCCGCTGCAGGCCCCGACCGCCCCCCACCTGGAGTTGCAGCAGGGCGAAGGGCACGGCAGCGGCCAGGCTGCTGCGGGGACGCCGGGCGCCGGGTACTGCCAAACGGGTCAAGCCTTCGGCTTCACTAAGCAAGGTCAACAGCCGATCGTTTTCGCCCAGGGGTCGGCTGATCAGGGCCAGGCCCTCCAAGGTGCGATCGGCCACGGTTGTGTCCTACGGCAATGGCCTTTCGGGCTCGGATGTGGCCCCTTGGGGACCCCGCCGCAGGGCTTCCATCAGCGCCACGCCGCGGCTGGTGCCCAGGCGGGTGGCACCGGCTTCGACCAGGTCAAGGGCCAGTTCCAGGCTGTTGATGCCCCCGGAGGCCTTGATGCCGGCCCGACCCCGGGCCAGTTGTCGCAGCCGCTGCACCTGGGCGACAGTGACCGGGGGACCGAAACCGCTGCCGCTTTTGAGGAAACGGACTCCGGCATCGAGGCTGACTTCCACCAACAGTTCGAGGGCTTCGGCCTCCAGCCGGCCGCTCTCAACAATGACTTTGACGGGCAGCCCCAAGCTGCTGATCGCCGCCAGGTCGTCGAGCAGCAAACGGCTGTCCCGATCGGCCAGGGCGCCGAAGTCCGGCACGACATCCAGTTCGTCGGCGCCGGCATCGGCGGCGGCCTCGGCTTCGGCGAGCTTCACGGCGGCGGGGATGGCCCCAAAGGGAAAGCCCAGCACCGAAATCAGCCGCACCGCCCCCCCTATCGGCAATCGCTCCCGGGCAACGGCCACCCAACGGGAGGCCAGGCAGACCCCCGCAAAGCCGAAATGGCGGGCTTCATCACAGCAGCGCAAAATAGCCCCATGGCCCTGGTGGGGATCCAACAGGGCGTGATCGATCAGTGGGGCTAGGTCGGGTAGGTCGCGGCTCACGCTCCTTTGGCCTGGATCACTCCGAAGCCGCCGTGGTTGCGGTGATACACCACCTGGATATCGCCATTGGCCGCATCGCGAAAGACATAAAAATCGTGGTCGATGAGGTCGAGCTGATGCAGGGCCTCGTCGAGGGACATCGCTGGCATGTCGAAATATTTGCGGCGTACCCCCCGCTGGGGCAGGGCCGGCTCCTTGCCTTCCACCAAGGTGGCCGTGCTGGTGATGTCCTGGTCGATGGCGGGCACTTCGCCCAGGTGGATGGCGCCACGCGGGGTGTTGCCATGCTCACGGGCCTGGATGCGGTCCTTGTAGCGGGTGAGCTGGCGGGCCAGTTTGCTCGCCACCAGGTCGATGCTGGCGTATAGGTTTTCGCTGCGTTCCTGGGCGCGCACCACAACGCCATTGGCATAAATCGTGACTTCCGCCGTTTGCTGGGAAACCCTGGGGTTGCGGGCCACGGAGAGGTGCACATCCGCCTCCTTGACAAAGGATTCGAAATGGTGGATTGCCCGGGTCAGTTTGGCTTCGGTGTACTCGCGGATGGCTGGCGTGATCTCGAGATTCCGGCCGTGGATCAGAAGCTTCATCGCATCGCAGGGCGCTTCATGCTCCCCCACGCTAGGAACGGGAGTGATGGCCACGAAACGATCTGCAATCCTTTTTGAAGCCTTGGCGCCGGTGGCCTTTCCCCGGGCCTGGGATTGGCAGCGGCGACTGCAGCAGCGCCTGCTGGAGGCCCCCAGCGGCCCCGAGGCCCTGATCGTGCTGGAGCACGAACCCTGTTACACCCTTGGCCGTGGGGCCAGCCTTGATCACCTGGGCTTTGACATTGAGACACCGCCGTTGCCCCTGTTCCGCATCGACCGCGGCGGTGAAGTGACCCACCATGGTCCTGGCCAGCTGGTGCTCTACCCCATCCTCGATTTGCGCCGCCATGGCACCGATCTGCATGGGTACCTGCGGGCCCTTGAAGCGGTAGTGATCGACCTGCTCGGGGACTACGGCTTGGCGGCCGAGCGCTGTGCTGGCCTGACGGGGGTATGGCTGGATGGCCACAAGGTGGCGGCGATCGGCGTGGGGGCCAAGCGCTGGATCAGCCAGCACGGCCTGGCCCTCAACGTTTCCTGTTCCTTGCAGTCCTTTGGCGCGATCGTTCCCTGCGGCCTGCGGGATCGCCCCGTGGGCAGGCTTTGCGATTGGCGGCCTGATCTCAGCGCCGAGAGCTTGCGCGCCCCGTTGATTGCGGCCTTTGGCCGTCATTTCGACCTGACGCTTCGCCCGCCGCAGCCAGCAGAACGGCTGCCGGGGTGGTAACCATTGGGGCACGTCGCCGCTTGCTGATGGCGTTGCCCGCCGAGATCCACTGGTCGAATCCGGAGCTTGATAGGCAGGCCCAGGCCCGCCGCCATGACTGGAGCGCCCTGCAAGGGCTCGACCAGCTCTGGCCCGAACTGGAGCGCCAGTACGGCGACGCCGTAGCCCTGGTGGCCCCCCATGACAGCGAGGACAAGCAAACCGTCAGCTTCAGCGCCCTGCGCCAACGCATCGACCAGGCCGCCGCCGGCTTTGCGGCCCTGGGGTTGGGCTGTGGTGAGGTGGTGGCACTGTTCGCTGAAAACGGCCCCCGGTGGTTGGTGGCGGACCAGGGGCTGATGCGCTGCGGCGCTGCTAACGCGGTACGCGGCAGCAGCGCCCCTGTCGAAGAACTGCGCTACATCCTGGCCGATTCGGGCTCGGTGGGTCTGGTGGTGGAATCGGCGGCCTTGCTGGACCGCCTAGCGTTAGACGCTGAGGCCCGCCAGCGCCTGCGGTTCGTGGTGCTGCTGGAGGGGGAAGCCCCCGCCGCCCCTGGTCCGGCGAACTTGCCGTGCCTTAGCTGGACGAGCTTTATGGCCCAGGGCGCTGCCGCACCGCTGCCGGCGGCGCCCAGCGGCGGCGAGGGGCGATTGGCCACCTTGCTTTACACCTCGGGCACCACCGGCGAACCGAAAGGGGTGCCCCTCAGCCATGGCAACTTGCTGCATCAGGTACGCAGCCTGGGGGCGTTGGTCGACCCCAAGCCGGGTGACGAAGTCTTGAGTGTGCTGCCGATCTGGCATGCCTACGAGCGCAGTGTCGAATATTTCCTGCTCTCCTGCGGCTGCCGCCAGACCTACACAACCCTGCGCAATTTCAAGAATGACCTGCAGCGGGTTCGTCCCCATTACATGGTCAGTGTCCCGCGGCTCTGGGAGGCGATCCTCTCGGGCTTCGAAGATGCCCTGGCGGCCATGCCCCCTGGCCGCCAGCGGCTGTTGCGGGCGGCCCTCGCCAACAGCAGGGCGTTCCACACCGCCCGCCGCACCGCCCGGGATCTGACCCTGGCCCCCGAAGCGCCGGCAACACGCCTGCGGGCCCAGGTCGAAAGCCTGGCCCGCAGGCCGGCCGAAGCCCTGGCGGCGGCCCAGCTGTGGCCCCGAATGCGTCAGCAGTTGGTGGGGGGTCGGTTGCGAACCGCCATCAGCGGTGGCGGCGCCCTGGCTCCCTATGTGGATGGCTTTTTTGAGGCGGTGGGCATCGAATTGCTGGTGGGCTACGGCCTCACCGAAACCAGCCCGGTGCTCACCTGCCGCCGCCAGTGGGCCAATCGCCGCGGCAGTGCGGGCCAGCCCCTGGCGGAGACGTCCCTGCGGATCGTGGATCCGGAAAGCCGCCGGACCCTGGCGATCGGCGAGCGGGGGCTGGTGCTGGCCCGGGGCCCCCAGGTGATGGCGGGCTACTGGGGCAAACCGGAGGCCACCGCCAAGGTGCTTGATGGCGAGGGCTGGTTTGACACCGGCGATCTGGGACTGTTGCTGGCCGATGGCACCCTGGTGCTCACCGGCAGGGCCAAGGACACGATTGTGTTGAGCAGTGGCGAAAACATTGAACCCGGCCCCCTGGAGGACGCCCTGGCCGCCTTACCCATGGTCGAGCAGGTGATGGTGGTGGGCCAGGATCGCCGCCAGCTGGGCTTGCTGTTGGTGCCCAAGGCCGAGGCCCTCGCCGCCTGGGCGTCGGAGCAGGGTCTGCCTGGATCCAAGGGGTCCGAGCCTGGGGAGGCCGGTTCGTTGCCGGCCGATCCGGCGCTGCTCAAGGCGTTGAGCCGCGAATTCAACCGGGTTCTGGCTGCCCGAGCGGGGTCCCGCCCCGATGAACGGCTTGCTGGTGTGGCCGTTGTGGCGCCCTTCACGATTGAGAACGGTCTGTTGACCCAGACCCTCAAGCAACGGCGGGATCGGATTGCCAAACGGGACGCGGCGGCGATTGAGGCGATTTACAGCTGAGGCGGGCAAGAAGCCTGCAGCTGCTCACCTCTGGAGTGCCGTCACAGGCGTGCAGCTGGCCCACCACCCGATTTGCGCTGACCCCCCGTCCACCAGCGGCTGGCGTTGCCATGAGCCGGTGGTGACCACGGCTGCGCCACCAGCTGGCCCTGGCGATAGCCAATGCGAACAGCAGCCTCACGCTGGATGACAGCCCGGCCACCAGGGCTGGGGAGGGACGCGACGCGCCCATCGATCAAGCGGCAGCTGCTCAGCGCCCGATGGACTGAACAACCTCCTCCAAGCTCACTCCGGTCTGGCTCGCCACATCCTTGAGGATCTGCCGGAGCGTGCCCACCCGCATGGGCTTGTGGGCCGGGATGGTGAGGTGCTGCTGCCCCCCGGCGGCCTCGCGGCTGAGGCGCATATGGCTGCCGCTTTGCCTGGTGATGCTGTACCCGTAGACCGCCAGCCGCCTAGCCAGGTCCGCACCGTTAAGGTCGCGGAGGATCTTCACAGGGCCAGCAATTCCTGCCGCACGTGATGCAGCCGGATCAGGGGCGGGGCCTCTCCCTCCTCAAAGTGGCAATGCACGGCATCCCGGATCTCCCGGTGCAGCTCCTCCAGGTTGTCGGCCTCCGTGTGGATGGCCGCGCCCACGGCGCTGGCCCGAAAGGAGCCGTCATCAGCCTCGTCCACGACAAACAGGATCTCGTTCATGCTCCAATCGGCCTCCTGGTGGAAGTCTGGCAGCGATTTCTGGCCCCTGGACTGCCGCGGCAACAGGAGGCAGCTGCAGCAGCCGCATTAGCCAGACCCCGACTAACTCGCCCTACCGCTGGCGGGCTGTTGACCTGGAGGCGATCCGCATCGCCCTCTCCATCCCGGCCTTGATGCCGGCGATCCGGGCCATCAGCGATGCCATGGCGGATCTGGAGCAGCTCTACCCCGATGCCATCCCCACCGCTAGGCGGGAGCTGGACGCCATCGGCGCCATTGATGCAGAACTGTCGGGGCTGGGACCGGAGCAACTGCAGGCGCCGATCGAGACCCGTCGCAAGGTCGTCGCCCCGGATGCCCTGCGGGAGGACGGCTCACTTCCGGTCAAGAAGGCGGACGTGAACGAGTTCGACACCGAGCTACTGCGGGAGGAGACCATCACCCGTTTTGGTGTGTGCCTCTCGATCGAGGCTGCTCTCCGGCGCCAGCGGGGTAACCATGCCCAGGCCCTGATGCTGATGCACCCCACCCTGGCGAGCTGGAGCCGGGATCCCCAGCTCAGCGATCAGGGCGGTGGCTTCACCGCAACGCTGGAGCGAGGCTGAAGCGTGTGACCAGCACCCCAGGGGCGGGGGCTTTGCCCCCCTCGGCGCTGCAGCCCTATGCCAATGCCCGCATCCTGCTGTTCTCTAACGCCATCCCCGGCGTGCTCGATTCCGAGCGCACGGGGAGGTTCCTGTTCGAGGGGTTCATCAAGCGCCTGCGGGGGATCTCCAGCAAGGAGAACGCCCCCGGTCTTGACACAGGTGACTTCACCTACGAGGGCTACCTCACCCGTGGTGCCGTGCTTCCCTTGAAGCCCTCGCATCCCTGGGATTGGCTCGCCGCCGATGTGGCCTGGTCGACCGTGGGCATCCGGCCGGTGACTGCCACCACCCCGGCGCTGGTCACCCCCTGCTTTGGCGCGGTGTGGCTTGGGCCCCTCTCTGAGTTGCGCTCCCCCGGTCAGTTGCCCTCCCCCAGCCGGGGGCAGCTGGGCGCTTTCTCGGTGACCGAATTCGGCGGGCTCTACGGCGCCGGTGGCATCGGCTCGTTGACCCAGCCCCTGCTAGGCGAACGGATCCAAGCCGCGCTCAAACCCAACCGGGTGGTGGTCGTCGGCACCGGCGACAGCCTCAACTTGCTGGCTGAGCGGCACCTCACCACGGTAACCACTTTGAGGGGCCTCAACCCCACCCTCACCGGCCGGCCCTCGGATCCGCTGCCGGTGGGCAGCTGGCTGTTCATCCCCAAGCGCCGCGCCGCCGCCAACGCCGACACCAGCACCACCAGCCGGCCGTCTGGCTTTTATACCCCCGAAACTCTTGCCGCCTACCTGGGCGTTTCCCTCTCGACCATCTACAGCTGGAACTCCAGCGGCTACGGGCCTCCCTTCGTGAAGCTGGGCAACCTGGTCCGCTACACCTACGAGGACGTGGAGATCTGGCTGGCCAGGCAGTTGGAGCTCTCGCGGGGTTGAGGGACTCCCCCCCCACTAAACGGAACCCAGGCACACCGGGAATCAGGTTGCTTGACACTATCGCAACTTGCTTAGTATGATTGCTTTTTAATAGGCGACCGCCGTGATTCCGATCATACTTGGAGCAATTGCCCTGAGCACGGGTGCTTTCGGCGCCAATAAAGTTATCAAGGGAGTCGGCGACCTTTCTGTAGCAAAGAAAAAAGTTGCTAGAGCTGTCAAGCTCTATAATCAAGGAAATGCCAGGCTGGAGAGCCGCGCATCAGAAGTAAATAAAATTGCGGAAGAGTATGGCGTGCTACAGCTGTCAATCAAAGAAACCGTTTTCGCAAGGACCGTCTCGCTTATCGAAGCAATAGGCAGAAAGTCAAAGGTCGACATTTATGAAATTATCGCCGGTGTTGACGCCAAAGCTCCTCAGGTAAAAGTTGGAGAGCATCACAACATTGCTGCAGTAGACGCACTTAAGGGGCTTGTTTCTGCTGCTGGCATATCGGCTGCTGCTTCTGCCGCAACGACAAGTGGAGTGACAGCATTTGCAACAGCGAGTACCGGAGCCGCGATCAGTGGATTATCGGGAGCCGCCGCAAATAGTGCAATGCTGGCTGCACTCGGCGGTGGCTCACTTGCTGCTGGTGGAGGAGGAATGGCTCTGGGCACAGTTGTTCTTAGCGGTATCGCTGCTGGGCCAGCAATCGCCATTGGTGGCCTGGCTATTGCTGCGGAAGGCGAAAAAGCCTTGACAAAGGCTGTTGAAGCCGAAGTCCAGGTCAAACATGCCTTGGCTTTGATGAGGGTTAAAGATACGCTATTGAACGCTATTTCGAGTCGGATATCAGAGTTGTCAAGTATCATCAATGAAATGCAAAGGCTTGCCACTCACGTCCTAGACGATCTGGAAAGGCTCGTTGAGCGTGATGTTTTTAATGTTGGCTCAGACGATCACATGGAGAAACTCCGATCACTTCTTCTTGTGGTGGGATCATTAGCTTCAATTATGCGAACACCCATCTTGGACGAGGATGGCGAGCTCAATCCTGAAATTGACGTGGTCATCAAGAAAGTGAGGCCTTGAGATGGGAGCCGTTCCTATGCCTGGTGCTTTCAACGCTTTTGAGATGGCAGCTGTGGCACAAAAAATTTCGAGTGACCTCAAAGAGTATTTGTTGATTGTCGAAACAGAACGAACGAAAAGGCTTGAAATCAAATCGTCGTATCAGGCTGAGGTCAAAAGGATTGATGCACTCAGGGGTGTTTTCGAGACTTTTCTTGATCGCTCATTTGAGGAGAGGCAGAAAAACTTTGAAGAGCTTTTCCGTATTATCCGCAAGTCAATGGAAAAGAATGATCTCCATACATTGGAAATCACCTTGGCCGCAGCAGTAGAGATTGCCAAGGTCAGCCCCTTGGCTGAGGCTAAATCTCTGGGAGCATTTCGTGAAGCGATGAATAACCCGGATCACGAATTCACAATTTAAAAGCCAAGAGTATTTTGGAAAAAAATAGGTAGGAACTGTCCGATTTAAAGCGCTTGTGGCCCTGCTCGATCTCAGCCAGTTTCTGGTTGATTTTGAGCACCATCACCTCGCCGGTCTGGCGGGTGGTAGAAGGAGGCGGTTTCTTGACCTCCACTCTTCAGAAAACGGTCAACCAAAGCGGTAGTGCTTGCGCACCGGGGCGTGCACCTCCCAGGTGCAGCTCAGCCCGGCATCAAACACCACCAGATCACCGGCACCAAAGCGCACCGGCTCCCCGCCATCGGGAGTGACGGTCACCTCTCCCTCCAGCAGCAAGCAGGTCTCCTGCTGGTCGTAGCTCCAGGGGAAGGTGCTGACCCCACAGCCCCAGGTCGGCCAGCTCGTCACACCCAGGCTTTGCAGCTGAGCCGGATCCGGGTTGGGAGTGACGGTGATGCCGCTGGCCATTGCCGTGTGCTGGGAAACCGAGGCCATTGTCGGCCTGCGCCCCTGGCAATAGGCGGAGAGCACAGCCCGGATGGGGTGCTCATCCACGACAGCCGCGATGGGTCATGGCCACTGCCACCTCTGCTTCCACCTCCAGCACTGCCGCCGCCTCCAGCGGCCAGGGCGCTGACGACAACTACGCCTTCCAGTCCACTGCCGATGGGGGTGCTGATCCCCAGGGCAGCGACAACCCCACTGGCGATCCGCCTGCGCCTTCACAGCCCTCGGCCGCTGCCACTCCCCCCGGCGACCCCGGCAGCGACGAAAGCCGCTCTTCCGATCCGCTCAAGGCCGAACGCCGCAAGAACAACCAGCTGGAAAAGGAGATCCGCACCCTCCGTCAGCAGCTCAACCGCTTCTCCGAGATCAACCCCGAGGAATACTCCCGCCTGCAGGAGGCCGAGCGCCAAAAGCAAGTCCTCGAGGAGCGCATGGAACTGCGCGAACGCCAGATGGAGGAGGCCTCCGCCCAGAAGGTGGCAGCCGTCGCCTCCGAGCGCGATGAGGCCAAGCAACAAGTGCTCCAGCTCCGCAAGGACCGCCTGTTGGAGCGGGCTTTCTCCCAGGCCGAGGGCCGCACGGGCGGTGACGCCAGGGGCACGTTCTTTGACATCTTCAGGGGGCAGCTGGGGACGTGCTTCCGTCTCGCCACTGGCGGGGATGGCAATGACGTGCTCGAACCCCTCGACGGCCAGGGTAAACCCCTGCTGGGTGATGACGGCCGGCCGATGACCCCTACCGAGTTCCTTGATCAGATGCGCGTGCATCCCGTCTATGGCTTTCTGTTCCAGCACCGGGGCATCACCTTCATCCCGCCTGAGCCGGTGGCTGCTGCAGCACGCACCCGACAGCTGCTCCATCGCCAGGAGTTCTCTCCTATGATGATCGATTGGATGGTCAGCTTCTTCGCCCGGCACGAAGTCGACAAGCAGGGCACCAGCTAGGAGACCGACGACAAAGGCCGACAGGCCTGGGATGGCTGGGGCGGTGAGCCCGGCTGCCGCTGGGCCACGGGCCTGGCTCTCCGCATGTTTGCTAACTAGCGAAAAGCCCTTGAATAAGGGAAGGCAACCGATCTGATGGGCCTGGGGTTCGGTCCTCCCGGTTGACCCCAGCACCATGGGCTGAGAGCCTTGGCTTTGACTTTTCAGAAACATGGCCGACGGCACGACCTTCACGATCAAGCGCCAGATCACGGTCCGGGCGGTGGTAACC
>CANGZM010000044.1 GCA_947458155.1 Synechococcaceae cyanobacterium | reverse complement strand
TTCATCGGCGGTCAGGGGCTCGGTGCAGACGATGGTGACCACATCGGTGGGGTTGGTGACGGCGGCGAAATCAACGCTGAGGTCGTCATCGGCCAGCCGCGCCCGCCCAAAGGGCGCCCGCCGGGTGAGCCAGTGCAACCGGGTGCCGGCGTAGGCATAAAGCCAGTTGCCGTTGCTGAGCAGGCAATTGAAAATGCCGCCACTGGCCAGACGGTTGGAGCAGGCCAGCAGCGCATCGAACAGGCCGGCTTCGTCATCAGTGGCAATTTGGCGGGCCTGCAGCTGTTCAAGGATCCAGCAAAAGGCGGCTTCGCTGTCGGTATCGCCAATGGGCTGATGCTGACCGGCCAGGGGCAAGGGGGTGTGGAGGTCGCCGTTGTGGGCGTAGACCCATTCGCGCCCCTGCCAGTGACGATGGAAGGGATGGCAATTTTCCAGGGCCACAACGCCCTTGGTCGCTTTGCGGATGTGGGCCATCGAACAGTGGGCCCGCAGATCCAGTTCGGCAACGGCCGCGGCGATCGGTGAAAAAGCAGCGGCGGCGTCCTCCCGATAAATCCGCACCCCGAGGCCATCGATGTCGTAGCTGGCCAATCCCCAACCATCGGCGTGATCACCGGTGGAGCCGCCCCGCAGCCGCAGACCGTGGAAGGAGAAGCGCAGGTCGGTGGGGGTGTTGGCGCTGAGGGCCAGCAGTTCGCACATCAGGGGGAATCTGGATGCCCAAGCAAGAAGCTAGGCGCCGCCGTCCGGGGGGCATTGGCAAAGAACGTTTGACCGATGGGAAATAAGTGCTATGTTGAGCGCACCTGATCTGCAGCATCCGATGCGCTGTCAAAGCCGAATGACCCGCGCCGACGCCATGTCGGCCCCGCTCTTGCGCTTCATCTCTGCCAATCCCCTGACGCTTCCATCTATCCATGGCCACCGCTTCCCGCACCAAGCCTCTCCGCCTCACCCTGCTCGCCAATGACGTTTTGCCCGAAGGGCTTACCTGGCGGATTCACGAGGGCTACCTCCGCACCGCCACCTGGGACGAAGAAGGTGATGCGATCACCCTGGGCCTCTGGGGTCCTGGTGATCTAGTCACCAACGCGCACTCCGCCCTGGAGCTGGTGGAAGTCCAATGCCTTTCAACCGTTGTCGTAGAGCAATACAACCCGGACGAAGCTGAAACCCTGGCTTTCCTGCTTCATCAGATCCGCAACATCGAAGAGATTTTCCAGCTGAACCGCATCCGCAGTGCCGAGCGGCGGTTGTTGATGCTGCTGCGCTGGCTTGGTGTTCGCTTTGGCCAGGTTAGTAGTCGTGGTTATCGTCTTTCCCTCAAAGAGATGAACCTAACCCACCGATCCCTAGCCGAAATATGCGGTTTGACAAGGGTGACAGTCACTAAAAATCTAAACAGGTACAAAACTCTCGGCCTGCTACAGAATGTGGGCGAAGCCGATCTGTTCATTCCAGG
Source organism: Synechococcaceae cyanobacterium (assembly GCA_947458155.1). Lineage (GTDB taxonomy): Bacteria > Cyanobacteriota > Cyanobacteriia > PCC-6307 > Cyanobiaceae > Cyanobium. The sequence continues at coordinate 13,885 of CANGZM010000044.1, read as the reverse complement.
CGAAGCCCTAGCCACTGCTTTTTAAAAACTAAACCTGTGCCAATTTCTTACTTACAAACATCGCCATGACCGCCCAATTTCTTCGTGCCCATTCTTCCCAACCCCAACCACAGCGCTATACGCTTGTCTTTCGTGACGGCCAATTACTTCGCAATCAGGACGGCCTGACATTGGTTCAGTATCGATCGGATGCCCGTTTGGCTGAAGTGAGACCGGAAGAGGTGGCGATAAGCGCCTGAACCAAAAGTACAAATGATGACCTCCCCGCTGCTATGCAACGGGGAGTTTTTATCATGCTTGCTTTGCTAAGTTAGTAGGATGCTCGCACAGATCCAGCAAGGATATAGTCTTTAAATCGTGACTCCAGTTTTTGGTCAATTGCTCTAGCCAGGCATCTGCGGGTGAACCAGGCTGTTCATTTTTAATGATCGGGTTATCACCATTGCCTCCAGCAAGAGAATTGTAAAGATCAAGCAAATTAATCGTATCAGCACGTTGCGCCAAACGATAGCCTCCCCGATTTCCCTTGCTGCTTTCCACAAGGCCAAGAAGTCTAAGTTCTCGCAATACTACCGAGAGATAGTGGTGAGAAAGATCATATTTGTCTGCAATCTGACGGGCTTGCAGGGTAAGGTTCTCGGCGGCCAGCTCTACCAGGCTGATCAGGGAGTAACGAAAAGTCGTTGAAAACAAGATCCCAGTTCCTTGGTGAATGAACAGCTGCAGTGGTTGGCCCGTAGACCGCGCCTAACCACGCTATTACACTCGGGAAATAGGAATGTGATTTAATTCACGCCAAGGGAACACTTAGATGTATTCTCATTAACATTAAACCAGATTGTCAAGGTTTGCTCAACGACGGCGTTCCGACTCTTTGATCTTGTTATCAGCCTTGAGCAATGATTTAATGTCGATCGCCAAATTTTGATGATCCATCACCAAAGGCAGGTGGCCGTTCCATTTTTCGATGGCCTCATGTTCAAGCACTTCGGGTGTGAGGCTAGTTTGTAATAACTGTTGGGCCCGGGCTTGGCCATCGGCCAGGTACACTTTGGCTTCGGCAAGACGCCTGGCTTTGACCGCCTCATAGGCCGCCCGTTTAGCATCTTGTTCTGCCACCTGCTTGGCCTCCACAGCCAGGCGAAACTGTTTCGAGAAATCAACCTGGAGTAAGTCAACAGAATCGAGACCAATGTTATGGCTTTTGAGTCGTTCAAAGAGCAATTGGTACAAAGATTCCTTGACATGATCGCGATCTGTAATCAGCTCCTCCGCCCGGAAATGTGCCACTACCGCCTTAAGCCCATCTTCCAGTGCCGGCTCGATGACCGTGCTCACAATTTTGCTTTCATTTCCAAGTCTCTGGTAGATCCGGAATACTTGATTTGGCTCCAGGTGCCAACTTATTGCCACATCGAACTCCACATCCTGAAGGTCCCTGGAAGCAGCCTCACTGCGAAACTGTTGGGACTGTATGCGTAGGGTCATCGGTCTGACGCTATCTCGACCCGGCAGCACGGGATGGAGACCTTCAGATAGAACCTTTTCCTGAACAGCACCGAAGCGGAGTAAGACGCCCTGGTGACCAGCAGGCACGATCACAAAGAACTGACTGACCAAGGCCAAACCGATCAGCAACAAAAATAATCTGAGTGCCGATAGTGTATTCAGAACTTTCGGCAGAATCCCAGGTTCCTGATTGGCACTCGGTGTGTCATTGGTGTCAAGGGCTGGAAGGTTGCGCTGGGCCAGGGCATCCATGCAGGCCTATTTCAACAAAGCGATAGGAACAGAATAGGGTCTATTCACGTTTTTGTGACCACAGCGGGCTAGCTTGGAGCAACATATCGATCAATATTCGTGATCAGTTCAACAAGAAAAATGTGTTGCTTAATTGGCGGATGTTCCATAGTGTTACATAGTTATTAAACTCTATTGATAATGTGGCAGCAAATGATGACGGCCGCTAGTGCCTTTTCCGCTACAAATATTGACGATATTTTCATTCTTACTCTTTTATTTTCCCGTCTCGACCATAAGTTCCGTGCCGTGCACGTCGTTGCAGGCCAGTTAATTGGTTTTGCAATCTTAGTAATGATAAGCCTTTCAGCCCTGGCGGGGCGGTCCCTGTTGCCCCAGACCTGGCTGGGATTGTTGGGACTACTGCCAATCAGCCTTGGGGTTTCCGGCCTGCTCGAAACCCTCCAAAACCGTCCGGCTAGCGAAGGGCGGGGCTCAGAACCACAAAGCAAAACAGATCTTTCAATTTTAGCTGATGGTGGCGGTGCAATCAGCGCAATTGTGGGCGTGGCCACATTGACCATAGCCAACGGCAGCGACAATATTGGTGTCTACATTCCACTTTTTGCCAGGGCTACGACTGCAGAAGTCCTAGTCATACTGATCACCTTCGCGCTTGGTTTGCTGTTGTGGTGCTTGCTGGCCTGGCAGCTCACCCGGCTGCCTGCCCTGGCTTTGTACCTGCAAAGCAAAGCTGCTTGGTTGATGCCCTTTGTATTAATCGTTCTTGGGGCGGTGGTTGTCCTTGACAGCCATTGCTTTGAAGAACGAACCCTGGCCATGATTACCCTTGTTTGCCTTGGCGTCATGACCTTGTCGCTGCTCCGCCAGGTGGAAGCCAGAAATCCTTCGATCCCCCCCATTGCGTCTCTTGCTTCCTTTAATGACGAACGTATCTGAGATTGAGCCTGCCACTCCAGCTCCCTCACCAACACCAACACCGCCTTATCGACGCAATCCCAACAGGGTTCGTGACCACCTGGCCAACGAACGCACATACCTGGCCTGGATGCGTAGTGGCATCTCCCTGCTGGGCTTTGGGGTGCTGATAGTGCGGATTCGCATCCTCAAACCACCTCTGGCACCAAGGGGACCTGGCGCTGGCTGGAAACTGGGCGTGGCCTTCACCGTGGTGGGATTACTGATGGTAGGCCTTTCATCCCTGCATTATTTTGGCGTTCGCAATGACATTGACAACGACACATATGAACCACCAGATCGTTGGGTAATTCTTTCAACCATCGTTGTGCTGATCTTGGGATCTTGTGTGGCTTTTTACGTGTTCCAGGTACCTTTTGAAAGCACAGAATCCATACTGGTGGATTAATTGGCATTGAGATTTAAGCATTAAGACAAACGACTTACTTGTAGATTTAACTAAGTTCAGAAATCGGTGAAGGTAGCAGTCCGAATTGAACCAAGAGCATGACTACTATTGTATAGAGAGTTGAGGTTGCCAATCCTATCAAAAGTTCCCGTTTGGGATTGCGGTTGCTTTGTCCATCATGGAAAACAGTGATGGCCCCTGACTGCATTAAGACGATACCAAGCACATTTGTGAGCCAATAGCCAATCACCAATCCGGGAGCAAACCAATCGGGGTGCCAAAACTGGAGCAACCGGGCAAAGCCCCAGGCCAGCGGCAAATTGATGAGCAGGTCGTTCCACCAGCACAGGGGCGAAAGCAGCCAACCCACCAGCAGCAACACAAGGGCCCGCAGTTGCACCAACGGGTCGCCAGCCTGCAGAAAGCTGCGCAGACGCTGCAGCAACGTCGCGCGGGCTGAAGCTGAGACGGGATCGGGCACCGGCGTCACCAATCGAAGACAAATCACCTTAAACCCCATCGGGCATAGCGAAAACGTCGGGCCCTGTGGCTGAAAACACATTCTTCCGGTCGGGTTATGGGGGAAAATAATGGCTATGAATGATGCCCACCGTGGAACCTTTTGTTTCGGCCCACGCCAGGGTGGGATTCGAGGAGGCCGAATTCCTTGTGCTGCAGTGGTTTGACGATGTGGGCCTTGCCTTGGGGTATGCCGAGCATGGCCGTCTGATTGCCTGGTTTGATGATGACGATCTACCCGCCACCGTTGCCCAGATCGCCGTAGAAGTGCAGTTTTATGGTTTGAACCAAGGATGGAGCCAACTGAGGTGGTGCTTTCGCCATGGAGATGGTGAGGGCGCAAGCCCACTGGTTAACGAATTGCTCGAAAGCCTGCTTGAGCTGCTCAGGGCTGACAGCCGCTGGAACATCGATCTCTGCCAAAGGCTGACGGAATCCCAGGCATGAATTTTGATCAGCTGCAGGTGTTTGTGGTGGTGGCTCGCCACCTCCACTTCAGTCGAGCCGCCGAAGAGCTGTACATCACCCAACCGGCCGTGAGCGCCTCGGTGGCGAAATTGGAAAGCCACTATGGTGTCAAACTCTTCCACCGGATTGGCCGCCGGGTGGAGCTCACCGATGCGGGTCGGTTCCTGCTGGAAGAGGGACTGCGGCTGCAGGAGACCGTGGAAAGACTGGAACGGGGGCTGCAGGAGTTCAATGGCCTAAGCCGCGGTGTCCTCAACCTTGGCGCCAGCCTTACAGTAGGCAACTACTGGTTACCCTCCAGGTTGAACCGCTTTAGAGAACGTTACCCGGATATCGAACTTCGCTGCGATCTCGGCAATGCCGATCAGGTGCTCGAAGGCACCGTCCGAGGTCAGTACGACCTTTGTTTTTTGACGGGCTGGGCCAATGGTGAGGCTTCTCCGGAGCTTGAGGCGCACCTTTGCGCCGAGCAGGTGGGGCAAGAGCGGTTGCGGGTGGTGGTGGGCAAAGGCCATCCCTGGTTCGGCTTGTCGACCGTAACTGGCACTCAATTGCGCCAATCACCCTGGTTTGTCAGAGAACAGGGATCCGGCGCCCAACGGCTTCTAGAAGCGATGTTGCTGGAAGTGGGCGTAGAGCCGGGAGCCCTTGAGGTGCGTCTAGTGCTCAACAGCAGTGAAATGGTGAAGGCGGTCCTGGTAGCTGGTTCCGGAACAGCGGCCCTGCCAGAGACGATGGTGGGCTCGGAGCTGAGCCAGGGATTGCTCTGGGCAGTGGACATCGAAGGTACAACTGGAGCCAGCCAGCCCATTTGGATGGTGAAGCACGGCCAGCGCCATCGCTCTCCCCTTGCCAAGGCTTTCGAGGCATTGATTCGGGAGGAGCTTTAGCGGCAGAGCATCGATTCAAGAATTTACGCAAACCCGCTGTGTTTTAAGTGTTATCCTGCAGGGATGACCGATGGCTCAGTTCCAAGACGTTTGCGCCTGCGCCTCCAAGCCAACGATGTTCTGCCGGCGGGACTGGCCTGGATGATCCTTGAGGGCTATGTGCGCACCACCAGCTGGGATCAGGACGGCGAATGCATCACCTTGGCGGTCTGGGGCCCGGGAGAGTGGTTCAGCAGTAGTTATTCAACCCTCTCGCCTATAGAATTGCAGTGTCTTTCCAAGGTATTTGTCGAACAATTTGAGCCCACCAAAGAAGAAATAATCAAATTTCTACATCTTCAGATCCGCAATACTGAACAAATCTATGAGATCAATCGCCTGCGGAGTGCCGAGTTGAGACTGTTAGCCCTGTTGCGCTGGCTCAGTCTACGTTTCGGCAAGGTAAGTCGCCAGGGCTACCGGTTGTCTTTGAAGGAGATGAATTTGACCCACCGTGGGCTAGCAGAAATCTGTGGTCTAACCCGGGTGACTGTGACAAAGAACCTTAATCGCTACAAGGCCCTGGGCTTGTTACAACCAGTAGGGGAATCAGACTTATTAATTCCTGCCGATCTTAGCCTGCAGACTAATGCCTATGATTCTGACAAGAATAAAGCTTAATTGTACTTCGTTGCCAAAGGTTTTACTGCTATATAAGGCCTTTTAATGTGCCACTGTCCAGCATAATTCTGAAGCCAAGCCAGATAAGAATATAAGGAAAAAGTCGAGGCGCATAACGATTCATTAGCAAGGCAATGCCCGGTGCCCGAGTCAGGTGGTAAGAAAGAAAAAGCCAAGTCAAGATAAAGCCATACAAGACCGGTATGGTTACAAGCGTTTTGGCAACTGGGAGACTGGCAAAAAGAGGAATGTAGATACTAAGATTATTGCCGCCGTTTGAGATAGTAACCATTGATACCCTATAGGTCTGTCTATCGGCTAAAACTGCAATAAGTGAAGGCTTCCTTGATTCGAAACCCGTAAGGTTAGCATATTTTTTGGCACTAATTAATTGATCACTTGGAGTGTCGCCTAGCCACTGGTCCAGCAGGGCACGTAGACCGATGAGAATTGGCAGAATTCCCATCAGGCCAATTGTTTGCTGAGGTAGGGCAAGGCCGATCCAAATTCCAATCAGACTAATCGATAAAAGAATTGAAAAACCGATAAGTTCACCGATGACTACATGACGGGGCAAGAAAGAACGATTGACCTTACCAAAAAAGGCAGTTAGATAGATATTGTCATCAAAGGTGGTGGCCAATCCGGCGCCAACTGCAATTTGCAATGTCGCCAGAAGCCACTCCATACCGATAGAAAGTGGCTGCTGAAATTTTACCGATTGATTTTAACCAGCCAACCAACTATCCGAAGTGGCGACGAATACACGGCCTCCCTTGTCGAGGACGACGATCTGCGTATACTAAAGTTAAACCTGCAAACCCCGATATATCATGGCCCCGGCATTCCAGAATGAAGGTCAATGACTCCGCAGTGGCTGCATATCCTGAACAGAGGCCCTGGTCCTTCAGGCTGGCATAGCTATTTGAGCTTCCGATCGATACAAAAGGCGATCATCACGTTTGCCCTTGTTATGGGAGCTGGCCCTATGGCCACAGCCACCTCAGCAGCGTTAGAGCAGCGTAACTGGATAGCCCAGACCCCACCAGCAGGAATTGGCCCACCATCGCCTCAAGACGTCCACCCTCAACAGCCGGCGGCGGATCACCAGCTCGCCTACCCACCAGGTACCACCAAAGATATCTTACGTTATATTTTTATTATCGCTGGTGCATTAATGTTTTTAAATTTATTAAAAGAGATTTCCGGACATCAAGCAGATCGCTCTGCCAATGCGTCCCTGGCCAAGGAGTCCAAAAAGCTGAAACAGCTTAAAATTGGCTATCCAGAAGGCATGATTTTTATGGAGGAATTGAGACGGTTAAGGTTGCTCGAAAGCCGCCTGAGTCCCCTCGGAGTCGATATTATTTGGAGTTCTTTCCCGTCTGCCTCCACTCTTTTATCGGCCCTTAGCAAGGGTGAAATTGATTTTTGTGGTGGTGGCGGAACCGCCAGTATCTTTTCCCAAGCGGCGGGTCATTTATTTGTTCGTGTAGCGCGTGAAAAGTATCCGGATCTCCAAGGTGAAGCCATCTTGGTACCTGAGGATTCGTCGATCCATAGTTTGCCTGACCTCCAGGGAAAGAGAGTGGCTTTTGATGAGGGTTCAAGCGCCCATTATGTCTTGATTCGTGCCCTACAAATTGTTGGTCTCTCCTACGGTGATATACGCCCTGTGCCATTACCACAAAGTCAAGCACTGTACCATTTCAAACAAGGAGAAGTGGATGCTTGGGTGGTTTGGATGCCCTATGCACCAACTGAAATGCGTCGCCGTTATCCAGGGCGATCAATCGCTGATTTGTTCAGTATTCTTGGAGACAAAGCCGCATCAGAAGTGCCAACTCTTTACTACTGTACGCCTGAGCTTGCCTCGGGGTATCCCCGTATCCTCAAGGCAATTTTGGAAGAAGTCAACGAAGCCGGAGTATCACATAATCAAACCCAGTTGCAAGAAGCCGAAATTCGATCCAAAACTGAGGAAGTAGATTCGGAATTAATGCAATCACTACGTCAGAGAACCCTTGAGCGGGCCATCCTTCCTCTTGACGAACCCACCCTGAACAGCCTTCAACATCAAGCCACCATTCTGCATCAGCTAAAACTAGTGCCAGAACAGATTAATGTCCATGACGGTTCTTTCAGTTTGCAAACCCGCCAGAATTGGACGTACTAAGAATTGGTCCATTAGCTTGGCCGGCCCGGGTTAGCCTGGAACACTCTGGTGTAATTGAGACCACCTCCTGAATGGCTAAAATGCTTAATTATGAATCGAGGACACCACTCTAGCCAGTGACAACAACTAATCTGCCGATAGGCTGCCAACCTATTCAACCAATCCCTAATAACTTGGGACCAACCTTTCTGATCATCTTTGGCATGTTATTGATGCCTTTGCTCGTGGGTCTGCCCTTATTCTTCTATGGGCTAACCCGTCTGCGCGAAGGATCAGGAAAACTGGCTACGTATTGAAGTTGGTGATCGTTTTGAACATCAATCAAAGTTGCTTGGAATTGCCTTAGCCCATAGCTTTTGTTTGTGTCCCTCGCCCTTTGCCCCTCTCTGCCATGGCCAACCCTAAAACCCCCTCCATAAAGGAGGTTTGTGTCCAGCCCCCAACCCAGCTCCGACCTGACTGGCTCCTCTCGATCCAGAAGGTCTGCCTGTCCCTATTGCTGTTAGCCAGCTTCCTGTTGATGGACCCCCAAAAGGTGCGTGCCGATGCCGGTCGTTTTCTAAGTGGGGCCGATTATGCCGAACTCAAAAGTGAGCTGGCCAGCCTTCAACCCCTGACTGCTGAAGGCCAGAAAAAACTTTCAGCTGTCCAGCAACAGCGCCTGGCTGATCTGCAGGTGCTCGAACGATCCATAGCCCGCTCGGATGATCGAGCCCAGCTGACCAACAAGACCACCCACAACCTTGGCTTGTTTGCCCGTTACAAGAAAGAACCAATCGATTCGGCACCTCAATTTTATGTTCTTGCCCCGGGGCACCAAAGCGATGATGATTTTGATTTCGTTGCCCTCTTGGTGCCCCAAGGGGTTTCCCTCGCTTGGGGCGATAAGGGCTTTGAGGTTGCCAGTAGCAACGGCCCCCGGCTGATTCGTATTCTTGAGGGGCAAGCCTTGAGCATCAGGGATGGGTCCGATCAGGTCCAAATTGCCACCACCACCCCATCGGTTCAGGTAGGAACGGTCAGATCAATTACTCCGAACAGCAAGTCCCTGAACAGCAAGTCTGCAAACAGCGGCTCCCCGAACAGCGAGCCTGCGGTCAGCTACAAGCTCAGCCAACCCCCTTTCCAGGTTGTTGACAAATGGGAACCTGCCTTGGTTCTGCCTGCCCTGAGTCAAACCGCCCTGGATCAGGAAATTGAGAACGCCCCCCTCGATTGAGGATTGTTTCAACAGGTTGAAAACTGCTGGGCCAGCCGTGCTGCTGGCCCCTGGTGTCCTGATCGCAACCCTGGGCCGCCGCCTTTCCATCGAACTGATCGTTCTAACCCTTGTGGTCGCTTCGGTACTGGTGGGGTGGCTCAGTCCTGCGGAGGCCTTGGCCGGTTTCGGCAATCCGGCCGTGATCACCGTGGTGGCGATGTTCGTGATCAGTGCGGCTCTGGTGCGCAGCGGCGCCTTGGAGCCGATCGAACGTTGGTTGGCTCGCTTCGATGACCGTGGTCCAGCGGTGCAGATTCTTTTGCTGGCCCTTGTGGTTGGACCCCTCTCTGCGGTGATCAGCAACACCGCCGTTGTGGCGATGTTCATTCCGCTGGTGGAGCGCTGGTGCCAGCGCCTGGGCACCTCCCCCTCGCAACTGCTGATGCCACTTTCCTTCCTTACGGTGCTGGCCGGGGTGGGCACTTTGGTCGGCACCTCCACCAACCTGGTGGCCAGCAGCCTCGCCAATGAATTGGGCTACGGCAATTTTACGCTGTTGCAGTTCACGCCGATGGCCCTGATTTCCTATGGCGTTGGCATGTTGATTTTGGCAGGATTGGCACCAATGCTGTTGCCTTGCGCTGCCCCTGCTCCGCGAGTCGAGGCACTGGAAAGGGACTACGGCATCCGCCACTACCTCAGCGAACTGGTAGTCACGCCCCTTTCACCGCTGATTGGGCGCAGCATTGATGCCAGCTTGTTGCAGCACACCTTTGATGTGCGGGTGCTGGCCCTGATTCGCGATGGTGACCGCCGCTCCCTACCCCTCGGTGACGAACGCCTTGCCGACGGCGATGTGTTGCTGGTCAGGGCCTCTCCAGAACGGCTCGTTGCCCTGCGCGAAGCGAAGGGTTTGCAATTGGTTCCGGATGTCAGCATCCGCCTGCGCCAAGCCTTTGGCAATGCCATGGCCGCACCGCATGGCGAGTTGCCCCAAAGTGACGAAATCCAAGGAGGCCAGGCCCAAGGCCAAGAAACGTCCGATTCGACTGAACTCTCCATCCTGGAGGCCATGGTGCCGGCTGGTTCGCGCTTGATTGGCCAAAGCCTGCGTGACCTCCGCTTCGCCCAACGCTTCAATGCCGCCGTTCTAGCCATCCGTCGCGGCGAAGAGGTGTTACGCGAACGCCTCGGTAAAGAGACTCTCCAATTTGGTGATGCGCTCTTGATTCAGATAACCCCTGCGGGGCTGCGAGGGCTTGAGCTGAGCAGCGACCTTTTGTTAGCCGAACCCCTGCCGCTTCCAGAGGATCGCCAAAATCATCTTCCCTGGGCTATCGGCCTGACCGTGGGGCTGCTGCTGTTGACGCTTTGGCGCAGTGATGCCTTGGCAATCTGGGCCCTTTTGGCCGTGGTGGGACTGGTAGCCAGCGGTGTGATCAGCGCGGCTGAGATCTACGCAGCCGTGCGCTGGGATGTGGTGGTGCTGCTGGGATCATTACTGCCCTTGGCCAAGGTTTGCGGCAATCTCGGCATCGATCAATGGCTGGTCAACCAGTTGGCTGATACGCTCGCCAACTGGCCGCCTTATTTGCTTTTATTTGGTCTGTATTGGCTGACCGCCCTATTGACCGAAGTAGTCTCCAACCAAGCCGCCGTTACTTTAATGCTGCCGCTTGGCTTGGCCCTTAGCCAAGGTATATCCATCAATCCCTGGGCGGCGATGGGAGTAGCGACTTTTGCCGCCTCCCATAGTTTTCTGACACCAATTGGCTACCAAACAAATACAATGGTCTACGCCATTGGCAACTATTCATTGATGGATTTTTTGCGCCTAGGCATTCCACTTACTCTCAGCATGAGTTTACTGACTCCGGCCCTAGCATTATACTTTTTTGTCTAGGATGATTTACTCTTGATTTGAAAGAATATTCAGTTAAAAGAGCGCACATTCCTGGGACGGATATGTAAATGACTCCCCAGGGGAAGATTTGCAAGTCTTTCATTCACTTGGTCTCGCGGTAATTGGGCATTGATGACCTGTCCACCTTCCGTTACCAACTCCGCCAAAACTTCTCGACCCAGGTGGATCAGGCGTCGAAGTACCACCGGCAGGGTGCCTTTGTGGGGCTGCTCCAATAAATCAAGATCATGGGGTCTTACGAAAACTTCAGCCGCAGCTTCTGTGCTGTCAGGACTGAAGGCTGGTAGATTGGGAAGAACATTCACTTCACCCACAAAACGCATCACAAAGGGTGTGACCGGTTCGTCATAGATCTGAGCCGGGCTGCCGATTTGCTCGACGTGACCCTCATTCATCACGACAATCCGGTCGGCTACTTCCATGGCCTCATCCTGGTCGTGGGTCACAATCACCGTGGTGACCTGCATTTTTTCGTGCAGATGCCTTAACCAAGCCCTCAGTTCTTTGCGCACCTTGGCATCGAGCGCACTGAAGGGTTCATCAAGTAGCAGCACCCGCGGCTCCACGGCCAGGGCACGGGCCAGGGATACGCGCTGCCTTTGACCACCTGAAAGTTGGGAGGGGTATCGGTTGCCATAGCCCTGTAATTGGACCAAGGTCAACAGTTCTTCTACCCGATTGCGCTGTTTGGTAGGTGACCAATGGCGCAGTTCCAGGCCAAAGGCGATATTTTGCCGGACGGTGCGGTGTTTGAACAGGGCAAAGTGTTGAAAGACAAAACCGACTTGTCGTTCTTGGACACTTCGCCGGGTCGCCTCTTCGCCGTTGATGAAGATGCTGCCTTGGTCCGGTTCATCCAGGCCGGCGATCATGCGTAGCAAAGTGCTCTTGCCGCAGCCTGAAGGTCCCAGGAGGGCAACCAACGATCCCGTTTCGACATCCAGGCTGATGTCATCGACCGCTGGGGGCCCACCAAATGATTTGCTGACGTTGGCGACACGAATTCCCATGAATTTGTAACCCTAAAATGAGTATTGGAGTGGCTTGAGAAAATAGTGTTGCCGCTTTAGCTCAGCGGTTGGGCTGGGGTGTAAAGCGCAGATAGGGCCTGATTTCCGTAACCCCTTTAGGGAACTTGACCCGGGCGTCTTCGGTTGAAATCGAAGGAACAACCACCACATCCTGGCCGTCTTGCCAATTCACCGGTGTCGCCACGGAATGGTATTCCGTCAGCTGAAGTGAATCAATCACACGCAGAATCTCATTGAAATTGCGGCCGGTACTGGCGGGATAGGTGATCTGCAGGCGTAGCTTTTTATTGGGATCAATGATGAACACCGAGCGAACGGTGAGGTTATTAAGGGCATTGGGATGGATCATCCCGTACAAGTTGCTGACCTTTTTATCGTGATCCGCAAGGATTGGATAATCAACAGTTGTATGCTGAGTTTCGTTGATGTCACCAATCCAGCCTTTATGGCTCTCGGCGCTGTCAACGCTTAGGGCAATGGTTTTGACATTGCGCTTCTCCCATTCGGGACGCAACCGTGCCACCTCCCCCAGCTCGGTAGTGCATAGCGGCGTGTAGTCGGCTGGATGGGAAAAAAGCACAACCCAGCTGTCACCGGCAAATTCGTAGAGACTGATCGGTCCCAGTTGGGAATCTTGGGTGAAGTCAGGAACGATGTCGCCCAGTTGTAAAGTCATGGCACTTGTCTTTTCTTGCCCACGTTGGCACCACAGCGACTCTGCGAATGTGGTTTCGACTAAGCCAGGATGTGGCTGAAATTACACTCGCCTGGTTGCACCCAGCTTTCCCCCACTGTCAGGAAAGTTGTCCGCCTTCATTGCCCCGCGCAGTTGATCGGCGATGGCCCAGAGGGTGTTGCCGAGTTGTTGTTGACTGGAGTCGCTCATGGACTGGTGGGCGCTGGGCTCGCGCTTCAGGCCGAAATCAGGTCGGCCTCCAGAGGCTTGTCTTTGCTGAACTGGCTCACACCCAGGATGCTGAACCCAATCACATGACCCTCGGCATCCACACGCTCCATGACGGCATCATGACTCGTTTCCTTGGCGTAACCAGGTGCTTCCGAGAAACGTACTTCCAGGAAATCTGCCTCAGGATCAAACCAGACTTTCAACTTATTGGCCATAACGGTGCTCCAAGCTTGGGTTTATCGGTCAGGTAGGCGGTGACAACGAAGGCATCGCTTCCTATGTACTTTACAACCACACACAGCCATTTGGCACCGACGATGGTCTGCGGGTAGAACCCATAAAACAATCGCACAGCATCATCAGAACGGGAACGCCGAACGATCTGCGGCGCAGCCAGCAGCCGATCGATCTCCGCATCCATCTCCTTCATTTCCGGATGCTCCAGAATGTGCGCCATGCGCTCCTCCGTCAGTCTCACCGCAATCCCGAAGCAATCGGTGACCGTTTTAGGTCCATGGGGCATGGGTTCGGGTGCGCTCATGCGGGATCACGGGGCGAACGCACCCGGTAGCCCGCGGGCCATGTTGGCGCGGGCTTGTAGAGCTTGGTGAGATAGTTTTTGCCGTCAGCAGCAGTTACCGAGGAATCTTCGGTAACTGACTTGAGCCCAAGTACCCAATCCGCAAACATGTTCTTGAGATGCAAACCCACATTGTCTGTGCTCACGTCAAATTAGGACGATACTTGGCTGTGCGGAACAGTGATTCCGAGTAAGGGTTGTCGTTGCTGACCCTCGGCCTGGAGAACGAGGTTAAAGAAGGCGCAGGGAAATGCCGAGTTCACAGCAGGCGCGAACCAGTCTGGCGCCAGCGGCATTCGCCTCGACGATCAGCTCGATCGCCATCCGCCGCTGGGCGGCACTCGTCAGCCTTCCTCGTCCTCCGAGCAGAAGGCCTCCCACTTTTTTCGCAGCACCAGCAAT
>CANGZM010000043.1 GCA_947458155.1 Synechococcaceae cyanobacterium | reverse complement strand
TCAATCCCCGCAAGTGTTCGCTCCCCACCCCGCCCCCTCGCCCTAGGTTTCGCCAAACTTGGTCGCCCCCCCCATGTCGAGGCCCGCCTCCGGTACCCAGGGATTCAGCCTTTCGCAGCGCATGACGCGCTGGGGTGTGGTGATCGTGTTTATCTATGTGCTGGCGGCCCTGCTCGTCCCTGTGCTGCTGCACCTGGGCTGGCTTGACGATCCCAATGCGGGCCTTGAAAACCCCATCTATGCCCCGCCCAGCCCCAGCCACTGGTGCGGCACCGATCGCCTGGGGAGGGACGTTTGTACCCGCACCCTGGCGGGCAGCGGCGTCGCCCTGCAGGTGGTGGTGGTGGCCCTGCTGGTGGCCCTGTTGATCGGGGTCCCCCTCGGCATGGCCAGTGGCTACTTGGGCGGGGCCGTTGACCGGGTCCTGGTGCTGCTGATGGACACCCTCTACACCTTGCCGGTGTTGTTGTTGTCGGTGGTGCTGGCGTTTCTGCTGGGCAGAGGCCTGCTGAACGCCGCCGCCGCCCTCTGCGTCGTTTATGTGCCCCAGTACTTCCGAGTGGTGCGCAACCAAAGCGCCCAGGTCAAAGCCGAACCCTTTGTGGAAGCGGCCCGCTCCCTCGGCGCCGGACCGGGCTGGGTGCTGCGCCGCTATCTGTTTCGCAACGTCATCACCTCGGTGCCGGTGCTGTTGACCCTCAATGCCGCCGATGCCGTACTGGTGCTTGGCGGGCTGGGCTTTTTGGGGCTCGGGTTGCCCGAGACCGTGCCCGAATGGGGTGGTGATCTGCAGCAGGCACTGACGGCCGTCCCCACCGGCGTCTGGTGGACGGCCCTCTATCCCGGTTTGGCGATGTTTGTGTTGGTGTTAGGTCTGTCCTTTCTCGGCGAAGGCCTGGAGCAATGGCTTTCGGGCCCCTCCAAGCGCTCCTGATCGCTCAAGTTGGGGGGCGCGCCCTTCCCGGGGCAGCGAGGCCAGCAAAGGCCGCCCCGATCCTCTGGGCCAAGGCTCCGTAATCGCCACGCTGCCGCACCTCGCGCTGCAGCGCTGGGCGTAGGCCAGATTCAGGTGCCCCAGGTCCCGGGCATTGCGCGGCTCAAGACAAAAATGGTGGCAACGGGCGGCGCTGGCGATGTAGCTGCCAAGGGCAGCCTCAATGCGCTGCCGTGAAGGATGGATGCCTAGGCAGTCTTTGCTCGAGAACAAGGTGCATGGCAGCGGCCCGCCGGGGAACCTATGCTGAAAAAAACTTGCTGTTATCCGGGAATGCCCCTGTGGCTTGACCTGCTGCTTCTCGGTCTGGCTGTTTTGTTGTGGACCAAGGGAGGGCGCCAGCTAGACGATGTCGTGATGATGCTGATGCGCATTCTGGCAGTGGCTTTCGCCCTGGTGGTGCTGCTTGGCGGCCGACTGCTGCTGCTGGAGATCGCTTTGTTGCTCTTTGTGCTCTGGCTTCCCAGTGTTCGCGGCCTAGAAAGCGGTTCACGCTTTTAGTAACTCCTCTCACTGATAACTCCTCTCACTGATAACTCCTCTCAATGGCGCCGCTTGATCAGTGGGGCAACCTGACATCCCTCGGCAGGGACTCGGCAATCTCTCCTTCAGCGGTCAGGGCAGGATAAGGCCGTCCTTGCTGATCACACCAACGGGCCACCTGGGGATAGGACCAGGCGAAAAGCTGGCGGCCATAGTGATCGGCACTAAGTCCCTCGCCGTGCTCCGGCACCACGCCAGCAGTTTGGCGCTGGCGCAAGGCCTCGAATAAAAGAATCGCCGCCGCCACGGAAACATTCAGAGACTGCACCATGCCCCGCATCGGAATAAACAGGGATTGATCAACAAGGGATGCGGCTGTCTCACTGAGTCCCCACTTCTCGGCACCAAGTACAAAGGCCGTGGGCCCGGTAAAATCACAATCTCGATAGTCAATGGCGCAGCGGCCCAGGTGGGTGCCATACAAGCGGAAGCCGCGTTGCTTGAGTTCGGCCATGGCCGCTTCGGTATTGGCGTGCAGCTTCAGAGGCACCCATTTCTGACTTCCCTGGGCCGTGCTGTTGAACGTGGGCAGACGGCCGGCGCGGCAGACCGCATGGGCCTCCAACGCTCCCACCGCATCGCAACTACGCAAGATCGCCGAAAGATTGTGCGGTTTCTCCACCTGCTCCAAAAAGACGGTGAGGTCGGCCATGCGGTGATCAAGGACCGACTGGATACGTTCGAAACGGCGTGAAAGCAGGGGCATGGTTAAAAGCCGCCAGACGGCTCCTCCAGGATGGCGCTGCGTCCCATGATGGAGCCGATGAAGGAAACCAGCTTCGACCAAAGGGTCTACGAACAAGTCGCCCGCATCCCCTTCGGCCAACTGGCCACCTATGGCCAGATCGCGGAACTCATGGGCGAATGGGGATGCGCCAGGCAAGTGGGGTGGGCCCTCAGGCGGCTGCCCCTGCCTTCGCCCCTGCCCTGGCACCGGGTGGTCAATGCCCAGGGTCGCCTCGCCATGACCCTGTCGCGCCAAGGCAGCGACTGGATGCAGAGAGATCTGCTGCTGGCTGAGGGCATTGCGGTGGACCTCCAGGGCCGACTACCCCTCCATAGCCATCGCTGGCGCAGCGAGAGCCAAAGCGAGCAGCAGCCGTGAAAGGCCCCCAAGATCCCATTACGACGGAAACCGACGGTCTCGCCCCCCGACGCCTGGCCTGGAAGGTGCTGGAAGCGGTAGCTGCGGGGGCTTTTGCGGACAACGCCCTGGAACGGGAACTGGCAAAAACCAACCTGGCGCCCCTTGATCGGGGACTGGCCACCGAACTGGCCTACGGGGCCATCCGCCAGCGGTTACTGCTTGATGCCTGGATCGATGCCCACGGCCGGCTCAAGGCCAACCGCCAGCCACCCCGTCTGCGCTGGTTGTTGCACGTCGGGCTCTACCAACTGCTGTTCAGCAGCCGGGTGCCCGCCTCCGCCGCCGTCAACACCAGCGTTCAGCTAGCCAAAGAAGCGGGCTTTGCCCGGCTGGCTCCAGTTGTCAATGGTCTGCTGCGGGCCGTGGCCCGGGCCCACAACCCCCATAAGGCCGAGGCCGATGCCACACGGCCCCTCAACCCTTGGCAGGGACTGGTCTTACCCGACGCGGCGGCCGACAGCCTGGCCCTGCGCCACTCCCTACCCCCCTGGCTGGCGACCCAACTGCTGCAATGGTGCCGCCCGGAAGAGGCCGAGGCCTTTGGACGCTCCAGCAACACACCCCCGGCCCTCGACCTGCGGATCAACCGACGGCGGAGCAGCCCGGCGCAGGTCCTGGCGGCCTTTGGGGCGGCAGGGCTGACGGCCAGGGCTTTGGACGACCAGGAATGGGGCCTGTGCTTGGCAGCGGCCAGCGGCGATCTCCGGGGGCTGCCGGGTTTCAAGGAAGGTCACTGGTGCGTTCAGGACCGCACTGCCCAGGCCATCGCCCCCCTGCTGGCACCACAGCCGGGGCAGCGGGTTCTGGATGCCTGCGCCGCCCCTGGAGGCAAGTCCACCCAACTGGCGGAGTTGATGGATGATCAGGGCGAAATCTGGGCGGTGGATCGCTCCGAGGCTCGGCTCAAAAAGGTGGTTGCCAACGCCGAGCGTCTAGGCATGGTCAGCCTGCAAGTGCTTGCGGCCGACGCCGCCAACCTGCTCGAAATACGGCCCCAATGGCGCGGTTACTTTGATCGAATTCTGCTAGATGCGCCTTGCTCAGGGCTGGGAACCCTGGCCCGCCATGCCGATGCCCGCTGGCGAATCCAGCCCGACACCATTGCCGAACTGGTCAATCAGCAACAGCGGCTGCTCAAACGCCTGGCGCCCCTGCTCCAGCCCGCTGGACGCCTGGTCTATGCCACCTGCACCGTGCATCCCCAGGAGAATGGCGAGGTGGTAAGAGCTTTTCTGGCCAGCCATCCCAGCTGGCAGCTGCTTCACCAACATCAATGGTGGCCGGCACCCCAGGCTGGTGATGGCTTCTACGCCGCCGTCCTGGAACCCCGGCATCCAGACGACCTGGGGCAAGGGTTGGGGCCTACCTAGGGCAGGGGGGGCGGCGGGCTCACCGGCGGCGGCGGCGGCGGCGGCGGCGGGGCCTGGGCCGCAGTCGGCGCAGGGGCAGCGACGGGGGCCGGCGCTGGTGCAGGGACAGCTGTGGGTGCAGCTGGTTCGCCACGCCGTTCTTCCCGGGCGGGAGGTTGCCAGGGGCGTTCTTCCCGGGCGGGAGGCTGCCAGCGGGGCGGTTCTTGGACCGGCGGCACGCTTGGGCGGGCGGCACCGGGCTCAGGGGGGACAGGATCAATGGGCTCCGGTGTCCAGCGACGGCGGGGTGCCTCTTCGGTCCGATTGGGCTCGGCTGCGGGGGGCGTCCAACTCGACGGGGGCTCCCAGCGATCGGGAGCTTTCGGGGTGGGTTGGCTGGTGTTGTCCTTGTCCTTGCCCTTATTGGGCAGCTTGGGGGGGACATAGGGGATGAATTCGCCGGTGAGCTCTGGCTTGGGGGGAAATTCGCGAACGGGGATGTCATTGACAATCCTCGACATGAAGGAGTTCCAGGCGTAGGCGGCCTGCACGCTGCTGCTGCTGGTCTTCCAGTTTTCGTCGTAACCAAACCAAACCGCCGTGGTGAGCTGGGGAATCGAACCGATGAACCACAGATCACGGCCCCCCTCGGCGGTGCCGGTCTTGCCCGCCACCGGCCGATCGGCCAGACCCGCAGGGCGGCCCGTACCAGCGCGAACCACGTTTCGCAACATGTATGTCATGGCGTCGGCCACATCGCTGCTGACAGCGCGACGGGGGGGCTTGGCCTTCTGGCGTCGACTCCAGATCAAGGCGCCATCGGGGCCATAAATCAGATCGAAGGGCGTGGGTGCCACATACAAGCCACGGTTATTAATCGCCGCATAGGCGGCCGTCATTTCAAGCACATATTTCTCATTGGACCCAAGCACCATGGAGGGGTATTCCCCTATCTCGCCGGTGATTCCAAGATTGCGGGCAACGCCGATCACCCGGGGATAACCCACCTTTTCAGCCGTAGCCACGGCGGCGGGATTGATTGAATTGGTAAAGGCCGTCAGCAGCGTGACGCGGCCGCCGCTACCGGGGATGCAGAACCGCCTGGGTGGCCAACCATCCTGGTAGCAGCGCTCGCGATTGGCAACGGTGTCTTCTGGCCGCATGCCGTATTGCAGGGCGGCTGTATAGGCAAAAAGTTTGAAGGTGGAACCGGGCGAACGCAGGGCCTGAATGGCCCGGTTGAACTGACTGCGCTCCCAATCCGTGCCGCCCACCATGGCCCGTACCAAGCCGGTTCCGGGCTCCATGGCCACCAGGGCGCCTTCCATGCCGCCTGAGGCGTATGTATTTACAGCCTCCTGGGCGCGGGCCTGCCATTCAGGCTTGAGGCCGGTATGGATCGTGAGGCCGCCCAGCTCAAGTTGCTCTTTGGTTAGGACCTTGGGCAGCTCCTGCTCCAACCAGCTAATGAACCAGGGGGCGGGATTGACGAAATACTTTGGTTCTGCGGGCTTAAGACCGATGGGCGCGGCTTGAGCCGTTTCAAGCTGGCGGTCGTCGATATAGCCCATCTCGCGCATCCGCCTCAACACCGTGGCGCGGCGCTCCAGAGCCAGCTTGGTGTTGACGAGGGGTGAGTAAACGGAAGGAGCCGGTGGCAAGCCGGCAATCAGGGCAGCTTCAGGCAGGGTGAGTTGATCTGGTTTTTTAGAAAAATAAACCCAGGAGGCATCGGAAACGCCATAGGCACTCGAACCCAAATAGACATAATTGAGATATTGCTCAAGGATCTGCTTCTTGGGAAGCTGACGTTCAATCTTGCCTGCTAGGGCCGCCTCCTTGATCTTGCGCCAGAGGGTGCGATCTTGGCTGAGAAAGACCGTACGGGCAAGCTGTTGGGTGATGGTGCTGGCGCCCTCCTCCACCGAGCCCTGGCTGAGGTTGCGCAGCATCGCCCGCAGGATGCCAACGTTGTCAACGCCATCGTGCTGATAAAACCGGCGATCCTCAGCGGCCACGAAAGCCTTTTGCAGCAACAGGGGCATCTGGCCGCTGGGCAGCTTCTCCCGGGTTGCCGGACCCTGCTTGAACACCACTTCGCCATCGGCCGACAGGATGGTGAGGGTGCCCGGTCGCGAAAAAGCGCCAATGCCGCGGGCATCGGGGAGCAGGGAATCGACGCCGGCGATCAACAGGTTTTGGCCGAAGGCCGCGGCCACTCCCAAACCGCCTGCCAGCAGGGCCGGCCTCCAGAGAGTGGCAGGGCGACCACTGGACTTAGCAACGGGAGCCAGGCGGCCTGATTTTTCACGGCGACGCAGGGCGGGGCCCCAGCGGGGATCCGGAAGTCGTTGATCGGGATCCAGGCGAGTCAAAGGGCCAGATTCCCCACAATCAAACTGCTATGGCCAATCGCCAGGGCCGTTACCAGCATGCCAAGCACCAAAAAAGGCTGGGCACTGGCCTGGTATTTGACATCAAAAGCCACCGGATCGCGCAACAGCCAGATGTCTTGAAAGGTGATCTGGGGAATAATCAGAAGCACCAGAATCACAGCGGCCAGATTCTGACCGATCGCGATCAATACTGCAACCATGGCCAACTGGAACAGGTCGATCATTGCGGCGCTGATCCAACTGGCCCGCTTGATGCCAAAGGCCACCGGCAGGGACTGCAGCCCAAGGGCTTTGTCCCCTTCCACACTCTTGAAGTCGTTGACGACGGCAATGCCCAAACCCGCCAGGCTGTAGGCGAGGGTCAACAGCGCCGTTGTCCAGGTGAGTCGGCCAAATAGGGCCTGGCCCGCCCACCAGGGCAGGGCGATGTAGCTGGCGCCCAGGGCGTAGTTGCCCAACCAGCCGTTTTGTTTGAGTTTGAGGGGCGGTGCGGAATAGATGTAACTGACGAACGAACCAGCCAAGGCCAACAACAGCAGCACCGGCGTGGTGTGGCCTGCCCAGCGATCAAGGGCGTAGGCCACACCCAGACCCGCCAGCAGCAACACGATGATCTGGAGCTTGACCTGCCCCAAGGGGATCGCCCCGGAAGGGATCGGCCGGTAGGGCTCGTTGATGGCGTCGATGTCGCGGTCGTAGAAGTCGTTGAGGGTTTGGGTGTACCCGGCCAAAAGGGGACCGCTCATCAACATGCAGGCCAAAGAGGCCAGCACCTCCTGGGGGCGCCACTGGAAATGGCCTGAGGCGGCAGCGCCGCAGAGAACACCCCAGATCAGGGGGATCCAGGTGACCGGCTTCATTAACTGCAGCCGGATTTTCCAGATGTTGGAAGTGGTGCTCGCCCCCTTCATGCCAAGGATCTGGCGGGTGGCGCTGCCCTTCTTTTTCGCAGGGGCTTGGCTTGGGGTCGGTTCGGTCACGGGTGCTCGCCGCAGGGAGGGGCCGTTCAGGCGGGGGCGATTTCGTCGTCGAAGAACCAGGTGGTGCCGCCTCCGTTGAGGTCCACAACCACGCCGATGCCCTTGCCGTCGGTGACCCGGTAACCCTTCACGGTGCCGGTGGGATCGGCCTTAAGGGTGGAGACGAGGTCTGCGGGAATGCGGTCGCGGACCCTGAGCACCCGCACTTTGGAGCCGATGGTGATGGCGGCCTGGGCCATGGCTTGGGGCAGGGGCAAAGGGTATAAAACCTTAACAGCGCCAGGGCCGCAGGCCCATCTGACACGCTGGACCGAGAAGCTCTGGGGGGTTGGCGCCGATGGTGGCCAAACGCATCATTCCCTGTCTGGACGTGGCGGAGGGTCGGGTCGTCAAGGGCGTCAATTTTCTCGGCCTGCGCGATGCCGGCGATCCGGTGGAACTGGCCTGTCGCTATTCGGCGGCCGGGGCCGATGAGCTGGTGTTTCTCGACATCGCCGCCAGCCACCAAGGCAGGGACACTTTGGTGGACCTGGTGCGGCGCACCGCCGATGCCGTCACGATTCCCTTCACCGTCGGTGGTGGCATCAGCAGCGTCGATGGCATCACTGAGCTGCTGCGGGCCGGGGCCGACAAGGTGAGTCTCAACTCCGCCGCCGTGCGGGATCCCCAGCTCGTGGGCCAGGGGGCTGGACGGTTCGGCTGTCAGTGCATCGTCGTGGCCATCGATGCCAGGCGCCGCACCGCCGCCGAACGGGCCGCCGGAGCCGCACCGGGATGGGATGTGTACGTCAAGGGCGGACGCGAGAACACCGGTCTAGATGCCGTGGCCTGGGCCCGCCAGGTGGTGGCCCTGGGGGCCGGCGAAATCCTGCTGACCTCCATGGACGGGGACGGCACCCAGGCCGGCTATGACCTGGATCTGACCAGCGCGGTGGTGGAAGCGGTGCCGGTGCCGGTGATCGCCTCCGGCGGAGCCGGCTGCATCGACCACATCGCCCTGGCCCTGGACAGCGGCGGAGCCGCCGCCGCCCTGCTGGCCTCGCTGCTGCATGACGGGGTCCTGACGGTGGCCGAGATCAAGGAGGATCTGCGGGCTAGGGGCCTGGCGATTCGCCCCCTCGAATCCAGCACAGCGCCCTTCGCGGAAGCTTCGGGGCCGTCGTTACATTGATACATGAATTGCGACCGTGGGGTCGTCTGCCGTGATCCCCCTGACGCCCCTAGCAGCCCCATTACTGACCATCTTGGCTGTGGTAATGGTGGTTGCAGTGGTTGCCTTGGTGGCCTGGGCCCTGCAATTGATGCAGTCCGCCACCGATCGGCAGGAATTTTCGCTGATGTTGGCAGGTTGCATGGTGTGCTCGGCGGCAGTGGGCCTGGCCACCGTGATGGTGCTCACCCTCACCAGTCCCGAGCGGCTGCCCAGCACCGTCCTGCCACACCTTCCCGATGAACAGGAGGCCTGGGTGAGCCTCGATGCCATCGTGCTGCCCCTGGTATCGCAAGGCCAAAATGATCCCCGGTGATCAAGAGGCGGTCCGCGAGCTATTTGAGGCCGTTGCTCCCAGTTACGACCGGCTCAATGACCTGCTGAGCCTGGGTGGCCACCGTCTCTGGAAACGGCAGGCCGTGGCCTGGCTGAATCCTCGCCCAGGGCAACGGCTCCTGGACCTGTGCTGTGGCACCGGCGATGGGGCATTGCTCCTAGCCCAAAAGGTGCGCCCCGGCGGCCAGGTGCTGGGCCTTGACTCGGCGGCGGCCCCCCTGCGACTGGCCCGCCAGAGGGCGGCCCGAGAACCCTGGCTGCCGCTGCGATTCGAACAAGGGGATGCCCTAGATACGGGCCTGGTCGCTGGTTGGGCCGACGGGGCCCTGATGGCCTATGGCCTGCGCAACCTGGTGGATCCGGCCCGGGGGTTGGCTGAGTTGCGACGGGTGTTGCGCGCTGGCGGACGGGCCGCCGTGCTGGATTTCAACCGCCCCAACCCCAAAGGCGGGCAATCCGAGGTGTGGGCGGCCCAGTTTCAACACTTTTATCTCAGCCGTATTGTCGTGCCAATGGCCAGCCTGGTAGACCTCAAAGACCATTACGCCTATCTGGAAACCAGCCTGGCCCGCTTTCCCACCGCCCAGCAGCAGATGGAGCTGGCTCGACAGGCAGGTTTCGCCGCAGTGGGATACAGGCCCCTGGCGGCAGGGCTGATGGGGTTCCTGACCCTGGTGGCTTGAGCGCCGGTATTCGCGATCGCCGGCGCCTGGCGATGGCCCCTGGGGGGTGCTTTTGTAGGGACGCCAGCCAGTCTTGACCATGGGCGTTCCCCTGTTTGACTTCGCCGCTAATGTCGGCAAAAAAATCTTCAATCGTGGTGAAGATTCGATCACCATTGCCCAAAAACTCCAGAAACACATCGATGCCAATAATCCTGGCATCAGCGATCTCGACGTGGTTTTTGACGGTGACACCGCCACGATCAGCGGCACGGCCAAAGATGCCGCAGCTTATGAAAAGGCGGTGTTGATGGCGGGCAATGTAGAAGGCGTCGCCAAAGTCGAGGCCGCTGGTCTTGGGGCCCCTGGAGATTCCACCTTCGTGCTGGTGAAAGAAGGTGACACCCTCTGGGGAATTGCCGAACGAGAATTAGGAGATGGATCCCGTTACAACGAAATCTTTACCGCCAACCGGGAAGTTATTGAGAACCCTGACCTCATTTATCCCGGTCAGAAGATACGGATTCCCAAGGGTTGAGTGAAGTGGCATTATGGGCTTCCCCAGGCTTGAGCCTGGGGAGTATTAACCCGCCAGCAATTTCAACCATGGCTGACCAAGCCAGCCCATCTTGTGCTGTTCCAAGGACCTTTAGTAAGCGCCTTTCTTGGTCGAGGCTAGTCCTTTTTGGCGGCATCGCCGCCTACGCCCTTGGGGCACCCCTCGCCATGGCTGGCCTCGGGGCCGAGCCCCCCGCCGACCGGGGGATCGCCCAGGCACCGATCACCCTGGCCGAACAGCCCACTGCCGAACTGCCCACTGCCGAACAGCCCACTGCGGAGCAACCCAGCCCTGAGCAGCAAGAAGCCACGCAAGCCCTAGATAAAACAGAAGCATCATTAGCCCAACAGCTGGCCAATCCGGTGGCGGCCTTAGTCAGTATTCCTTTCCAATGGAATTGGGACGATCGCATCGGCGCCAGGGAAGACATCAATCGCCTGACGCTGAACATCCAGCCGGTGGTGCCGATCGACCTCAGCAAAGATTGGAATCTGATCTCCCGCACGATCCTGCCGGTGATCCATCAGAGCGATGCCAACAGCACTATCAATCAGGGCCGTTTTGACAACGGTGTTGACTTTGGCGACACAGTGCAGAGTCTGTTTCTTTCCCCCAGCCGCCCCGGCCCATGGGGCCTGATCTGGGGGCTCGGTCCAGTGGCCCTGCTGCCCACCGGCACCAACACCTTCACCACCGCCAATCAATGGGCACTCGGCCCCACCGGAGTGGTGCTCAAACAGAGCGGGCGCTGGACCGTCGGTGTGCTGGCCAACCACCTGTGGTCGGTGCAGAACCGGGGCCGGCTCGACGACGTCAACAACAGTTTTGTGCAGCCGTTCATCAGCTACACCACCCCTACTGCCTGGACCGCCACCCTGCAGACCGAAACCAGCTACGACTGGCAGAACGAGCAATTGGCAGTGCCCATCAATTTTGTGGTGACCAAGATCCTCAAGCTGGGGGATCAACTGGTCAGCGTCGGCGCTGGCGTGCGCTACTGGGCGGAGGGACCGGAGCAGGGGCCCCAAGGCTGGGCTGGACGGGTCGTGTTCACGCTTTTATTGCCCAAAAAATCCTGACGTTGATCTGGCGCTGCACGCAAGATTTGGGGCCCAAACAGGCCTGGGGCGCAACCATCGCGCAGCTGGCCTTTTGGCGTTGGCAACATGGCTGCGCTTGCGCTGCCTGCCTCTCCCGCCCGTGAACTTGTCGTACCCCCGGCCGCGCCTCAAGCCCTTCAGCCTGGCCCTTGCCGTCATCGCCGCCCTCGGTAGCGGCGGATGGGCCGGGGTCGGCAGGGCCCAGGCCGCTGAATCAACCCCAGTTGCCCCAACTCGAGGCGGCCTCAGCACGGTGAACACGCGCCTTGGCCCCTTGATGCTGGAGAACGGCTATCCAACAAAAGCCACCGCAGCCAAGCTCTACGACGAGCTCGATTTCCAACGGGCCACCCAGGCCTATCTCTGGGCCCTGCCGGCCATCGGCTTCAAAGCCCTTTACGACGCCCAGCGCCGCAGCTTGGGAACCGCCAACGGCGAGGTGTTGCTCTTTCAGAACCTCAAGGACAAGGCGGGCATGTTGACCCCCAACATCACCACCCTCTACGCCTTCAGTTTCTGGGACCTGGCCAGCCAGGGGCCCCTGGTGGTGGAAGTTCCCGCCGGCTTGACCGCCGGCGGCGTGATGGACATCTGGCAGCAACCGATCACCGACATGGGCCAGACGGGTCCGGACAAGGGCTTGGGGGGCAAGTATCTGATCCTGCCCCCCGGCAGCCCCGCCGTGGAGGCCCCCGGCTACCGGATCGTGCGCTCCCCCAGCAACCAGGTCTGGTTCGGCACCAGGGGCCTGTCGCCGGACAAGGCAGCGGCCGAGGCCACCGTGCGCCAGCACCGCGTTTATGGCTGGAACCAGCGGGCCAATCCCCCCGCCACGGCTTATAAGTCCGTGGGCGGTCGCCCCTGGCAATCGGCCCAGCCTGCCAACCTGGACTACTGGCGCATGTTGAGCGAGCTATACGCCAACGAGCCCGTTGCCCCCAGGGACCGCATGATGTTTGCCATGCTGGCGCCCCTGGGCCTGGTGCCCGGAGAGCCTTTCAAACCCGATGCCCGCCAGAGCCGCATCCTGGCGGACGCCGCCCAGGTGGGCGAACTGATGGCCCGCACGGTGGCCTTCGACAAACGCACCCCCGGAGTCACGGTTTACCCCGGCAAACACTGGGAGTATGCCCAGCGCTTTGAGCTGGATCAGGAAAGCCCCGACCGCAAACGCGTCCAATTGGATGAGCGCAGCTCCTGGTTCTACGAGGCCATTGGTATGTCGGTGGGGATGCAGGGCCGCATCGTTGGCTTCGGACAGGCCTATCTGGAAGCCTCGAAAGACAGCCAGGGCCAATGGCTCGATGGGGGCCGCACCTATCGCATGCGGGTACCTGCCTATCCGCCAGTTAAGCAGTTCTGGTCCATCACCCTCTACGACAACGTCAGCCGCGGTCCCCTGATCACCGCCCAGGGGGCCGCCGATCTGAGCTCACGGCAAACGGGACTGGTGCGCAACGCCGACGGATCGGTGGATGTGGTTTTCGGCCCGGTGCGGCCGGCTGGAGCCGCCAACTGGATCCAGACCAATCCGGGCCAGGGCTGGTTCAGCTACTTCCGCTTTTATGGCCCCACCGAGCCCTACTTCAGCAAAACCTGGCAGCTAAATGACATCGAGCCCCTGGGCCGCTGAAGCCTCCCGGCGACGATTGAGCAAGGCAAGCCGCCGGGTCATTTCGTCACTGGCGAAGCCCAAGGAGGCGATCATTTCTAGACGCTCGCGGGATGCTTCACCCGAGTAAATGGATGAGAAGGTCTCCAGTCGCTCCTGCTCTTGCAAAGCAGCGGCACCCAGCCAGTTCACGGGTGAATCACCTGGCGGGATGGAATCGAACCTGTGCGATGGCAGAAGGAAAGGCTCATCGACATCGACTTGAGCAATCATAAATAGAAATTCAAGCAAACTTTTAAGTGCTTCAACGGCCACGGAGCGAGCACCGTACGCCTGGGCTACTCTGGCAAGACTGGAGAGCCTGGAGGGTGTGGGTAAATCATCAACCATAGCCTTGAAAAGATCAAAAGATTGACGCAGTGCGGCAGCGCGCCTGAGCGGTGTTTGCCCTTGATTTCTGCTTATTTGATACAAGGCAATAGCTTTAATCAGATCAGAATCTTGTGGCAGTTTACGCCAATTCATCAACCACTCTTGTGGGCACGATAGGCTTGCAAAGTAATCTTCAACGCCAGTCCAATCATTGTCAGAAATTAAAACAATTTGATCCCCCTGCCATTCCTCTTGGAGCACCAACTTGCCCTGCGAGCGCAACTGACAGGCCTGATCCTGTTTGCAAGCAAAGAGGTTGAGGAGATAATCGTCTGAAAATGATGATGGGTCAAAGGGAACAAGCACATTCAACCCGGGCAAAAGCCGATAGGAGTCATAGCCAAGGCTATTAAATGATTCGACAAGTTCAAGATGAAGACCCGAATTCTCCTTCACCTCGTAAAGGACAAGCGGAGAATATTGGCCAAAGAAATCACGACCGCCATCTAAAATCATCTGTTCGTGGCCCTCGGCATCGATCTTCAGAAAATCGACATCAGTACGACCGCTGAAGAAATTATCAAGAGAATCTAGCCGCACCTCTTCGGAAGATTCAAGCTTGGATCCGTCGACGAGCGCATTCAGCTCTGCTTGTGGCTGGGTTGAGATCCTTCCCGTTCCTGGCGCAACGGAAATGGCGAGCTGCAACACCTCAGCTTGCTTGAAATTATTGGCATCAAGACTCTGCTTTAAGTAGCCAGCAGTTTTCGCAACTGGTTCAAAAGCGAAGACCCTGCCATCAACACCAACGGCATTGGCCATTGTTAACGCATAAACTCCATAGTTAGCGCCAATGTCGATAGCTACTTGTCCTGGTCTAAGGAGATCACGCACGAATTTGATTTCATCTTCAAACCAATCCAATTGCTCCATCAAGACATAGGGAGTAATCATCTCCAGGCTGTCGGGAACGATAATTGAAACATCACCAGGCAGCTTTAAAGTAAGTGACGGCTTGGGTTGACTAGGCAATCCGAGAATGATTGAGCGATAGTCCGATGCCAGAGAGGAGCCATCGCGTCGGTCTAGCTCTTCGATGAACAGGTGGGCCAAATCATAGGCACCATACATTTGATGCAAGACGAAGGCAGCACTTCGAAGCACACGCGAATCATGCAGACGCCGCTGACGGAAATCCTTCACATAAATAGCATCGCCCCAAAGGGTCTGACTGATGCCATTATTAGGATTTCTATTTAAAGACAATGGCTTGTATGGCCTGCCCATTAGGTAGGCAAATTTGAGGAAGCAAAATCCTTGCGAGCGCAAGAACTTGTCGACATCAGCAAACAGCGGCTGATCTTGGTAGAGTTCAACGAATTCAACTTCACATTGAACAACTCCAACTGTGGCGAGTGCGGTCTTGGCATTCTCCAGTGCCATCAACTCGGAGCCTTGAATATCGAGCTTGATAAAATCAACAACTCCCGTAAGGGCGAGTAACTCATCGAGTCGCTTAGTTTCGACTTCAACCCTTTTTTCAACGCGCATCAATTCTCCCAGATTCCTGAATAGATCAATCGTTTCATTATGCGGCTCATACAGGGATGAGGTCATCGGGATGTTGGTGACGCGGAGCGAATGGCTGGCGCCATCGCCAATGGCAAAAGGCAGATAGCGAATGACTCCCTGGTGTGATTCATGGGCGGCATTGAGCCGCGCACACTCTTCCTCAACTGGTTCAAACCCAATCACCTCTGCCAATCCCTCATTTCGGGCCAAGTTCATCCAGGGATCCACCTCTTCACCTAAGGCAAGAGCACCAATATCAAGGCAACGAATTTTTTCGGTCAACCCGAGCAATTTAAACAGCGCTTGGGCAGTGCTCATCGATAACATCATTCACAATGGCTGAGCATAACCCCAAAGTAAATTCAACCCTTACCGAGGCTCTTTGCATCCCTGCAGTCAGCCCAGATTCAGCCATCTTTTCTGGCTTGCGCCAAGAGCGGCGCAATGGCAATCGACCATCCGACCCCTCGGCTGGCCTAAGGGCTGGAGGCTTGGCCTAAGGCCTAGAGGCTTGGCCTAAGGCCTAGAGGCTTGGCTTGGCAAACCGGGGTTCTCGGGCCCAAGCATCCCCAACGGGCGCACAAGAGCCCCTGGATCGAGGCCTTCCCGCAGGGCCAACACCAGGCCAGCCGCCTCGCAATACGTGCTGGCCGGCAGCACGGGCAGGTCCAGGGC
>CANGZM010000042.1 GCA_947458155.1 Synechococcaceae cyanobacterium | reverse complement strand
GGAGGCCATGGCAAGAGAACACCAAAGAGAAAGCCTTGAGCGCCTCCATCAAACGGCTGTGCTTTCCGCCCGAGTCCAGCTCGACCCCTCAGACATCAATCGAGCCCGGTTTCAAACCTTTCTTGCCCTCCTGAATCAAACCCCAGAGGCGGAACCTGATTAGTGAAACCCTACTTTCCCCTTTATGCGAACCCGCTGATCGACTGCGAGCGCCGGGGCCGAAGGCCCTAGGTGCTGACCAAGTCCTGGGCTGTCTTCATCGGCAGGAACAGCGTCTGCGGACGACTCACCAGCGGTTGAAACTGGTGCTTCGTGTAGAAGGCAGTGGCGTCCTCGTTAATAGCATCGGCGCAGAGAGGCTGCGCCCTTGCAGCTCAGCCGCCCGCTTCAACGTGGCAAAGACGCTTGCGGGTAAGCGTGCTTCAAAGCATGAGGTTTGTTCTGTGGCAACAATATCTCTTACGTGGATAGGTAACGCCAAGCTGCCGTACAAGTTCAGGCCGATGCTAAGTGATGCACTAGCCGCAGCCAAAGGGTCTCCAAGGCCAACAGGCCTTAACCCCACCCCCGACAATGTTCCAATGCCCGAGTCCCAGCCCCCCAGCTCCCCAGCCCCCTCCCCCTCCAGCACCGCTGCCGGCACCGCCACCGCCTGGGCCTTCCTGACCCCCGCGCTGATCCTGCTGGCGATCTCGGTCTTGATTCCGGCGCTGCTGGCTTTGGTGATGGCCTTCAGCCGCACCGGCCTCGATCTCGGCGAGCCGTTGCAGTTTGTTGGTGCGGCAAACCTGCGGCGATTGGTCGCCGATCCGATGCTGCGGCGCGTCATGGTCACCACTTTTTTGTATCTGCTGGGCATCGTGCCGCCGATCGTGCTGGGTTCTTTGGCCCTGGCGGTGCTCGTCAACCGACCCCTGCCCGGCATGGCCCTGTTTCGCGGCGCCTTCTATACGCCGGTGTTGGTGTCGTTGGTGGTGGCGGCGATCGCCTTCCGCTGGCTCTATGCCGAAAACGGCCTGATCAATGGCTGGTTGGGGGCATTGCTGGGCCCAATCTTCACCCCGATCGGCTTTTTGACCCTGCCGGCCCTGGCCCTGCCCGCCGTGATGCTGGTGACCCTTTGGAAGGGCCTTGGTTATTACATGGTGATTTTTTTGGCCGGGCTGCAGGGCATCCCCGCCGAGCTATACGAGGCCGCCGCCCTCGATGGCAGCCACGGCTGGCGCCGCCATCTCGACATCACCTTGCCACTGATGCGCCCCTACGTGGCCCTGGTGGCGGTGATCGCCGCCATCGGCGCCACCAAGGTATTTGAGGAGGTCTTTTTGATGACCCAGGGAGGGCCGGCCGATTCGACTCGCACGGTCGTTTATTACGTCTACGACCTGGCCTTCAGCGAGCTGGATATCAGCTACGCCTGCACGGTCGGCTTGGCCCTGTTCGTGCTGGTGCTGCTGCTCAGCCTGCTGCGTTCCCTCGTCAGTGGCGATCGGCTGGTGGGCTAGCGGTCTTCACCCACCCCATAACAAGCCGCCGGCTGGGGAACATCATGGGGAGATTGCCGCCCGGCCATGGTGCAGGACCGACCAGACCCAGCCCCCCTGTCGTCGCCAGCGGTCTCCTCCATTGGTGTGGTGGGGGGCGGCCAGCTGGCTTTGATGCTCGCGCAGGAGGCCCCGGGACTGGGGCTCCAGTTGCATCTGCAGGCCGCCAGTGCCAACGATCCGGCCGCCGCCCTGGCCAGCAGCGTTGTTCTGGGAGATGCCAACGACGTCGAAGCCACGGCCGCATTGGCCCGCCGCTGCCAGGTCATCACCTTCGAGAATGAGTGGGTGCCCCTGGAGGCCCTGCAGGGGTTGCGCCAGGGCGGCGTTCGCTTTCTCCCCGATCTGGATGCCCTGGCTGCACTGATGAGCAAACGGGCCCAGCGCGAACTGCTGCAGAAACTTGCCCTGCCGACCCCGCGCTGGTGTCCCCTGGAGCAGGTGCTGGAGCCGCCACCAGCGCCGCCGGAGGCCCTGGAATCGCCCCAATCCGGTGTTTTCATTCCACCAGGGGCCTTGGAGGCCGCTGCGCCGCGGCGGCCCGAACTGCCCCAGGGTTTCCAATTCCCCCTGATGGCCAAATCCAGCCGGGGCGGCTACGACGGCAAGGGCACGCTGCCGATTGCCGACCAGCAGGCCTTAGAAGAGCTGCTGGCGACCGTTGATCCGGCCGGCTGGTTGTTGGAAGAGCTGGTGACCTTCGAGATGGAGCTCGCCCTGGTGGCGGCCCGCGACCAGCACGGCAATGTGGTTTGTTATCCCCTCGTCCAGACCCAGCAGCAGCAGCAGGTCTGCGACTGGGTGCTCTTCCCTGCCCCCGTCAACCACGCCGTCGAGGCCTTCGCCCGCAATATCGCCGCCTCCGTGCTCACGGCCCTCGACTACGTCGGCCTGCTGGCAATCGAATTTTTCTTTGGCCCCGCCGGTCTGCAGGTCAACGAGCTCGCCCCCCGCACCCACAATTCCGGCCACTACACGATTGAGGCCTGTGCCTGCAGTCAATTTGGCCAGCAGCTGCGGCTGGCGGCCCTGCTACCGATGGGCTCCCCCGAGCCGCTGGTGCCCGGGGCCTTGATGGTCAACCTGTTGGGGCGGGAAGGCACGCAAGAGCGCGACGAGGCCGATTGCCAGGCCCTGGCGGCCCTGCCCGGTGCCCACCTGCATTGGTATGGCAAAAGCGAGAGCAGTCCGGGGCGCAAGCTGGGCCACCTCACCCTGTTGCTGGAGTCCAGCGGCCACGAGGCGTTGCAGCAGGAGGCCCAGGCCAAGCTCCAGGAGGTGCGTTCGATCTGGCCCTTGCCCTAAGGGGGGAAACTTCCCTTACAGTGCTTTCGGACTGCTGTGTTGGTGACTGCCTTTCACAGTTTCTGATCTGACTCCCTTTCGACACGGGGGGTCTGCAGCGACGGCAACGTAAGCCGGCCTTGAGCTGGAAACGACGCCCCGCCCTTGATCCCCCTACTGGTTCCTCCAGGTCGAACACTGGGGCAAGACGGCACGGCGGTCCACCCCTTTGAGCCCATTTCCACCCCCTTGATGCGAGCCCCCCGTTGGCTCCGGACCCTGTCTGATGTCCGGGCCTTGATCACCAGGGTTGGCGCTGGACTGGGTGCCGGTCTTTGCTTGGCCGCTGCCCCGGCCTCCTGGGCCCCGGCCAGCCTGGCCCAGGAGTCGATCCAGCCCCTGCCCTGGAACTGGTCCAGCCAATGCCGCCCCCAGACCGGTCCCACCGCCACGGTGCGTCAGGGCAATGGTTGGGTGCAGCAACGGCCCGTTGCAGTGTGCGTGCTGGTGCCCCCCGGCGGCATCGACAACGGCTTTCAGTCCATCGGCGCGGGCAAGGTGCAGGTGGGCTTTCTGTTGGGCCGCCTTGATCGCCAACCGATGGGCATGGGCCCCAGCACCCGCTGGGAGGTGCTTTCCCAGTTGGCCTTCGATTGCGGCTCAGGGGCTCTGATGCGCCGTGATCTCGGCAGCCGCAGCCTTGCCGTAAACGGTGCTGTTCTCAGTGAGACCCCTGGCTCCGGCCCGTGGCAGAGCGCCGGCCCGGCCCCTGAAGCGGCCATGGCCCGCAGTTTGCGAGCCAAGTGTGCTGCCAATGTCCCCTGACGCGTTGACCGTGAGCGCTGACCAGCCCAGTTTTCAAAAGGCTTTTGAGCTGCTGTTGAGCCGCGCCCCGGGGCCGGTGTTTCCCCGGGCCCGGCAGCTTTACTTGCGCAAATACCCCCTCGAAACCGATCCCGCCCCCCCCTTTCGCACCTTCCTGCTGGAGGAAGCGATTCAGGAGTCAGAGGGGGGCATCGTGCGCATCCGTGCCCTGCGGTTCGCGCTGGTTCAAGGGGGCGGGCAACCCTTGGATCTGGGGGCCTGTCGGACCTATCTGCACCAGCGCTGGGGGCTGGAGCCGGATGAACTGGTGCCCATGGGCGGCGATGGCTGGTTCCGTGATGGCGGGGCTTGGGCCCGCTTCACGGCCGCCGCCGTCCACGAACGGGCCGCCCCCACCACCTTGATCAGCCGGCCAGATGGTCCAGACGTTCCTGCAGCCTCTGGCGATCCCAGTCGGTGACCACGAACACCTCCTGGGCACTGGCTCCCCGCCTGGCCACCACCTTGAATCCGCCCGTGATCGGGGTCGACACCCTCAGTCGCATACTTTCACTGCGGCCCCGCACCCGGCTGATCACGGCCGGGGTCACCGTGTTGATGCCACCTTCCCGGGCCAACGTTTTTAACAGGGGAATCAAGCCTTCGAGATAGGTGCTGTGGGTAATGACCAGGCGACCCATAGTGTTGGCTCAGGTGCGTTCCAGGGGAGCCATCGTTAGCCCTTCGGCGCTAAGCAGCTGGTGGTAGTGCTCGGCCTGCTCCTGGGGACCGCTCCAGACCTCCGCTGAACCCTGACCGTCAATGCGGTGCGCCAGTTCCCAGGCCCGATCCGGCACCATGCCCGGGATATGGCGCACCAGGCAGTCCACCACGTGCTGAAAGGTATTGAAGTCGTCGTTGAGCACGATCACCCGGAAGTGGGGATAGGGCTCGCGTAGCTGCTCCCGCGCCTGGGTGCGTTCGGGAGTCAGGGTTGGGGTGGTGCTCATGGCACAGCGCCGGAAGCCAGTGGTCCCCAACCTAGGTACAATGGGTTTCATTGCACAGCAACTTCATGCTGATCACCCTGGGTTGGGCCTCCCTCGCCGCCATCTTCACTTTCTCGATCGCCATGACGGTTTGGGGACGCAATGGTGATGGCAGCATCAATTTCTGAGTTCGTACCCAGCACTTCCACCCTGCTGGCCGGGGTGGCATCAGCTTTGCTGCTGTTTGTAACAGGCGGTGTGGTGTATCTCTCGGCGGTGGATTGGCGGGACAAGCGCCGCCGCGACAGCGCCGTACGCAACCGTCGCTGAGCCTTGGCTGCTGGCTATCGCAGCCATGGCAAGATCGTCATCCTGATCCAACAGCGGCCGTGCTGATTCCCGCAGGCTTCGCTTTGGAATGCTTCATTAACGCCATGCAAAGCGTCGATAAGGGATGAGGCGTCTCACCTGGCGCTGGCCAACTGCCCTGGCGCGCTTGACGAAACGGGCCCAGGGGCCTGCCAGGCCACTGGAGCCAGGTCGGCGCATGGCCCTTGCAACTGTGCCCAGGCCCCCATTGCCCTGGACCAGCTCACTGATCGCGCTGCTGCTTCTGTTGCCCTCGTTGGCCCTCTGGCGCTGGCCCAGGCCGAGGGCCGAGGGCCTGGAGCAGCTGATGACTGGCGCCAGTCTTGTGCAAAGTTTCCCCGCCACCCCCGGTCGCCGCCTGCCGCAGCTGTGGCAGCAACGCTTGGGTGAGGGCCTTGGCGAGGCGCTCTGGCAGCGCCAAACCCGCCCCTGGTGGCAAATCTGGGGTCCAGAGGGGCAAGGGGCTCCGTTGCTGGTGCTCCAGGCCAGCGGCTGGCCTGCTGAGCTCAGCAAACCCTTGCCTCCCCAAGCCCTGCGGCTGAGTGATCTGATGGTGGTGGCCCCCGATCAGCTCTCGCGCCAATCCCTGGCCGCCAGCCTCAGGCCCCAGCAACGGCGCAATCGCGGCCTGCACAGCCGCTGCCTTGAGCGGCTCAGCCAGGACCAGGCCGTTTTTTGGAATCCCACCGCCCTCAGCGCCATGGCGGGTCCCCTGGCCCCCCTGATGCAGCGCTTTCAGGAAGGTTGTCTGACCCTCAGCCTCGAAGCCAAGGGGCTGAGTTGGCAGGGTGAGGCCACGTCGGTGGATGGCGTGCTGGCCCAGCTGGACACCGAGGCCCCCCCAGTCACCCCCCTTGCTGCGGCCTTGCCCCTGCCCCCCGACGAGTTGCTGCAGGTACAAGGTGGGTCACTGCAAGATTTGCTGGAGGGGTTGCTATCGAGGCAGCTGATCCGTGAGCCCCTGGCCCTGCGCTACGGCCTCGATTCAGAACGCCTGCGGGGACTGCGCTTCGCCCCTTTCCGCCTGCGGTTGCGTCCCCAGCCCCAAGGCCCGTTCCAGGCCTCCCTCGAACTCCAGGTGCGCCTGCGGCAACCTCCCCAAACCTGGCAGCCCGTGCTGCAGCGCCTGGCCCAATCCCTGCGGGAGCAGGGATTCGAGCCGATCCCCTTGGCCCTCGCTGCCCCTAAGCCAACCAACCCCAGCGCAGCCGGCAAGCCAACGACCCC
The DNA here is from genome assembly GCA_947458155.1 of Synechococcaceae cyanobacterium. Classification (GTDB taxonomy): domain Bacteria; phylum Cyanobacteriota; class Cyanobacteriia; order PCC-6307; family Cyanobiaceae; genus Cyanobium. The sequence goes on along the minus strand of CANGZM010000042.1, from coordinate 9,423 downwards.
AGCCACACCTGCCCCGCAGGCTCCCGCCCCGCTCGCCCTCGCCCCTGGAAGGCCCCAGGCCGCGGCTGGCACCACACCCCAGACAGCGGCTGGCACCACGCCCCAGGCCCAGCGAAGCCCCACGCCCCCGGTAAATCCCCTGGCCATGGCCTGGCGCCGCAGTGATGGGGCGGTGGTGGGGGGCTGGCGCTGGCTTGCGGCCCCCCGCGGCCAAGATGCGGAGGTGTTGTTTTTCCTCGGGCCGGCGCCGGCCCAGGTGGGGCTGATGCCAACCCAGGCCTTTCCGCGCGAGCGCACCTTGCAGCTGCGGGCCAGGCCCCAGGCCCTCGATCAACTGGGCTTGCTTCCCCCAGAGATTCCCGCCGTGGTCCGGAGCAGTGAACAGCTCTGGACCCTGACCGAACCACTAACGGCCCGGACGGTCTTCGTGCCGATCAGTCGGCTGCGGGGAGGACTGACTCTGGCTCAGTGCGCAGACGGCGTTCGCTGCGCCGGCGTTCAGCCGCCACCGTCTCCTCCATGAGTTCGACGGCCTGGGTCATTTTTTCCAAGTTTGTGGCATAAAGGCTCAGATCTTTGTCGACGCGCTCTCGCAGTAGCCCCATGGAGGCACCGATGTCATGGGCCTCCTGCCTCAATGCCATGGGGTCCAAGGTTTGGGCGCCTTGGGCCTGGCCCAGCAGACTGAGCAGGCCAACGGCCATCAGCCGGGAGTAATGGAAATCGGGCCGGCGAACGGCGGCCAGGGCCGTCGCCACCGGTTCGGGCGATCCAGCCCCCTCGTTGTCGATCCATTGCTTCACTTCCTGCACCGAATGGTGGCCCATCGCCGCCATGGCCTGGTCGTGCAGGCGACGGATTTCGACCGCATCAAACCCGGAGGAGGCGCAGAGGGCCTCAAACAGGGGTTGGCGCTGGTCTTCCGGTCGGTAATGGCGGGAGAAGCTGTCGAACACCTGGACCAATCCGGTGGCGAACAGCGCATCGCCCTGGAAACCACGCTGATGGCTGAGTAGATGCAGTTCGACCAGCAACTCATCGATCATCCGGCGGTAAAGCGGACTGATCACATGGGAAAAGGCGCCATGGAAGGCGCGTTTGCTGTCAGCAACTGTGAGAGCGGCGCTCACGAGGATGGGCCTTCTGAATGCAGCGACCATAGCGCTGCGGAACCCATTAGCTGAGGTAGGGCCCCTGGGCCGTTGCTGCCCAAGGGCCTGGGGGTTCGGCCGGGGGGTAAGCAAGGGGGTAAGCAGCCTGGGTAGGATGGTGTCAATTTGCCGCCATGGTTGCCATGATCCCGATCGTGATCGAAGAGTCGGGTCGGGGAGAGCGTGCCTTTGACATCTATTCGCGCCTGCTGCGCGAGCGAATCATTTTTCTGGGTGAGCCCGTGACCGCCGAGTCCGCAAATCGTGTGGTGGCGCAATTGTTGTTTTTGGAGGCGGAAGATCCGGAGAAAGATGTTTTCCTCTATATCAATTCCCCCGGTGGTTCTGTCTATGACGGCCTCGGTATTTTTGATACGATCCAGCACATCAAGCCAGATGTCCAGACGGTTTGTGTTGGACTTGCCGCCAGCATGGGGGCTTTCCTGCTTTGTGCCGGCACCCCAGGCAAACGCAGCAGCCTCACCCATTCACGCATCATGATCCACCAGCCCTTGGGCGGTGCCAGGGGCCAGGCTAGTGATATTCGCATTCAGGCCGATGAAATTCTCTATCTAAAAGACAAGCTGAACCGGGAGCTGGCCGAGCGTACCGGCCAGCCCCTCGATCGCATCCAGACGGATACTGATCGCGACTTTTTCATGTCACCAGAGGAAGCCAAGGCCTACGGCCTGATTGACAAAGTGATCGACAAACGGCCAATCAAGCCGGTTTGATACCGTCGGCAAATCCTTATTTTCAGTAAAAAAGCCTGTCATTTCCTAAAGGAAATGACAGGCTTTTTATTATTGCCGGTTCCTGAAGGGCTGGAAGGGGCCAGACAGGAATTGAGTTCTATTTAGAGAGCAGCCAAGGGTTGTTCCAGGGGCTTTGCGGCCTGTTCCTCTTCAAGCAGGGGTGAGAAGCGATCTTTCTCTGGAATGGTTGTGTATTCAGAGACAATCTGGCGTAGCTCATTACCATCGAGACTTTCCTTCTCAATCAGTAATTCCACCAACCGATCCATACAGTCCCTTTGGGATGCCACCAGGGCCACGGTTTCGGTATAGCAGTCCTGCACTATCGAACGCACGGCGCCATCGATGCGGTTGGCGATGGCGTCGGAAACGTCACTGCGGGTCATCAGATCGCGGCCCAGAAAAACCTCCTGGTTGCCGGCTTCCAGGGAAAGGGGTCCCAGGTCACTCATGCCGAAGCGGGTAACCATCTGACGGGCCATCGAAGCCACCTGTTGAATATCGCCGCCGGCACCGGTGGTGACTTCGGCATGACCAAAGACCACATCTTCAGCGGCCCGACCGCCTAGGGCCCCCATGATGCGGGCGCGTAACTGGGCCTTGCTCACCAGGCTCTGCTCCTCATCGGGTGCAAACCAGGTAAGTCCCTGGGCCTGGCCCCTGGGAATCAGGGTGACTTTTTGTACCGGGTCGTGTTGGCGTACCAGGGTGCCCACCAAGGCATGGCCAATTTCGTGATAGGCAATCAGCCGCTTGCTGCGACCATCGGTGAGGGGCTTGCCCTCCATGCCCGCAATCACCCGATCGACCGCATCATCGATTTCGGTGATGGTGGTGGCCTCCTTGCGGCGGCGGGCGGTGAGAATGGCGGCTTCGTTGAGCAGGTTGGCCAGGTCGGCGCCGGTGAAGCCGGGAGTGCGGCGGGCAATGGCTTCAAGCGAGACAGCCTCGGCGAGTTTCTTGTTGCGGCTGTGGACTTTCAAGATCGAAAGGCGGCCTTTGATGTCAGGGGCATCGACGCTGACTTGGCGATCGAAACGGCCGGGACGCATCAGGGCCGAATCGAGCACATCGGGGCGGTTAGTGGCGGCAATGATGATGATGCCGCTGTTGCCTTCAAAGCCATCCATCTCGGTGAGCAGTTGGTTGAGGGTCTGCTCCCGTTCGTCGTTGCCGCCACCGATGCCAGCGCCCCGTTGTCGGCCCACCGCATCGATTTCATCGATGAAGATCAGGCAAGGGCTGTTTTCCTTGGCGCGCTTGAAAAGGTCACGCACCCGACTGGCGCCAACCCCCACGAACATTTCGACAAATTCGGAGCCCGAAAGCGAAAAGAAGGGAACGCCCGCCTCACCGGCGATGGCTTTGGCAAGCAGCGTTTTGCCCGTGCCCGGGGGGCCCACCAGCAGCACTCCCCTGGGAATCTTGGCCCCCACCGAGGTGAAGCGCTCAGGGGTCTTGAGGAAGGTCACGACCTCCTCAAGGTCCTGTTTGGCCTCTTCAACTCCGGCCACGTCGGCGAATTTGACACCGGTTTCAGCCTCCATCTGGAAACGGGCCTTGGTTTTGCCGAACTGCATCGCTTGGCCGGGGCCACCGGGCATGCCGGAGGAACGGCGGGCCAAAAAGATCAGTGAGCCAATCAACAGGAGGGGGAAAAGCAGATTGCCCAGCAGGCCAAGCACCGGGGAAGGGGCGCGGGGCGGATGGACATCAAAGCTGATGCCCTGCTCCTTGAGGTTGTTGACCAGTTCGGGTGCCACGCCGGGCAGGTCGACCCTCAAGCGTTGCACCCGGTTGTCCAGGTCAGGGTCGACTGCTTCGATAACAGCGGTACGACCGCCATCGAAAATGTCAACGGCGGTCACCCGGCCCGCTTTGACGTAATCAAGGAAACGGCCGTAGCTCATGCGAGCCACAGCGGTGTTGCGGCCACTGGCGAGGGAGCTTGCTTCAACAGTGCCATCGGCAGCGCTGGTCGTGGGTCGGAAGCGGGTTGCACCACCGGAGAGGATTTGCCAGCCCAGAAACGCCGCCAGCAGAAGTGGCAGACCCCAGAGAGCAAGTAAGCGCCAGCGCTGCTTCATTGGGTCCAAGCGATTTTGAACAAGTGTAAAGGGAACCCGGAGCCATCCGCTTACGCCTGGGTTTGTCTTCAGAGGCTGGTCAACCAGGGGGAGCTGGTGTCGGACTCGATCAAGTCGCCTGTCAATCCAGGAGCGAAGCGAGCGTCCGCCGCCAAGCTTGGCGGTACTGGATCCAGGATCAGGTCATCGGCCAAGAGGGCCTCGACCAATTCGGGGCCGCCCAGGCCATGGGTCCAAATCTTGACTTCGCTGTCCTTGGGACAGGCGAAATTGAGCATTTCGAAGGGAAACACCACCCGTTCGAGAAAAAATCCGTCAGGTCCCAGGCACCGCAAGATCACCATGCGATCTGAACCATTGCGGTAACTGCAGACGAGGTCCCCGACGCCAGATTCCTGTTCGATCTCCAGAACGGAGGTCTCCAGATCAGAAAGGGCGGTCCGCTCCAACGTCATCGGCTTCAGTGGAAAACCATCTAGCCATTAGTGCTTAGGGGGATTTGGTGGCAAAGGAGACTTTTTTGCGGCCTTAAGGATTTTTTTATCCTTCACTCTTGCCAATGCTGCGCGGCTGTGGCAAGAGTGTCAGAGACCTGCTGGACTGGCTTTGCCTGGCTCAGAGGCTGCGAAGGGCCACGATCGGATCGAGGCTCGCCGCCCGCCGGGCCGGCACCACGCCAAAGAACAGGCCGATCGATCCTGACAAGAGCACGGTGGTCAGCACCGTGCTGGCTTCGATGGCAGCCGGCAGGGGCGTAAATGTCGCTACCAGGGCGACAGTGCCCAGGCCAAGGGCGCTGCCAATCACACCACCAAGACTGGCCAGGACCAGCGATTCGACCAGAAACTGCAGCAGCAGGTCACTGGGCCGGGCCCCCAGGGCCTTGCGCAGGCCGATTTCTTCGGTGCGCTCACTCACCGACACCAACATGATGTTCATGATGCCGATGCCGCCCACCAGCAGGGATACGGCACCGATGGCGGCCAGCATCAAGGTGAGTCCACCGGTGATCCTGCCGACGATCGCCAGGGCATCCTTCTGGGATCGCACGGCGAAATCATCTTCCCCCAAGATGCGGTGGCGCTGGCGCAGCAAATTGGTGATCTGGAAGGCAGCGGCTCCAGTGCTCTTTTCGTTGATGGCCTCCACGCTGATGAAACTGAGGTTGACCCCGTAGGTCGGGTCGCGGCCGCTGAGGCGGCTCACCATGGTGGTCAGGGGCAGATAGGCCGCTTCGTCCTGGTTGGAGCCGAAGACTGCCCCCTTGGCCTGCAAGACGCCAATCACCTCGAATGATTGATCGCGGATGCGGAGCTGGCGGCCGATGGCCTCACCGGTTGGCAACAGTTTGTCGCGCAGATCCGGGCCGATCACCGTGACCATGCGGGCGCCGGAGATGTCGTTGGCGTTGATGAAACGGCCCTGGGCCATCTCAAAACTGCGCACTGGCAGAAATTCGGGTGTCACGCCGGAGATAGTGGCGGTGGCACTCAACGAACCGGATTGAACCACCTCACTGAGGGTGATCTGGGGGGCCACTTGGCGCACACTCGGGACCTGTTCCGCAATCGCCTTGGCGTCTTCCAGCACCAAGGTTTTGGGGGAATCAATGCCCTGTCGTCTGGTGTCATTGCGGCCTGGCACCACGAAGAGCACATTGGCCCCCAGGGTGCTGAGTTGGCCTTCCGCCAGATTTTGGGCCCCCCTGCCTAGCCCCACCATGGTGATGACGGAGGCATTGCCGATCACAATGCCCAGCATGGTGAGCAGGCTGCGCAGCCGATTGGCCTGCAGCGTGGTCAGGGCCATGCCGATGGTTTCCTGCAGGGGCAGACGGCGGGGCATGGGAGGTCAAAGCGGTCCCTTACAGGATGGGTGCTGGAAAGAGGCTGTGGGGGTTCTAGGTGCCGCGATGGACCACCCCATGCAGCAATTCGAGGGTCACAATTTCGCCCTGACGCAGATCCACCGTGGCGTTGGCGACGCCGAAAATCACCGGCACACCGAGCCGTTCGGCGATTGACGCCATGTGGCCCCCGCGCCCTTCATCTTCCACAATCACCCCTTTGGCTTTGCGGATTGCGTCCAAATAGGCGGCATTGGTTTCTCGCACCACCAGGATCTCACCGTTTACGAGGCGGTCCGCCTCCTCGGGGGAGCTGGCCAGATGCACCTTGCCACTCACCGAACCCGTGCCGATGCCGATCCCCCGTCCGAGCACCGCCGAGACGATGCCCACTTTGACCAGATCGGTGGAGCCGCTGACCCCTTCCAAGGTGCCGGCGGTTTCCACCACCAGATCGCCTTCCCGCAACAGGCCTTTCTGCTGGGCCACCCCCATGGCCAGGGTGAAGGTGCTGGCGGTGGAGCGTTGTTCGGGGATCAGCAGGGGATTGACGCCCCAGACCAACTGCAGTTGGCGGGCCACGGTCTCCTCACTGGTGATCGCCAGGATTGGGGTACTGGGCCGGAATTTGCTGACGTTGCGGGCAGTGGCTCCCGACTTGGTCAGGGGCAGGATCGCAGCGGCGTTGAGTTGGCGGGCAATGCTGCTGACGGCCTGGCTGATGGCGTTGGGAATGGTGGTGGCCATCTGGCCATCAAGGATTCGCCGGGGATAGTCGCGCTCAATGCGCCGGGCGATCCGGGCCATGGTGGCCACCGCTTCCACCGGGTAATCACCAACGGCGGTTTCGTTGGAGAGCATCACGGCGTCGGTGCCATCCAGGATGGCGTTAGCCACGTCGCTGACCTCGGCCCGGGTGGGGCGGGGGCAGCTGGCCATCGAATCGAGCATCTGGGTGGCGGTGATGATCGGTATGCCCAGGCTGTTGGCCTTGCGAATCAGTTCTTTTTGCAGCAGAGGAACTTCTTCGGCCGGCATCTCGACGCCCAGATCGCCCCGGGCGACCATCACGCCATCGCAGAGGGGCAGGATGGCATCAATGGAATCAATCGCCTCGAATTTCTCGATTTTGGCCACCACCGGTGTGGTGCAACCGTGGCTGCGAATCAGATCCCGGATCTCCTGCATGTCCGAGGGATTGCGCACGAAGCTGAGGGCGACCCAGTCGACCTGCTGTTGCAGGCCAAAGGCCAGGTCACGGCGATCTTTAGGGGTGAGAGCCCGGATGGAGAGCTGCACATCGGGGAAGTTGACCCCCTTGTTATTCGAAAGCACTCCCCCGACAGTTACACGGCACTGCAGGCTTTGGTCGGTCTGGTCGACATGCTCGACAACCATCTCGACCCGGCCATCGTCGAGCAGGATGCGGCAGCCATTGTGCACCTCCTCGGCCAGTTTGTCGTAGGTAACAGTGGCGATGGCTTGGTTGCAGTTCACCTGCCTTGAGGTGAGGGTGAAGCAATCGCCTGTGGCCAAGGAGATCGGACCCGCTTCAAAGCGCCCGAGGCGAATCTTCGGACCCTGCAGATCCTGGAGAATGCCGATGTGCGCCCCCAACTCCTGGGCCACCTGGCGGATGGCGATGATGCGCTCGGCGTGGTCCTCGTGGTCGCCGTGGGAAAAGTTGAGGCGAAAGGTGGTGGCACCCGCTTCGATCAGCTGGCGCAGCACCTGCTTGGATTCGGTGGCCGGGCCGATCGTAGCCACGATCTTGGTACGACGCATCGGATCGACCGTGGCCATGGGAGTTCACTATCAATGGCGGAAACTACCATCTTGACCCTTGCGGCCCTGGCTCGCCATGGACTTCGCCACCTACCAGCGGCGCTCCCGGGAAACGGCCCGTTATCCCGATGCCGGTGCCAATCCGATTTATCCCACCCTGGGGCTCTGCGGTGAATCGGGTGAGGTGGCGGACAAGGTGAAAAAGGTGCTGCGCGACCAAGCAGGGGACTTCGATGCGGACTCGTTGGAGGGCCTGAGGCTGGAGTTGGGTGATGTGCTTTGGTATGTGTCCCAATTGGCCACCGAGCTCAATCTCAGCCTCGATGAGATCGCCGAGGCCAATCTGGCCAAGTTGGCCAGCCGGATGGCCCGGGATGTGATTGCGGGCAGCGGAGACCGCCGCTGAGATAACACCCCTGGGCTTAGGTACCTAGCCTTGATCAGGTTAGGGATTGCTGCGGTGACCCATCTTCTGCCACGGCTGGTTTGGCCCCTTGGGCGTCTGCTGGCTGCTCTAGGACTATTGCTGGGGCTTTGGCTTGGGGTTCCGGCCAAGGCCCTGGCCCTGGAAATGCGTGTCAGTGAGGTGACTATCGCCCCTTGCCCGCTGCAGGACGTCGGCAGCCAGCCCGAGCAGCGCCGTCCCTCCGGAGCTTCGTGTTATGCCCTGCGGGGGCAGGTCAGCAACAACAGCTCTCGCACCATGCGGGATACCGATGTCTTTGCCTTGATTTTGGATGCCAGTGGCGAACCGGTGCTTCCCAATCGAACCAGGCTGGGCTCCATTGGCGATATTCCCCCAGGCCAGTCCCCTTTTGCCCTCAGGCTGGCTGTGCCGGCCGGCACCCCAGGCCCTTTTACCGTCCGCAGCGCCAAGGCGCGGGGCTTCAATTCGCCGGTAAGAACGGGTGCGGCACCGGGTCAGGAATTATTGCCCCTGGAAGAGGCCCTGCTGCCTTGATTGGCTTGATTGGCTCGTATCACTCGTATCAATCGAATCCATAGCTTGATCAAATCATGGTTTGATCCAAATCATGGTTTGATCCAATCAATGGTTTGAACCAATCAGTTGATCGTTGCACTCGCTTGCCGAAATGCGGGTTTCGCTCTAGGAGGGCAAAATCAACCCAGCCCTGAAGTGGCCAGGAGCATCTTGCCCTGTTCCAGCAGGCTCTGCACCAGGTTCAGCGCCAGGAAGGCCACAAAGGCTGAAAGATCGATGCCGCCAAGGGGAGGGATCAAGCCGCGAAAAAGGTTGAGGTAGGGGTCGGTGATTGAGCTGAGGCCGCTGAGGATGGGGTTGCTGGCCCAATCCAGGTTGGGAAACCAGCTAAGCAGCACCCGGATCAGCAGGAAGACCGAGTAAATCATCAAGGTCCGCGCCAGCACGTCCACGAGCTGACTGAAGATCGGCATGGAACCAAGGAGACTGATGGTTCTGGAATTCTAAGACGGAGTGTCAGTGCTGTCCGGCGCCGGTCGGGGTGCCTTGGCAACCTCCTCGGGACGGATCGCAAAAGTGCGATGAAATTTTTCACTCAGGCTCAGCCAAAATGAGCGACCGTCGCTTTGCCGTTTGCGTTCGATGAAGTCCTGGGCCAACAGCTCCTTGATGTGGTCGTAGGCGCCCGAGCCGCGCAGCTCGACCAAGTCGGACTGGAGGATGCGCTTTTTGAGGGCAATGGTGGCCAGGGTGCGCAGGGCGGCGGTGGAGAGATCGACGGGCAGCAGATCCTGCACCAGTTCCGCCAAACTGGAGCGGAGCTGGAGGCTGTAGCGCGGCCCTTCCTGGTGGATTT
>CANGZM010000041.1 GCA_947458155.1 Synechococcaceae cyanobacterium | reverse complement strand
CTGCTGACGGTAGAGCAGCTGGTGCCACTTGCCGCCCAGATGGAACGGGAGCGTCAAAGGCTGCGACTGGAAACGCGCCAGCAACTCATGGAGGATTGGACAACGGAAGTCCGAGCATCAGAACCTGATGACCAGGACGAGACCCAGGACGATGATGGGTCTCCAACTCTGCCCCAGGGGTCCGTGAGTCTGGGTTTGTCGACTCCCGGCACGGTGGGTCTGTTCGGTTGGCGGCAGGCAGGCTCATTTCGTTTTGGGCCCGGCCCCGAAGACGAGTGGTTGGCGGCGCCAGAGCAGGAAGAATCAGTTGATCGGCCCCAAGAGCATCGGGATGCATCCTTACCGATGCGGCTCCGTCAAGACACCGCGGCTGTGCCGCCGTCCCTGCCCTTGAGTCCGCTTGAGTTGTTTTCGTTGGCGGCGCCTTCCGAGGCAAACGAGACCATGCTCCCTCCGGATTCCCTTGAGGCGAGCGAGAAACAGCAGTTTGCAGCATCGGCCGCCGCCTCTACCTCCCCTTTCGCAGGCCATGGACTGCCGCAGGATCCGGTGCTGCTGTTGCGGTGGCTTGAGGGAATCGAACAGGCCCTGGCCAGACGTCTGCGCAACCTTTCCCATGCCCTCAATGTCGAACTATTGCGCTTAGGGGTTTGCCGTGCACTGCTGCCAGTGAGCCTGCTTGATGCGGTTCTCCAAGGCCAGATCGACCTTCTGGCCGCACCGGCCAACCTGTTGAGGTTGCCCTTACCCTTTCCCCTCAGTGACAACAATTCGGCCTCGGTGGCCATGGCCTTGCTGTTGAGGGGAACCGATCTAGAGATGGAGGAGCCGCGCCTGCGCACCTGTCGCCACCGACTGCAGCAGCAACGCCAGGAGCTGCTTAAAAGGGCCCAGCAACAGCGTCGGCTGCAGAGAAGGATGCAGGCCAGGCAGGCAGAGCGCCTGTGGCTGCAGGATCTGCATCGCAACCGTCCTGTCCTGGAGTGAATCCCCCCTCCTCGGACCCATCCCCAGGTCCGGGCCTTGAGGCTTGGTGTGCCCCACTGCAACAGGCTTCCCGGCTGGAGGCAGAACGGGGCTTTGGGGACCTGCAAGGTCGCTGTGAAAGCTTCTCAGGTTTTGTGCGACGTTCGTTAATCGAGACCTTGCCGGCTGGTCTCGCAGGATCGGATCAGGGGCAACTCCATCAATTGGCTGAGCAATTTGCCGACTATCCCGCCGCAAGCTTGGGGCGCCGTCAGCAGTTGGTACAGAAGCTACGCCAGGGGCTGCATCAATTACTGGTGCGTCACCGCCCAGTGCTGCCGCCAGCCCCGCCCAAGCTGCGCCTGGCACCTTTGGCCCCAGGGGAGGCCAATGCCGCCCATGGGGCAACGCCCGATCTGCCCTTGGCCCAGGTGCCAGGTATTGGTCCGCGAACGGCGTCACGGCTGGCGAGTCTGGGGTTGTTGCTGGTGCGGGATCTGATTCGACATTATCCCCGCGACTACCTGGATTACTCAAATTTGGTGCGGATCTGTGCCCTGGAAAGCGGGCGCACCGCCACGATTGTGGCCACCGTGCGTCGCAGCCACGCCTTCTGCAGCCCTAGGAATCCGAATCTTTCCATCCACGAACTCCACGTCCAGGACAGCACCGGTCGGCTGCGGATCTCTCGTTTTCTTGCTGGACGGCGCTTCACCTCTGCGGGATGGTTGCACGCCCAACAACGTCTGTATCCCCCAGGGGCCACGGTGGCCATCAGCGGCCTCGTCAAGGAGGGACCCTGCGGCGCCAGCTTCAGTGATCCCTTGATTGAGGTGCTGGAGGGACCATCCAGTTCGGTGCGATCGGATCGCATTGGTCGACTGACCCCTGTTTATGCCCTCACCGATGGGTTGACGGCCGACAAGTTGCGTCAAGCAATTGCCACCGTGCTGCCGGCCGTGGCCGCCTGGCCGGACCCCTTGCCTAAGGGCCTGCGGGATGCATTTGGGCTGATGGATCGTGCCGCTGCCCTGGGTCAGATTCACCGGCCTGAAGATCAAGCCCAACTGCAGTCGGCCCGGACCCGATTGGTGTTCGACGAATTCCTGCTGCTGCAATTGGCCTTGGGGCTGCGGCGCGAACGGCTTAAACGCCAAAGCGCACCGGCCCTGCTGGCTCCGGCCCAGGCCAACCTGCTCCAGCGCTTTCTGGCGCTGCTGCCCTTTGAGCTCACCGGGGCCCAGCAGCGGGTGTTGGCAGAAATTCACGGCGATTTGGCCAGGCCCCAACCCATGGCACGCTTGCTGCAAGGAGACGTGGGCAGTGGCAAAACCGTGGTGGCCATCGCGGCCCTGCTCACAGCGATCGAGGCGGGATGGCAGGGAGTGTTGATGGCTCCCACGGAGGTGTTGGCGGCCCAGCATTTCCTCAAGATCGGCCAGTGGCTACCCCAACTTGCGGTTAGTGGCGCCCTGCTAACGGGAGCCACGCCAGCGCGGCGCCGCCGGCAGTTGTTACAAGATCTTGCCAATGGACAGTTGCAGTTGTTGGTGGGCACCCATGCCTTGCTTGAGGATCCGGTCCAGTTCGAGCGTCTCGGCCTTGTCGTGGTAGACGAACAGCATCGTTTTGGGGTCAGGCAGCGTAATCGGCTGCTTGCCAAGGGGCTCCAACCCCACCTGCTTGCGATGACCGCCACGCCGATTCCCCGCACCCTGGCCCTTTCGGTCTATGGCGATTTGGATGTCAGCCAGATCGATGAATTACCCCCCGGGCGTACGCCGATTCGTACGCGTTTGCTGAGGGGCAGTGAGCGCGACCAGGCTTGGGAGCTGATCCGGGAGCAGTTGGCCCTGGGCCAGCGGGCCTATGTGGTGCTTCCCCTGGTCGAGGAATCGGAGAAGCTGGACCTGCGCTCGGCCGTGGAGGTTCATCGCCACCTCGCTGATCAGGTGTTTCCGGAGGTCCAGGTGGGGTTGTTGCATGGGCGCCTCTCCAGCGAGGCGAAACAGCGGGCCATCAGCGCCTTTGCCGGGGGCCATTGCCAGGTTCTGGTCAGTACCACGGTGGTGGAAGTGGGGGTGGATGTGCCAGAAGCCAGCGTCATGGTGGTTGAGCATGCCGAACGCTTTGGCCTGGCTCAGTTGCACCAATTGCGCGGTCGGGTGGGTCGGGGGGCGGCCGCGTCCTATTGCCTCTTGATCAACGACAGTCAGCAAGCCTTGGCACGCCAGCGGTTGGAGGTACTGGTCGGGAGCACCGATGGCTTTGAGATTGCCGAAATGGACCTGCGGTTGAGGGGACCGGGTCAGGTGCTAGGTACCCGCCAGTCGGGCTTGCCCGATTTGGCCCTGGCGAGCCTCAGTGATGACGGCGCCGTTCTGGAGCAGTCGCGCCAGGTGGCTCGTCTGTTGCTGGAGCAAGACCCGCAATTGGAGAACCACCCCCTGCTGCAGCAGGCCTTGGCTGAGCAACGCCAACGCCAACTGGAGGCCGCTCAGTTGAATTGAGGCCTGTCAGCGGCGAGCTTGTTTGGTGAGTTGGGGTTCCGCATAGCCGCAGGCGACGACGGTTGCTGAGCCAACTCCCGTAAGCTGCGCAAGCAAATCATGATTAGGTGCTGCTAAGTTTGGGATATTAGATAGAAGTCATGCTACTTAAAACTGTCATCGTGATTTTCTCGGTTGGCGCTCTGGAAATCAGTGTTTAGTTTGCAGTTATCACATCGCTTACCGTGATTGCCAACTGGGCAAGATCGGCCCACTCCCTACTTCCACTCCCCACTCCCCAGCCCAATTGTTGTTGCCCCCCTGGGCCGATTTCCACCATGACCTCCCTGCGCCCTTGGAATGGCATTCCGATCGATGACGAGGGAGAACCACTCGTTCCGCTTGTTGACCTGGTGCGGCTAGAGCCCCACCCCTATCTCAGCCTGGGGGCTCCCTACGGAGACCAGGCCTGTCCCTTCCGCCTGCGCCGGGGTGTGATGGGTCGCCTGGCTCGCGCCCAGGAGTGCTTGCGGTGCCGCCAAAGCCAATATCAGTTGGCGGTTTTTGATGCCTGGCGGCCGGTGGCTGTTCAGGCCTTCATGGTGGACTACGCCACCCGACAGGAGTGTGAGGCGCGGGGCCTGGATCCCGATGGTTCTGGACCCGAATGGGAAGCGGTGGGCCTTGATGTGGGGCGCTTTTGGGCCCCACCCAGCCTTAACCCTGCTGCTCCGCCTCCCCACAGCACCGGTGCCGCAGTGGATCTCACCTTGGCCGATGCTGCTGGGCAGCCCCTGCAGATGGGCGGCGCCATCGACGCCATCGGCCAAGTCTCCGAGCCCGATCATTACGCACTGGCTGCCAGAGAGGACCCTGATTCAGAGGCGGCCCTCTGGCATGGCCGCCGCCTCCTTCTCGCCGCAGTGATGCAAGAGGTCGGCTTTGTGCAACACCCCAATGAATGGTGGCATTTTAGTTATGGAGACCAGCTCTGGGCCTGGCGAAGGGGCCTGGATCGGGCCTACTACGGACGGATCGGGGCGCCGGCGCCGGAAGGCTGAGGCAGAGTTTCAGTGCCAGGTGGGTCGCCCAGGCCCAGTTCCCTTTGCAATGCCGCAGCCTGGGCTGGGGTCATCAAATTTTGGCGTACACAACTGGCCAGGGTGGCCCGGGTCATCTCCGCCTGCACCTGCCGCAGGGAGGCGAGCACCGGCTCCGGTTGATCCGCCCAGGGCAGCAGGTTTTTGGCAAAGCTGCTGCGAATCAAAGCTCCCTGGCAGGTGGTCTCATCCGGGTGGTAACTCTTGAGTCGTGGTTCCGGTGGGGGGGGATCCTGCTGGGCCAGCAAGGGCTTGATTCCAGCCCCAATGATCCCTAGGACCAGGCCAGCAGCAAGGATCACTCTGGCGTTTCTCATGAAGGCAGAACCAGGGCTTCGAGTTCGTCGGCCCGCAGGAGTTGGATGAAGTCACCGAAGCTGCGACGACCGCCGGCATCACGCCAGGCCACCAGGAGGGGTTCCAGCGTTTTTTCCAGCGCTTCCAGGGGCATCGCCTCCAGCACGGGCATGGCCAAACGGGTTAGGCCCGGACTTCCGCCCAGCCAGAGTTGGTATTGGTTCACCCCACTCCCCACCAAGGCAATCTCAGCCATGTAGGGGCGGGCGCAGCCGTTGGGGCACCCGGTCATACGCACCAGCACCGATTTGTTGATGCCCAAGTTGGTGAATTGGGTTTGGATCCGATCCAGGACATCAGGCAGGATGCGCTCCGCCTCGGTGATCGCCAGGCCGCAGGTGGGCAAGGCCGGGCAGGCAATGGCGTGGCGGGCCAGGGGGGCCGGGGCCCCGGGATCTGCAAAGCCCAGCTGGGCCAGGCCCTGCTTAACGCTGCTGCGCTGGTGGGCACCAATATTGCAAAGCAGCACATCCTGGTTTGGGGTCAGACGCACTTCTAGCTGAAAAGTCTCCACCAGGCGCCTCAGCCCGGCCTTCCTCTCCCCTTCCAGTCGGCCGCAAAGCAACGGCAAGCCGACGAACCATGTAGTTGGCGATTGACGGTGCCAGCCGAGGTAATCGTTGAGACGGGGTTTGGGCTCGCGCCGCAGGGGTTGGAGGGGTTGGCTGAAATACCGGGTCAGTTCGTGCTGGAACCAGGCGAGACCGCGGTCATGGATCAGATATTTCATCCGCGCGTGGGGTCTGTGCTGGCGATCGCCGTGGTCCCGCTGCAGGGCCACGATCGCCTGGATCAACGGCAGGATCTGGGCTGCCGTCACATACCCCAGGGGCTCGGCCAAACGGGCGAAGGTGGTCTCCTTGTTGTGGGTGCGACCCATGCCGCCACCTACATAGACGTTGCAGCCACGGGGCCGACCGGCTGGATCGGTGAAAAGCACCAGTCCAATGTCCTGGGTGAGCAGATCGACGGCGTTATCGCCCGGCACGGTCACTGCGACCTTGAATTTGCGGGGTAGATAGGTGGACCCATAGAGGGGTTCCGCCTGATCTCCGCTGAAAACCGCTCCCTCAAGCTGCTGATCGATGATTTGCTGCACCGCAGGCTGGGGCCGGATCCGATGGCTAAGGTCGCCGTCCACCCAAAGGTCGAGGTAAGAGCCTTGGGCGGCCTGGGGCGTCAGCAGATCCGCGATTTGGTCGGCCAACTGTCGGGCGGCTGGGTAACCGTTGTCCTCGAAGGGGGCGGCTGGGGCCATCACATTGCGGTTGATATCACCGCAGGCCGAGAGGCTCGAACCCATGGTTCGGGCCACCGTGCCGATGACTTCCCGCAGATCGGCCTTGGCGATGCCATGCATCTGGAAGGCTTGGCGGGTGGTGGCCCGCAGGCTGCCGTTGCCGAGCCGATCGGCCAGCTCGTCGAGTGCCAGGTAGAGGGCCGTCGGAATGCGACCGGCTGGGCTGCGCAGCCGCAACATCATCTGCCAATCTTTGCTTTGACCCTTCTGGCGATGGTCCCGGTTGTCCTGTTGATAACTGCCGTGATACTTAAGAATCTGGACCGCCGGATCCGTGAAATGGAGGCTGTCGTTCTCCAGTTCCGTCGCCAGCGGTTCCTTCAGATGGCCGCTCTGAGCCTTCAGCGTTTCGATCTTGGTGGGCTTGCCATGATCTGTCGCCTCTGCTGAGCTATGGGCGCCCTTGGTCGACGACATCGGCAAGAAGTGGGGCGGCTGGTACTTGAAACTAGCGAACCAGCTGCGGCGATGCCCCCACCGCTGTCGCTGCCCATGCCAGTTGATGTCGTTCCATACAGTCGGTGCAAGGCGGCTCGAGACGATGGCCACGTTTTTATTGGAGATTGGCAGCGAGGAACTTCCCGCTGATTTCGTCAGGTTGGCTTTGCCCCAGCTGCGCCAGCGGGTTGAAGACGATCTGGCGGCGGCCCGGTTGACTTGGCAGGAGCTGCGGGTGACGGGTACACCGCGGCGCCTGGCCGTTCTGATTGGGGGCCTGGCGACCCGGCAGGAGGATCGCCGCGAGGATCGCAAGGGTCCCCCCGCCGCCTTAGCTTTTGCGGAGGGTTTGCCCACGGCGGCCGCCCTTGGTTTTGCCGGACGCTGCGGCGTGCCGGCCGAGGCCCTGGAGGTGCGACCTACCCCCAAGGGCGATTTTGTCTTCGCCCAGGTCCTGGAGTCCGGCCAACCGACAACCACGGTGTTGCAGTCCCTGATTCCCGAGTGGATCTGGGGGCTGCAGGGGCGCCGCTTCATGCGCTGGGGAGCGGGGGAAAGCCGCTTCAGCCGTCCGGTCCGTTGGCTGGTGGCCCTGTTGGACGACGAGGTGGTACCAGTGGATTTGGTCAACTGCGATCCGGTGGTAAGCAGCGGTCGTCTCAGCCGGGGCGACCGTCTCAGCCAACAACCCCTGGCCATTGCAAGGGCCGATGTTTACTTCGAGACCTTGGCTGCGGCGGCGGTGATGGCCGATCGCGATGGCCGCGCCGCCACCATTGGCGCCGAGATCAAGGCGGCGGCCCAGGCCGCCGCCGGTGTGCCCGATCTGCCGGAGGCCCTATTCGATGAGCTGGTGGATCTGGTCGAAGCCCCCCAGGTGCTGACCGGATCGCTTGATGAGCGCTATTTGGCGCTGCCGCCCGAGGTGCTTAGCACCGTGATGCGATCCCATCAGCGCTATGTGCCCTTGGGATGCCCCGGTGCCCTGCCCGATTCCCTCGCCCTGGAAGCGCGGGACTTGCTGCTTTCCCGCTTTCTGTTTGTGGCCAATGGCCGCGATCCTGCCGCTGCCGATACGGTTCGACGGGGCAATGAGAGGGTACTGAGGGCTCGTTTGGACGACGCTGCCTTTTTTGTGCGGGCCGATCGGTCCGTGGCCAGCATCGATCGCCGCGATCAACTCGATCGGGTCGCCTTCGCCGAGGGACTGGGCAGCCTGCTGGATCGAACCCAGCGCCTCGAATGGTTCACGGATGCCCTGCTCGAGGCCCTGGCCCTGGCGGTGCCGACGGCGGCGGCGGCCCGCCGCGCCGCCCATCTCTGCAAACACGACCTGGTTAGCCAGATGGTGGCGGAATTTCCGGAGCTGCAGGGCGTGATGGGGGGCAAATACCTGCTGGCTGAAGGGGAACCCCGGGCCGTGGCCCTGGCGGTGCAAGAGCACTATCTGCCCCGTGGTGCGGGCGACAGCCTGCCCACCTCCGATGCGGGCGCCGTGGTGGCTTTGGCGGAAAGGCTGGAACTGCTGCTAAGCAGCTTTGCCAGGGGGGAGCGACCGAGTGGATCCTCAGACCCCTATGGGTTGCGTCGGGCCGGCAACGGGATCCTTCAGATTCTCTGGGATCGGGGCTGGACCCTGGATCTGGTGGCCCTGCTGCAGCGCTCATGCCGGCACTGGGCGGCGATGTTGCCCGACCTTGATATTGATGCGATTTCCCTGGAGGCGAGCATGGTCGAGTTGCTGCGCCAGAGGTTGGTTAGCCAGCTAGAGGAGGAGGGTTTTGATGGCGATCTGGTCGAGGCGGTTGCCGGCGAGACAGTGTTAACTGCCAGGTTGTTGGGGGACCCGGCCGATGCCCGCCGCCGTTTACTGCTGCTGGCCGATCTGCGCCACCAGGGCCAACTGGCTGCCCTGCAGACTGTGGTGCAAAGGGCATCACGCCTGGCTGCCAAAGGAGACCTGGATCTTGGGGCGTTGGGTCCCGAGGGTAGGGTTGATGTGGACCTGTTCAATTCCCCGAGCGAGGCGGCGATGCTGGGCGTAATTGAAACGCTGCGTCCCTATGCCCAGGCCCAAGATGGATCGGGATATGGGGCACTCGCCCAGGGTCTTGCCCAAAGCGCCAGCACCCTGGCCGACTTCTTCGATGGCCCCCAAAGTGTCCTGGTGATGGCCGACGACCCAGCGGTGCGCCGCAATCGGCTGAATCTGCTGGGCATCCTGCGCAATCAGGCAGCCCAGCTCGCAGATTTCAACTGCCTCAGCGGCTGAGGACCGGTTGTCGATCTGTCGCAGACGCTGAACCGGGATCAGGGCCGATGCCATTGATGGCTTGGGTTTCGTTGCCAGGGCCTGCGGGGGGGGCCAACAGCTGGGCGACTTCCGCTTCCGTGCGCACGGCACTAGCTACGGGTCTATACCCGGATGGGGCCAAGGCTTGACCCCGCAGTACGGAGGCCAGCGTACGGAAAGTGAGCTTGAGTTGTTGCCAAGGATTCATGGCTACTACTCGCTTGTAGAGGTAGCTATCGAAAGTCAGGCGCTGCACATCGACGTCATCACACATTTCTACGAAGGCCTCGCGGGCCGCATCGTTGCTGTAAAAAACATTTTGAAGAATTTCGAGAACTTTGTAGGTAGGGCCATACTTTTTGTCCCATTTTTTCAGATAAATTTTTAAGTCGTCCTCGCTGGGAATACTCGTGCCACCGGCGCTGGCGTTGACAATTTCCTCGGCGCACATCCGACCACTTTTTGCTGCGAAGTAAATCCCTTCTCCCGAGCTCTTGGTGACATAGCCAGCCGCGTCACCCACCAGGGCCATGCGGCCCACCACCCTTCTGGGGCGAGGGTGCTCGGGGATCGGATGGGCTTCCACTTTGATCACCTCACCCTTGAGAAGCCGGTTGCTGGCGCGCTCGCGGATCCCCTGCTGCAGGCCCTTGATCAGGGCCTGGTTCTTCTGCATCGTTCCGGTGCCAACAGCAACGTGGTCGTACTTGGGGAAGACCCAAGCATAGAAGTCAGGGGAGACGTCAGTTCCGACATACATCTCGGCCAGATCTTCGTAGTAAGCCATTTCTTCCTTGGGCAGGCGAATGCGTTCTTGGAAAGCGATCGCCACGTTGTAGTCGCCGGCGTCCATGGCTTTAGCTACCCTGCTGTTGGCGCCATCGGCACCAACAATGAGGTCAACTTCCATACTTTTTAGTTCGCCTGTTGGTCCACCACCGGCATAGTCGGCATAGTGAATGGTGTAAGGACCTTGGCGGTTCTTGCCGGTGTCAATCCGTTGAACGAGGCCATTGATCAGATTGGTCCCCAGAGAGGCAGCCCGATTACGCAGGAAGCTGTCAAGAATTTCGCGGCGGCACATGCCGATATATTCATTGCTGTTAGGTAGATGAATATCCACCTCTCGATTGGAGGGTGAAATCATCTTCATGTTGCGGACCTTGCGGTCTATGATTGATTCCGGCAGGTCAAATTCTTCGACCATGCATAGCGGTATCGCCCCACCACAGGGCTTGGCGTTATCGAGTTTTCGCTCGAACAGCCAGGTTTGAATGCCAGCCCTGGCAAGCACTTCAGCAGCACAAGATCCACTCGGGCCGCCGCCCACAACTGCGACTCGCAACATCTTGAAACCTTTTAGAGCCAGTGGTTCTCTTGAAAACGTAACACCAAAGGCTTGGTCTTTGCGGCTGTCCCCCGCGGACAGTTGAAATCGTTTTTATGGGGATGGCGGGCAAAGGAGTAGTACCTGGACCCAGACCCAGACCCGGACCACGATTCGGAGCAGGGGTCTGGGTCTGGGCCGAGGAATTAACATTCCTTCACCCAAGCTTGTCGGTGTGTCGCCTGCGCAGTTTCGAGACGACATTCCCGTGGCACGGCGCAGCCGGGCTCAGGTTCCCCGTCGCCCACTGCTTTGGCTGAGACTTTTTGGCGGCGCATTTTTAGTTGGGCTGGCTTTTGCTGGCCTGATCGTCCTGCGCCAAGGCGGCATGGTGCCATGGCTTGAGCCTGGTCCGGTGGCGGGTCTGAGAGACCGCCCCACGGCCGATGGGCGGTTGCTCGGCCATTTCCCTTACCCAGAAGCTCCCTCCCGGCTCCTCGTCGCCCTGGGGCCTGGCCTGCAGCTCAGGCCGGAGGCTGCTGCTGCCCTAACTGCCATGCAACAGGCCGCCGCTGGCGACGGCGTGGACCTGCAGGTGCTGAGTGCTTTTCGTTCGATTGATCTGCAACGCAGCCTGTTTTTCGACGTCAAGGCTGAACGCAATCAAAATGCCCATACCCGGGCCAAGGTCAGCGCCCCCCCTGGCTATTCCGAGCACAGCACCGGCTATGCGGTGGACCTGGGTGACGGAGGTCAACCGGGGACGAATCTCAGACAGAACTTTGAAAATACACCGGCCTACCAGTGGTTGTCCCAAAATGCAGGCCGCTACCACTTCACGCTTTCCTTTCCCAAGGGCAATCATCAGGGTGTGAGTTACGAACCCTGGCACTGGCGTTTTGAAGGGTCCTCAGAGGCCTTGCAGCTGTTTGAGCCAGCCCAGCGACTGATCCCCTGAGTCAGGCAGTGCGCAAGCTAGAATCAATTTTCGCTTCAGTACCCTGGCGCGACGAAAACCACATATGCACGCCGGATAAGCACGCCGGTCTTCCGCACCAGCCCTGGTTTCGAATTTTCCACCCTCCCAACCGAGAACATCATGAGCGGCGACAGCAAAGGCGCCCCAATTCGCAATATTGCGATCATTGCCCACGTTGACCACGGCAAAACCACTTTGGTCGACGCCCTGCTGGGCCAATCCGGCATCTTTCGCGCTGGAGAAGCGGTGCCTACCTGTGTGCTTGATTCCAACGATCTGGAACGGGAGCGAGGTATTACAATTCTTTCAAAGAATACTTCTGTTCATTATAATGGCATTCGCATTAATATTGTTGATACCCCTGGTCACGCCGACTTTGGTGGAGAAGTCGAGCGGGTTCTTGGCATGGTAGATGGTTGTCTGTTGATTGTTGACGCCAATGAAGGACCGATGCCCCAGACGCGCTTCGTGCTGCGTAAGGCC
The DNA here is from genome assembly GCA_947458155.1 of Synechococcaceae cyanobacterium. Taxonomy (GTDB): domain Bacteria; phylum Cyanobacteriota; class Cyanobacteriia; order PCC-6307; family Cyanobiaceae; genus Cyanobium. The sequence continues at coordinate 3,979 of CANGZM010000041.1, read as the reverse complement.
TTAGAGCAAGGTTTAAGGCCGATTGTATTTGTCAATAAGATTGATCGCGCCCGCGTCGATCCAGAACAAGCTGTTGATAAGGTTCTTGACCTTTTCTTGGAGTTGGGTGCGGACGACGATCAATGTGATTTCCCCTATCTTTTTGGGAGTGGTATGGCCGGCTATGCCAAGCCGGATATGGCCACGGAAAGCGACACGATGAAGCCGCTATTTGATGCCATTTTGCGCCATGTCCCGCCGCCGGTTGGAGACCCCGCCAAACCCCTGCAGATGCAGGTTACGACCCTCGATTACTCTGATTTTCTGGGTCGCATAATGATTGGCCGTGTACACAATGGCACCATTAGCGGTGGTCAAACCGTGGCCCTGATTCGCGATGATGGCAGCATTAAGCGTGGACGCATCAGCAAGCTTCTTGGCTTTGAAGGATTGCAGCGGGTTGAGATTGCCGAGGCCCGTGCCGGTGATCTTGTTGCCGTATCAGGGTTCGATGAGGTCAACATTGGTGAAACGATTGCCTGTCCCGATCACCCTGAGGCCCTGCCCCTGATTCGGGTTGATGAGCCGACACTACAAATGACCTTTGTGGTCAATGACTCTCCCTTCGCAGGCAAGGAAGGCAAGTTCGTAACGAGTCGCCAACTGCGTGATCGGCTGCAGAAGGAACTTCTTACCAATGTGGCTTTACGGGTTGAGGACACCGATTCACCCGATCGCTTTTCGGTAAGTGGTCGAGGGGAGCTGCACCTCGGCATTCTGATTGAAACTATGCGGCGCGAGGGTTACGAGTTCCAAGTCAGTCAACCGCAAGTCATCTTCCGCACTATTGATGGCACCCCCCATGAACCATTCGAAACCTTGGTTATGGACGTGCCCGAGGAGGCCGTTGGTACCTGCATTGAAAAGCTGGGCATTCGCAAGGGCGAAATGCAGAACATGGAAACCAGTAGTGATGGCAGGACCCAATTGGAATTCATTGTGCCGGCCCGGGGTTTGATCGGTTTCCGTGGTGATTTTGTTCGCGCTACCCGCGGCGAAGGGATCATGAGCCATTCCTTCTTTGACTACCGCCCCATGCAAGGTGAATTTGATGCCCGTCGTAACGGTGTTCTGATTGCCTTTGAGGAAGGAACGTCTACCTTCTATGCGCTCAAAAATGCAGAAGATCGGGGGCAATTTTTTATCACACCTGGTACGAAGGTTTACAAGGGAATGATCATTGGCGAGAACAACCGACCCCAGGATCTTGAGTTGAATGTTTGCAAGGCCAAACAACTCACCAACATTCGCTCCGCTGGTGCGGAGGAATTGGACACCTTGCAGACCCCAGTACAGATGACGCTGGAAAGGGCCCTTGAGTACATCGGCTCCGATGAGATGCTGGAAGTCACCCCCGAATCAATTCGTCTACGCAAGTTGCCAGCCCGCAAACCTGCTAAACGCTGATTCGTTGAGCGGCACCAATTCCTTTACAGCCGAAGAGGCGTTGATCCTCCAGGATCCTCGCTTCCATTCCGGCGTGGCCGCCTTCAATCGGGGCGAATGGTACGTATGTCACGATGATTTTGAGGCGGTCTGGCATGAAACCCAGGGCCGTCTCAGGCCGGTACTTCAAGCCATCCTCCAGATTGCCGTGGCCCATCACCATCTTGAGAGGGGCAATCAAAGGGGCGCCACAGTGTTGCTTGGTGAAGGTCTTGGCCGCTTGGCCGCTGCAGAGCCCTGTGAGCTTGGCCTTGACATTCAGAAACTCCAGCAATCATCCCAACGGCGCCTAGGAGCCCTGCAGCAGCAATCTTCCCTGGATTCTTTATCCCTGCCTCGGCTTGAGCCCTGCCAGGAATGGCCCCGGTAGATTCAGCAGTCATCCTTTGTCATGGCCCGGTTCTTGCTTCGTCCGCTCCACTTCGCCTGCTTGGGCATCGTTGCAGCAGCGCTGCTTCCGCTCGCTCCTCGAAACCCACTGGTTCAGATGGCCCGCGGAGCGACCCCTCCAGCTCCTCTACCAGCTCACCCCAAACTGCCATCGCCGCCGCCTGGCGCCCCGGCCCATCTCTCCCCGGCCCCAGCTACCTCGCCCGGCCCTCCTATTCCTGCCGTTGTTCGCGACGATGGCATGGTGAGCATTGAGTCCGATCGTCAACAGGCCGACAACCGCACCGGGATCGTCACTGCCATCGGCAATGTTCGAATTACTTATCCCCAGAAGGGCATGGTGGCCACCTCTCGCCAGGCCCAATATTTCAGCAAGGAAGGTCGTCTAGTCCTCAGTGGCGATGTCGATGTAGTCGATCGCGATGGCCAACGCATCCGCGCCGAACGGCTTGTCTATCTCCTCGACAGCGAGCGCGTTGTGGCTGAGCCATCAGCCGGTCGCCAGGTGTTCAGCAAGCTGCGTCTGCAAATGCGCGAGGGGGCTACGCCCTCCCCCTTGGTTCCATGAGTCTGGCCTTGGATCGGGTCACGATCACCCTGGGAGGAAGGCCCTTGGTGCGTGGCGTCAGTCTCGAACTCAATCCAGGCGAAGTTGTGGGACTGCTCGGACCCAACGGCGCAGGGAAAACCACCACCTTCAACCTGATTACGGGCTTGCTGCGGCCGGATGAGGGCAATGTTTGTTTTGATGGCGTATCGGTGACCCGCCTGGCGATGCCCCAGCGAGCCCGGCTTGGCCTTGGTTATTTACCCCAGGAAGCCAGTGTCTTCCGCAATCTCAGCGTGCGGGAAAATCTCGAGCTGGCGCTCCAGCAAAGTCAGACGCCTAGATCGCTGCGCCAGGAGCGATTGGAAAGCTTGATTCATGACTTCCATTTGGTCCCATTTCAACGCCGCAAGGGATTTCAACTATCTGGGGGCGAGCGGCGCCGTTGTGAGGTGGCCCGTGCGCTTGCCGTAGGCGGCCATGGTCCCCGTTACTTGTTGCTCGATGAGCCTTTTGCGGGCGTTGATCCGCTTGCAGTTGCCGATCTCCAGGAGTTGATCGCCGGCCTGCGCCGGCGGGGTATGGGGGTGCTGATTACCGATCACAACGTTCGTGAAACGTTGGCGATCACGGATCGCGCATACATCCTTACCGATGGCCAGCTGCTGGCGTCTGGCAGTTCCCTGGCCATGGCCCATGACCCCTTGGTGCGTCGGCACTATCTCGGTGAGGGGTTCCAGCTTTGATTAGATCCAAGTCGGCTACTCCGGGCCCTATGAAATTGCCAGCCAAGCTTCGATCCCTGCTGGGGAGATGGCGAAGCCTTGGCGGCTGGCGGCATCTGCCCTTGATGGACCGCTGGTTGTTGCAAGAGCTGGTGGGTCCCCTGCTTTTTGGCATCGCGGCTTTCACAGCTGTTTCTCTCTCGGTGGGTGTGGTTTTTGAGCTGGTGCGACGGGTGGCCGAATCCGGTCTGCCTCCACAGGTGGCGGTGCAGGTGTTGATGTTGCGTTTGCCTGGATTTCTGGTCCTGGCTTTTCCCATGGCCACCTTGATGGCCACCCTGCTGGCCTACAGCCGACTTTCGGGTAGCAGTGAGCTCACCGCCCTGCGCAGTGTGGGTGTGGGTACCACCCGCATGGTGGTGCCAGCCCTGGCCTTGGCCCTGACGATGAGCCTGCTCACTTTTCTTTTCAATGATCTGATCGTACCCCGAACCAATCTCGTCGCCACCCAAACCTTGGAGCGGGCTCTTGGTAAGGCCGTTACGAATCAAAGCGGCGACAATATTCTTTATTCACGCTTCGGTCGAGTTAAACAAGAAGAAAATGGAGATTCGATCCGGCAGCTCACTCAACTTTTCTATGCCCGTAAGTTCCGTAGCGGATCGATGCAGGATGTCACCCTACTTGACTTCTCAAGGATGGGACAACGGCAGATGTTGATGGCCGAGAAGGGGCATTGGAATGAGGCTCAGGCCATGTGGGAATTCAGCAACGGTCGCATCGTCAATGTCGATGAGAAGACAGGCTCAACAACCTCGGCCCGCTTTGATCG